>CAYQOQ010000004.1:0-66063 GCA_964419175.1 uncultured Occallatibacter sp. | reverse complement strand
TGCGTCCAGTGACTGATTATGTGACGCCACGCGCACTTGAGACGTCCGAAATTCCGGGCATCATCGAGGGCTTCCGCAACGGTGCAGAGAACGCAAAGTTGGCGGGCTTTGACGGTGTGGAGATTCATGGGGCCAATGGCTACCTGCTCGATCAGTTCCTGCAGGACGGTTCCAATCATCGCACCGACGAATACGGCGGACCGATTGAAAACCGCGCCAGGCTCATGCTTGAAGTCGCTGATACGGCGATCTCGGTTTGGGGCGCCAAGCGCGTGGGTATGCATCTTGCGCCGCGCGGCGATTCGCAGGATATGCATGATTCAAACCCACCGGCAACATTCGGTTATGTAGCGCGTGAGCTAGGCAGACGCGGTCTCGGATTTCTGCTGGCGCGCGAGTACTTCGGACCAGACCGATTAGGTCCGCAGCTCAAAAAGGAATTCGGCGGCGTCTACATCGCAAATGAAAAATACACACTCGCACAAGCGAATAAGGTCATCCAGGATGGTGAAGCGGATGCGGTAGCCTTCGGCCAGCTCTTTCTAGCGAATCCAGATTTGCCGTTACGGTTTGCGCGCAATGCACCGCTCAATGTACCGGACCCTAGCACCTTCTTTATTGCAGGTCCGCATGGCTATACCGATTACCCTGCGCTGAGCGCGTAGTGAAGGAATCGATACCGTTGTAGTCCTCGAGGTTGAATGAGCGAAGAAATCCGCTATTGGCTCTGTGATGTTACCGGTGGAGAGCAATGACCCCAGTCCAACTCGATGAGCCGATACCCGGCCCTCGCCAGCGCGCCGCTGTTGTCGTCGCCCACCCGGATGACGAGACACTGTGGTGCGGCGGCTACATTCTGGCACACCCTGAAATTGATTGGAGGATTGTGACTCTTTGCAGAGCATCCGATCCGGACCGCGCACCCAAATTCCGCCAGGTCCTGGACCAACTGGGTGCGGTCGGTGAGATGGCGGATCTGGACGATGAGCCCGGCCAAGTGCCATTACCAATCGAACAGATTCTGAAAGCCATCACCAGATTATTGGCTGGATACAGTTACAACTTGATTCTCACTCATGGCCCAAAGGGCGAATACACACGTCACCGCCGGCATGAGGAGTGCTGCCGAAGCGTGGTTGAACTTTGGCGATCGGGGAGCATCGCCACAAACCGTCTGTGGCTTTTTGCTTACGAAGATGGAGGACATGCGTACTTGCCTAGGGTTCGCGACGACGCGGATCGGAGGGACATGTTGCCAAAGAACATCTGGCTTGAAAAGCGCCAGCTGATTACGGATGTCTACGGGTATGGACCAGAAAGCTGGGAAGCGCGGGCGACTCCGCGGGAAGAAGGGTTCTGGTGCTTTGACTCAGCACAGGCAGCGGCAAAGCGTACGGCAATCAGGGGGCAACAATCGTGAAAGTACTCGTATTGAGCGAATATCCGGCGCCGGCGGCAGGCTTGGCTCTGCAAGGTGAACTGTTATGCAGGGGCCTGCGTGAGATGGGCGTGGACGTTCACCCGGTTCACTTGGAATCGGACTTGGAGAAGGAGTGGTACTATCGCTGGTTTCAGCCGGATATCGTGGTGGGCGTGGGATTCTGGGGCCATCTTCCGCATTTGGTGCTGCACCCGCAGAAGTTTGGGATGAAGGCCGTGCCATGGCTTGTGGCCGATGGCTATATCGCGGAACACCGTGAAGTGCTGAATGCTCTGCCGCTGATTCTGGTCACCTCCAACTGGGTAAAGGAAGTCTATATCCGGGATGGCATCAAGGGAGACAACATCGTGGTGCTTCCAGTGGGTTGCGGCACGGACCGCTACGCGCCGCACAGCCGCGATGACTTCAAAGTCCAGGCGATTCGCGAGGCTTTGGGAATATCAGACGACCAATTGATGATCCTCACCGCCGGCGGCGACGGCGCTTCCAAAGGCGCTCAGGAGGTTATGCGGGCATTAGCGCTGATCGATAGCGAGGTCCCCGACTGGAGATATGTCTGCAAGGTCTGGCCTCAACCGCGCACTGACCAACAAAATCTGATCGACATCAAACTGGCAGAAGACCTGGGCATCGGCAAGAAGGTTATTTTCTCGACTAATGTCGTCTCGCAGAATTTCATGCCCTATTTATTGTCTGCCTGTGACATTTACGCTGCGCCTTCGCGGCTGGAGGGTTTTGGCATGATTCAGGTGGAGGCGAACGCCTGCGAAAAGCCAGTGATCGCCATCGATGCCATGGCATTTCGCGACACGATGGTCCATGGCGAGACGGCATTTCTGGCGAAAGTGGCAGAGGAAAGAAAAATCACCGAAGCACTTTACGGCGAAGGGCACGACTATCAGAAAAGTCATCGCATCGTGTTTCCAAATCCGCGGACGGCTGAATACCGAGCCAGCGTGCCCGACATTGCAAAGTACCTTCGTCTTCTGATGCAGGACAGAGCTTTGCGCCGGCGTATGGGAGAAGCGGGCCGCAAACGCGTGGTCGATCTATTCGACTATCGCCAGGTTGCCAGGCGGTTCGTTGAAATTGTTTCTGATCGAATGGGTATTCAGTAGAAAGCAACGAGGCCTGAGTGCTGCCCCTCAACCCAGCACTTCATCGAGGAGTCTATGTCGTTCGACGAAAAATCGCTCATCTCTATCGGGCAGGCCAAAGAGGCGGCTCTCCAGATTTTGCTGCACAACGCAAAGGGACCATTTCAAGGACTGCCTCGGACCGCTGGTTGGGGATACCCGGAGCCCTACACGCGCGACCTGATGATTTCCTCCCTTGGCTTTCTGGTTACTGGTAACGAGCAACTTGCGGATGCTCTGGAACGTACACTGGTGGCGCTTGCCGACAATCAGACGGTGCACGGCCACATTCCATCCCTCGCGCACGATCCAGATAACCGCGGCTCCAGTGACTCGACGCCTCTATTTCTCTTCGGATTGGCTCTCTACAGAATATCGAGGAACCAGCCGGAGTTTCTTCTTGAAGCAGCAGAGAAGGCCCGGAAGTGGATGCAGTACCAGAGCCCGGATGACCGGGTGATGGTTGCCCAGTTGCCCACCAGCGACTGGCGCGATGAACAGTACGTGATGGGCTATGGCCTCTACGTGAATATGCTCGTCTATGCTTGTCTCCGCCTTTACCGCGAAGACGAATCCGCCAAGCAACTGCGCGGATTGATGAGCCGTCTAGAGGTCAGTGGGGAGCAAAAGAAAAGCTATGAGCAAGAGGCTCTTGTTGAGCCGACCGCGCCCTACTACGGACTTTATTCGTACAAGATCATGAGCAGCGACCGCTTCGATCTGCTTGGCAACAGCCTTGCAATCCTGACTGGAGTTGTTTCACCGCAATGGGCTGCAAATCTGCTGACATGGATAGAAGCCGAGTGCGAGGCCATGCGGGGGCACGGAGAACTTGCCGTGGATTTGCCGCCCTGCTTGTTTCCTTACATTCTGCCCCATCATGTGGATTGGCTGCCTCGATACGAGCGCTATAACCGGCCGGGAGACTATCACAACGGGGGAGTGTGGCCTTTTATTTGTGGCTTCTACGTCTCGGCTTGCGTTGCCGCAGGGCAGATGGATCTGGCGGAGCGAAAGTTATTGGCGCTTACAGAACTGGTTAAGCCGTGGCATGAAAACGCGGCGGAGTGGGGTTTTAACGAGTGGATTCACGCGCAAACAGGTAAGCCTAGCGGCCGGGATTGGCAAACCTGGTCAGCCGCTATGTACCTATACGCTGCTGAGTGTGTTCTTCAGCGGAGCACACCGTACTTCGCCGAAATGCGCGAGGTAGTATTAACCACCTGAAGGCGGGAAGGGGAGAGGTCGAGGGTTACAATTCGCCGTCCGTGGTTGGTGCGAGCTGAATGCTGGAGATTAAGAAGACGGAATAACTTGCCGAAAAAATACAAATCTATCGGCCGCGATCCAAATCGGCCCGAATCCGTGATCAACGCAATCTTTCAAAAGTGAGCAAAACAGCACAGACGCGGTCTTTGAATCCAGCCATACTTACTAAGATATTGATGTAGTTGGTCTCAAACGCGGTAGTTCTGCCCGAAGAGTTGCGGCCTCCCTCAAGGAGCAGCGATGCAGGTTTCTGCGTCGCTACTCCTCCAATATTGCGAGGCGATTTGGTTTACCAACCCCTGGATTGCAGCGTCATGGGACTAAACCGGGCTCTGCCCTGCTCACTGATTTCGGTAAGGAAGGTAAGTCAGAGACTGTGATCCCCAGGTTCAATCAGGAGACCCTCGCCGAAAAAATAGGCACAGCCAAGGCGAGCATTCGCTTCCTCATGAAGAGATTTAGAGAATCAGGTTTCCTGACCAATAGCAGAAGTGGGCAGCGAATTCGAAGTTCACTTTTCATTGCGGTTCTCGACGACCAGCTCCCGCGCCTCAATTCCACAATCAAGGCGCCCAGACAGCGATGAACAACCTCCCGTTCGTCACCTGCTGTGGACGCGCGAGTTGTTCGCGAGCCGGGAGCCGTGCGAGCGGCATTTGCGCAGAATTCACCGCCAACTCGGGGTACGGCGGAAGTTTGACGCCCGAGCCGAACCAACCTGGATCTCTGGAGTATTATGATGGCCCAAGCCAAGCCTAAGTCGAAACCTACGCGCACCTTGCTTGCCAAGACCCCGACGGGAATTCAGGGGCTGGATGAAGTGACAGGAGGAGGCCTGCCCAAAGGCCGGGTCTCGCTGGTGTGCGGAAAAGCAGGATGCGGCAAGAGCCTCCTGGCGATGCAGTTTCTTGTGAACGGTGCGGTTCGATACGGCGAGCCTGGCGTATGCATGAATTTCGAAGAGACCGAAGAAAAGTTGACGGCCAATGTGGCGTCGCTGGGTTTTGATTTGCGCGACCTTACCAGACGCAAGAAGCTCGTGATCGATTATGTCTTTGTTGAACGAAGCCAGATTACCGAGGCTGGAGAATACAACCTCGACGGCTTGTTCGTCCGTTTGGCCCACGCGGTAAAAACTATCAAAGCAAAGCGGGTTGTTCTCGACAGCGTTCAGGCGCTTTTTGCCGGTATAGCCGACACCGCAATACTGCGGTCGGAGCTGCAGCGACTGTTCCGCTGGCTTGACGAACACAACCTTACCGCTATTGTTACCGGGGAAGCGGGAGTCGACACGCTGACCCGTTACGGGCTGGAGGAGTACATTGCCGACTGCGTGATTGCATTGGATCATCGCGTGACGGAACAGATTTCGACCCGGCGGCTGCGAATCGTCAAGTACAGGGGTACTTCTCACGGCACCGATGAGTATCCATTCCTGATTGATGAAGATGGCATCTCGGTGGTACCCATCACCTCTCTCGCACTTACCCACAAAGCTCTCACTGAGCGCGTCTCGACAGGAATTGCCAAACTCGACGAGATGATGGAAGGCAAGGGATTTTTCCGCGGGAGCAGCGTGCTGGTTACGGGCACGGCCGGAACAGAGAAATCGAGCCTGGCAGCGAACTTTACTCGAGCCGCATGCGCTCGCGGTGAACTTTGCCTGTATTTCACTTTTGAAGAATCGCCCAGCCAGATTCTTCGCAACATGCGCTCGGTTGGCCTTGACATGGAGCGGTGGGTAAAAAAGGGCCTGTTGCATTTCAACGCGATGCGGCCAACCAGCACCGGCCTGGAGGGACACTTGGCTGTTATTCACAGGCAGATTTCAGAGCTTCGACCAAAGGTGGTGGTCATCGACCCAATCACAAATCTGATTTCGACCTCGGGCAGTTATGACGTCAAATCGATGCTGGTGCGGCTTGTCGATTTCCTCAAGGTGGAACAGATTACATCGATGTTCACGAATCTGACCTTCGCGGGAGATCCCCAGGAAAGAACCGCGGCCGCGGTCTCCTCTTTGATGGACACCTGGATTGTGTTGCGGGACAGCAAACCCAATGGGCGGCCGAGGCGCGAGCTTTATGTTCTGAAATCCCGCGGTATGGAGCATTCGCGGGTAGTTCGGGAGCTGATTGTAAGTAAGAAAGGCCTGGACCTGGGCGAGGTTTTAAGCGATCATACGGTGGCCACGCATGTCGCGGGTCAATGAACAGCCGCGAAGGGCAAGTGACAGGCATGGCCCTTTTGGGCCGGAAACCGAGCAGGGCATGAAGAAGAGTACAGCAAAGAAAAAAACTGCCAAGACCAGCCGCAGTGACTTTTTCATCTTGCGGCTTTACATAGCGGGCCAAACGCCTAATTCGATGACTGCGATCGCCAACCTCAAGAAGATCTGTGAGGAGAAGCTGCAGGGCAAATACAGCATTGAAGTTGTCGACTTGCTTGAAAAGCCGCAACTGGCCAAGGGCGATCAGATCATTGCCATTCCAACCCTGGTGAGACGACTGCCACCGCCGGTCAAAAAGATTATCGGGAACCTCTCAAAGACCGAGAGCGTCATTGTTGGGTTGGATCTTCAACCAGCGCCCTGAAATAAAGGCTCAAAGAGCAGATGGCCGACACACAAACGCATTCCGATGGCCAGGCCCGGAAACGACAACTGCCGCGCAAGGACAATACTCCGCCGGGAACTCGCAGAAGCTCCGGAGCTTCTGTGCGCAAACTGCAGTCACCCATGCCTTCGAATCAGCAAGCAAATCTCCGCGCCCGCCTGAAGATAGCAGAGGAAACTCTTCGCGCCATACAGTCCGGCGAAGTGGATGCACTGATGGTTTCCGGCCGTCACGGAGAGCAACTGGTCTCTCTGAAGGGAGGCGAACCCAACTATCGCATGCTTGTGGAGGCTATGAGCGAAGGCGCGGCGACGCTTTCGCGCGACGGGTTGGTGCTTTACTGCAATCGGGGGTTTGCGCAACTGGTGCGTAAGTCGACAGCCAAGGTTGTTGGATCAACATTGCAATCACTGGTTTCGGGAGCGGAGCAAAACCGATTAGAAACTTTGCTTAGCGATGGCTGGCGAGCGGTTGCGAAGGGCGAATTCAGCCTGTGTTGCGCCGATGGTAATTTGATTCCAGTCTATTTGTCGATTAATCGGCTTCGTGGATTCAAGGGCAAGGCTCTGAGCATGGTGATCACCGATCTGCGGGAGCAAAAGATCAAGCAGGCCGCCGAAATCAAGCAGGCCGAAGCAACGCGCAGGCTCATTTTGGAACGCACACTCTCAGCTCAAGAGGAAGAACGGCGCCGGATTGCGCGCGAACTGCATGACGAAGCAGGTCAGTTGCTAACCGCTCTTCTTGTGGGCCTGCGTACCCTGGAAGACGCGAGGAAACTTGCAGATGTTAAAGCGCAAGGGCAACGGCTCAGGGAAATCACAGTCCAGACCATGGACGAGGTCGGCCGGCTCGCCCGCGGACTCCACCCAACAGTACTGGACGACCACGGTCTGGGCGTTGCACTGAGCCGATATGCGGCTGAGTACACAAAAAGCCACGACATTGCAGTAGATCTCACGCTCGGAAATCTTGACACCAGTAACCTGTCGTCAACAACCCAGATCACGTTGTATCGAATTATCCAGGAAGCTCTGACCAACGTAGCCAGACATTCGGGAGCCAAGACGGTCAACATTCAATTTGTCTGTTCAGGCACGGCTATTGAAGTGGCAGTAATCGATGACGGTTGTGGCTTTAACGCTGAGGCCGTGGCTGCTTCCTCGCACCGCTTGGGGATTCACAGTATGCGCGAGAGAGCGGCAATGGTGGGCGGAACGGTCAGTTTTATTTCTCAGCGCAAGGGGGCCAAAATTCTGGTGCAGGTCCCGCTTGCCGATAAAGATTCACAACCCGAATCATGGCAGAGGAGCACCTGAAATGCCGGCGCACTCACAAAAGATCAGAGTCATGATTGCAGATGATCATGCCATTCTCCGCGCAGGGCTGAAAATGCTGGTCAATGCCCAGGCCGATATGGAAGTCGTCTCAGAAGCTGCTGATGGAGAGAAGGCGATTGAGACGGCGAGGGAAACGAGACCGGACGTGGTCTTGTTGGACCTTACCATGCCTCGGGTTGGGGGTATGAAGGCGCTAGAGCAGATAGCGCGAGATTGCAGCAAGACCCGGATACTCGTCCTCACGATGCACGATGATCCTGCATACTTGAGATCGGCGCTGGCTACCGGGGCCTCCGGCTACCTATTGAAGAGGGCCGTGGATGCCGAGTTGATCACCGCCATTCGGGCTATACATCGCGGAGGGATCTTCGTGGATCCGCGTTTGGCCAGCATCCTTGTCGGGGACGTGCTGGCGAAGGGAAAGATTAGAGCCGGTTCCAAAAGAACGGCCAACCTCCTCAGCACCCGTGAATTGCAGGTGCTCGGACTTGTGGCGCAGGGTTACACAAGCGCGGAGATTGCCAAGCAGATATTCGTCGGCGTGAAAACGATCGAGACATATCGTTCGCGCATTATTGAGAAGCTCGGGCTTCAGACGCGCAGCGATCTGATTCGCTTTGCGGTGCAGTTGGGTCTATTGACTCCGGAAGCGTTGGAGAGCGAACCGAGCAGCCCTGTTCGTTAGGGAGTTCATTTCCAGCCGTCCTTCTTTGCCTATAGAGGTTCAGAATGCGCTATTTGTAAGGGTTTCCCGGACAAAGCCCCCAATTTTTAGCAGCATCCCCGATAGTCTAACAATTCCATGCGCGGCAAACTAAATGCAGGCTGCAGAAGTGTAGCTTCACCACCCTCCGTTGGCGTGAGATTGCGAAAGGTGTTCTGCTCTTGATCTTTGAAGCACCCCTCCGATGGTCTTCGATCAACCTGCAGTAGTCTAGCAATCTGCCCCCGAACTGCCTCGAAGGAGGGTCCATGAGCACAACCGATAAAAGCAGTTCCATGTTTGACCTTGTAGGATTTCTTGCGAACGCCGGCCTGGGACGAAGAATCGTCGAATTGAATGAGAAGGAGAACTTCTTCTCCCAGGGAGATCCGGCCGATTCCATCTATTATCTTCAGCGTGGCCGGGCAAGGCTTACCGTCGTTTCGCAAACCGGTAAGGAGGCAACAATCACTCTGCTCTCCGCCGGTGACTTTGTGGGCGAGGGAGCGCTCGCGGCAATACCAGGGCTACGTATGTCCACGGCCACTGCCATTAACAGATGTACAGCGCTCAAGATCACCAGGGACGAGATGATCCGCGTCATGCACCAGGAACATGCGTTATCCGATCTGTTCCTGAAGTTCCTGCTAGAGCGCAGCATGCGGACGCAGGCCGATTTGGTCGACCAGCTTTTCAACTCCAGCGAAAAGCGTTTGGCGCGAATCCTTCTGCTCATGGCGGAGTTCGGCAAGCCGGGAGAGCCGGAGACCTTCATTCCTCCCATCACGCAGGAAACCCTGGCCGAGATGATCGGTACCACAAGGTCTCGCGTCAGCTTCTTCATGAATCGCTTTCGTACTCTTGGATTTATTAGTTACAACGGCCGCATCCAGGTGCACAAGTCGCTGCTCAATGTTGTTCTGCTCGATCAGTTACCCGATCACAATGCGGAGAAGCCGCCTGTCTTCTCCAACTCCAAAGGCTTGCCCGTTCAGCAGACACAAGACATCGGAAACTAGGCAAAGCAGAACTGCATTTCGCTCGGCCTCAGGGAATGCGTTCTGCGCTATGGAAGTTCCCGCCAAGCCCCCAGGATCGAGGTGCCGGACATTGTCGCTGTGTCTGGACGGTTCGATTGACTCATTTTGCGGAGTCGATTGTCGCTTGCCCGCCGGGCCATTGTGGAGGAATAACAAGGAGCCATCTGCACTGTATCCCATTGACCAGCGTCTGCAGCGACCACGTGGGAGACTCCAGATGTCAGGGCGATCAAGTTTGCCGGACGATGGAGGGCAGAATGTCCCAAAGCAACGAGGACTATGCAGCAAACTTACACATCTATGCCGCCCACGCGCACACCGCCGCAGCTGCCGCACACCGCCGGGGTGATGACGAGGCCGCGGGAGAACTGAGCGCGAGGGCTCAAGAGTATTCCGCAAAAGCCGCCGAGAAGACGGAAGAAATTGTGCGGCGAACGCCGGAGCGACTAAGGGCTTGAATAGCCCGTTGGCGCGATCTAAACAGCGACACAACCTGGGATTTGGAATCCCGAGAAATGGAGACATGAGATGCTCTTACTCATTATTGTTCTGGTGTTGGTCTTCGGCCTGGGCGGAGGATACTACGGTTATGGCCGGTGGGGCGTAGGCGGAGGTGCTGGCATTGGGCTTGGCACAGTGCTGCTGATCGTTCTCGTCTGCTATCTGCTGGGGATTGTCTGATCGCATGGCTCGCAACATCTTTGGCCGTTCAAGCTATCTCAAAGCACACGGTAACCTGGCGGCCCGTGGAACTTCCAATCGATAAAACTGCAAAGGCCCGATTGGGCTACCGAGCGCAGTCATTCCGAACAGGCGCAACCGCAGAAATGAACTAGCCTATGCGTATTCTGCTGTCTGCAACGGTCAGAATCGACCTTCACTTCAAGGGGGCCTGCCTATGATCGAAAGACTCCTTTTCGCGATTCGTTGAGCAATTGCGATCAGCATTCACCAACCTCGCCATTTGATACTTGCCACTGCAGGGCTTGACACTCGGCAGGGACGATTCTTCAAAAGAGGGTCGTTGCTTACCGCAAGTACTCAAGGCGCAGGGAGGTCACAATGGATCTCGACGAATTGAAACCATCCACCAAACAGAGGAGAAGATAACAATGAAAGTCAGCACGCATGATCAGACAGAAGGTAAGCTTCACGAATTGAAGGGTGCGATCAAGCAGAAGGCGGGCGAGCTTACGAAGAAGCCGAAGCTGGAAGCTGATGGCATAGCCGAAAAGAACGCCGGCAAGGTTGAGAATGTTATCGGCAAGATCGAAAAGGTTGTTGGAGCATAAGTAAATCGAAATCGAAAACGAGAGAGGTCAAGAGATCATGACGCAATCAACATGGGAACATACTGGCGAGCAAATTGCCGATACGGCGCACAAGGCTTCTCGGGCGGCGTCCGCTGTTGCGGATGCACTTGAGGATGGCGTAGGAGCGGCACGGCGTGCTGCAAAACAAAGCGGCGATGCCGCTGCTGAGCTGTTTGATGACACCAAGAGGCAACTTCGGTTGCATCCGGTTGAGAGTGTAGCGGTGACATTCGCAGCAGGCATTGCGGCTGGAGTAGCGCTCGGCTGGGTCATGAGACGAAGGCAGGTCTAGTCATCAGGAGCGGCCCGCGAAGGACAAGATCCTTTTTGTCTTCTGCCTGTTGGCAACAACCGTTCTTCCGGCGCAGCAGATTCCTGCCTCCACAGAACTGTACGGCAAAACCATTCTTCATCAAGTAGATCCGAATCGTAGGCGGCATGGGTAACTGGGACTACTTGACCGTAGACCCAGTTACCCGCCGGCTCTTCATCGCACACGGACCGGTGGTGCAGGTCATCGATTTGGACACAGGTGAGCTGTCCGGCCAGATTGGTGGTTTGCGCGAGGCCCACGCTATCGTACTAGACGACGCTGGTGAGTTTGGTTACATCACCGATGGGCTAGCTGATCAAGTAAAGGTCTTCGACCGTCGCTCGCTCCAGATGGTGGCCAGCATTCCCACCGGACCCGCTCCACGGTCTCTAGTCATTGAAGCTCAGAGTAGGTTGCTCTTCGCCATCTGTACTGGCACGGAGACCAACTTTGTGAAGGAACGCCCAGCGCTCCCACGGTCTGCAGGCCGACGACCGAAACTAGCTCGACGCATCCAACTACTTGTCTGGCAAGTTTGCAAGAAGTGAGGAGTGAGCTAAATGGATCGTTCTGTCACGGTAGTCATATTGGGTGGTGTGATAATTGCCCAAATGTTCGTTGTAGGTGCAAAGTCAGAACAGATTGTAGGCTCGCAACTTGCATCAGGTCTGAGAGTGCGGTAAGAGATGTGTCCGCATTGCCGTCCGTGCCCCGAGGAAAGAGCACCATCGTAGGGGGCTAAGTTAAGGATGTGGACTCTGTGTGTGATGAGTTTCGTTTGAAAGTGTTCGGTCAGCGGCCGATGAAAATACTATTTTGACGAACGGACTCAGGTCTATCTCGATGGCAAGGGGATTCCGCTGCAGAATCTACGTTCCAACGACCATGGTTCGGTTCAGGCTGTGCTTGACGAAACAAACGTATTTGCTCTCAGTATCCATTTGCTTTCGCGATCACCTAGTACCGTGACCGCTTGATTGAGTAATTAAGCTTGAGGCGCGCCTGCTTTCTGGTGAACCGCCACCGGATTGTGAGTTTGTCGCGGTTGGTGCGGCGATTCCAGGCTTTGGCTTGGCGGCGCAGTGTGGAGACATCCCCAATCCTTCGTCTTCCCAGGCATTGACGACTGAAGATGCCAATCTCAATCTCAGCTTGGTTGAGCCAACTTCCATGCTTCGGTGTGTAGTGAACGGTAAAGCGATCCCACAACCATCCGCCCACCTCTTCGCCGAAGCGATCCACCAATGCCTTGCGGGTATGGGTGCTCAAGTTGTCCATGACCAGATGGATAGTGTCGGCGGCGGGGTAGTGCTCGGCGATCTCCAATATAAATTCGGCAAACTCGGGCGACGAGCGCGTGGGTGTCACTTTGGTGAAATGAACTCCCGCCTTAGGCTCGATGCCACAAAAGACGTTGGCGGTGCCGCAGCGCTTGTACTCATAGTCCCGCCTCGCAACCCGACCGGGCCGCATCGGAATCGAAGGCCGCGTATCCTCATGCAACGCCACAGGCTTTTCGTCGACGCAAACCAGAGGCTCATTTTCTGACAGCGGCTTTTCGTATATCTTGAGCACGTCTTCCATCTTGAAGATGTACTCCTCGTCCAACTTTCCCACGCACCACATTTTTTTCCCGCCATGGCTTGAGGTCATGGCTTTCCAGCAGAATCCGGATGGTCTCTCTGCCCACGCGGGGAACAAGTTTGCGCTTGATAACTTCTTCGGTCAAAAGACGCACCGTCCAGCGTACCCGCCCCTCTGGAGGCGGCGAGCAGACAACTGCGATAATGCGCTGCTGCTCCTGCTGATCCAGACCGGCTGCCTTGCCAGGACGAGACGCATCAAACAACGCACGTTCTAGACCACCATCGATATACCGCTTTCCGATCTGCCATACTGCCTTGGCGGAAAGCCCCAGGTTGGCGCCCACTGCGGGTGTGGAGTGCCCTTGATCCATCTGACGCAAGGCCAAGGCGCGCAAGGTTGTGCGCACCGCTTGCAAACCGCCGCCCAACAACTTCTCTACCTGCTGCCTGTCTCGCGGCTTTAACTCAATCTCAAGTCTCTTGCCTCTGCTCATACTTCAGCTATACAACCCGCAATGGACTCCAACAAGTACCTATGTTGATTACCTATTCATGTGGTCATGGTACTAGTGGCGAGTAACAAGGCTGAGTGCTTAACTACAACCCTGATACGAGGGAGCTAACGGTTAGTACGGTCCTGTCTCGTGAGCCAATCAAGCTGCTTGTTCCCATGAATACGCCCATCCTTCGCGAGGGCCACGCGGAGTTGTCTTCGGTGCACTCCAAACCGTCAGATCTGCTCAAGGGAACACTCATCTCACTCACATTTGAATCTGACAGAAAGGCTCGAGGCGTCGCAAGTAGTATCGCGATCGTGGCAAGTCCAGGATCCGCCTTTGTGTTCGGCGGAAACATCTCCTCTCTCGATATGCATTCCGGTTCATTGATACTTGTCGATCCTCAAGACGATAAACACTACCAAATCTTCTTTGACTCCGCCCAGCTTCCAATAAGCCATACACTCCACGAGGGAGACTATGTCAGAGTGACCGCACCTTCGATGGTTCCCGTTACTTGGCCGGCACGATTACTGTTGATTAAGCTCTCAAGGCGGTGGAGCTTCGCGACTTTGTGGAGAGGCCTGGTACGCCCTTCTGGCTCGGCACCAGGAACATATCTCTTGTTTGGGAAGCCGGGCCGCTTCCTGAAGTGAGGACGCCACGTAGCATCCGGCGGGCCTTGTGTAGTTGGGACTTTGTATTGCCGCGGGTGCATTTGAGCATTGAGGCAATTTCGCCATGATCGAACCCGTGGATGTCATGAAGGAGGAAGATGCTGCGATACCCGGGCGCCATGGCATCAATGGCGCGACCGATGTCCAGACGGTCGGTGACACCAGCTTGCATTAGATCGCGAGTGCCGAAACTTCTCCCGACATGCTCTTCAGGGACATCTTCCATCAAATAATCAAGCGATACAACAGTTAATGCGCGTTTACGCAAATGCATTAGCACCGTATTGACGGCTAATCGGTGAAGCCAAGTGGTGAAAGCGGAGTCACCACGAAAGGATGTAAGTTTGCGGTGTACCTGAAGAAAAGTGTCCTGGGTGAGGTCTTCGGCCAGCGCGTAGTCTCGTACCATACGCATACAAATGGCGAAGACGCGTCTTTTGTGCTTCAGGTAAAGTTCTGAGAATGCTTCATGGTCGCCAGTCTGGGCACGAACTACAGCATCGGCTTGCCGGCGTTTGGCCGGAACTTGGGGAAGGCTGCATGAGACTGCGAAATTACATGTTGACTCAAGCAATGAAACGGGGAAAGTTGCGGTAACCATGCGTCTCCTTCGTTGACTTGGTGCTACTGTATGGATCCAAATGCATGCTGTGCGCGTCTGCTTAGTCAAAGGAACCGAATGAACAGTCAAGGTGAAGAAGCGAAGACAGCAGAAGGTTGCGCACTTTAGCGCATCGTTTCGCCAATGTCGTGCGACTGGTTCCCACAAGTGTTGGCGACAGGACTGTCAAAACCAAACTTGCCGGAGTTAGGACCTAGTTTCCCATTTACGCCGTCGATCGTCTGAGCTAAATTGATCGGGAACAAGGGGAAGCCATCTCGTGGTGGTGTGTGTTTGGGCGGCATAAGTGCTGTGCCATAGGTGAATGTCAAATTGTGGGATATGCAGAGCAATACCGCGGTTGCAGGATGACGTTTACTTACAGTCTCTTTGCTCAAAGTTGAAGTGTTGTCGACACCGCACGAGAAATGGTTCGTCAACAGAGTTCAGTCTCCGGCTAGGCGACAATATGACCTGGGCCGCTCATCGTTCAATGGTGACTGAGCAAAAGTGAACAGCGTTCTTGTCGTCGCAGCGGCATCATGTGTGCTGGTGCTCCCACCAAATGCGGCGGCAGCGATGCTTGGTCACATCGCTACATTCCTCCGAAGGCAGCATCCCTTCTTCGCTGCCATCGCTTATTTACTCTTTTGACTCGATTGAGCTGGGCCTGACCAAGCTGTCCAAAATTGACCAGCCACATCAGACCATCCAAATTAGAGTCGGCTCATGATGAATCACTTTCTTCGCAGCATCTCCAGACTCGGTCCGGTTATGGGAGATCTTGTTGCCTCGGCCGCCGGCTGCTTTGTCTTCACGCGCGGCTTCCGGTTGGTCGCAAGGGGCGAAGAAGAATTGGGCACGGAATCGCCCGTACACGGCAAGGTCAGGTCTCCAAAGCTTTTGGCCGGCATCGGCGCCGCAATTTTTCTGTTGTTCTTCATCGCCAGTGAAGCACTGGCAACAGTCGTAGCGCTTCGCCACTAATTCACACCTGGGCAATTGCAGCAGCACCCAATGCCGCCCGCATCCTTAGAAGTCAGGAGTCGCAATGTCCGCATCGAATCTCACCACGAATGCGCAACCGGGCACATCGATTCGGCGCGTGCAATGGCCTGCGGTATTTGGAACAGAATCGGCATTGCCCCTGCTGACGGCGCCCAGCCCTTCACGTCCGTGCCGGATCGCGGTCGTCGGCAATCATCTTCCCCGGCAATGTGGAATCGCAACATTCACCACCGATTTGTGCGATGCGATCGCCGCCGAGTACGGAGCCTCTGCCCTGCAGGTGGCAGCCGTCAACGACCCGCAATCCACGTACCTCTACCCCGCGAGGGTGCGGAGCCAGATCGCCGAAGACGACCTCGCCTCCTATAGAGCAACCGCCCATTCTCTCAATGCGCGCAATGTCGACGTGGTGTGTTTGCAGCACGAGTACGGGATCTTTGGTGGAAAGGCTGGCAGCCATGTCCTGGAGTTGCTGCGGTACCTCACCATGCCGGTAGTCACAACGCTCCATACCGTTCTCTGTCAGCCCGATCCCGATCAGCACAACGTCATGCTACAGATCGCCGCCCGCGCCGATCGGCTCATTGTGATGAGCGAATACTCTGCCCGCGTTCTGCAGGATGTGTTTGGAGTTTCAGCAGCGAAGATCGACTTGATTCCTCACGGCATCCCCAACTTGCCTTTTGTGGAGCCGGAGGTTTACAAAGATGCGCTCGCCATCGGGGGCAAGCTTGTATTGCTCACCTTCGGCTTGCTCTCTCCCAACAAGGGATTCGAAAACGTGATTCAAGCCCTGCCGCGCATCCTCGCCCGCCACAAGAACGCTGTCTACGTCATCGCGGGCGCAACTCACCCGCACGTCAGGGCTCGCGAGGGAGATCGATATCGGGATCAGTTGCAGGCAATGGCCAGGGAACTCGGGGTTGAGCGCCAGGTGATCTTTCATAACCGCTTCGTCACCCCACAGGAGATGGCTTCACTGGTTGGTTCAGCCGACATCTACATCACGCCGTACTGTCACGTGGCGCAGGCTGTATCGGGAACCCTGGCCTATGCCATGGGCGCCGGCAAGGCGATCATCTCCACGCCCTACTGGCACGCCGCCGAACTCCTCGACGACGGACGCGGAGTGCTGGTTCCCTTTGAGAATCCGGCTGCCATCGCCGCTGCGGCGATTAAGCTGCTGGACGACGATGCGGAACGTTTCGCGATGCGCAAGCGAGCCTACCTCTACGCACGCAAGATGGTCTGGAACCAGGTGGCGCAGTCTTATATGCGCTCCTTCTCGCGGGCACAACTCCAACACGCGCAACCTGCGCACCTGGGTTTCCCCGCCCAGGCTGTCGGGAAGATCGCGGCAAGCAGAATCTTGACCGCCTGAACGTTGTGCTTTCGGTAGATCCTACTGCGCTGCTGTGGAGGGCAGGCCCTGCGTGCGTTGCGGTCAATATTGGCCAGCAATCCCCGGGGCGACTGCGTAAGACTGGCCCTTGATTGGCACGCCATTAACCCCAGGCCTGCCGGATTTCCCGGCGTGCAACTTCTCGTGAAGCCGACAACACAAAGAGGTTGCATCATAACCGCAGTGCAAATTAGTCGGAGAAACTCGCGGAGAGAAATGAAACTTCTCAAGGGAATAGGAATAGCACTGTGCCTCGGCGTACTCTGTCTTCTCGTGGCTCCGAAAACAAAAGCCGACGAGCAGGGCAGTAAGACTGTTGTCACCTTCACCGTGCCTGTCGAAGTCCCGGGCGTTGGCGCCCAGACTCTGCCGGCGGGCACTTACCTCTTCAAGGCTCTCGATTCCTCCCAGGATCGGGACATCATCCAGATCTCCAATCCGGACGGGACTCATGTGTTCACCACATTTGTGGGAGTTCCGAACTCTCGTCTGAAAGCTCCTGACTTGATTACGGTCATGTTTACCAATCGTCCTGCCTCAGATCCGCAAGCTCTGAAGGCTTGGTACTGTCCGGGTCGTACATGGGGCGACCAGGTTGTTTATGAACAGCCCAGGGCCACCCAACTGGCAAAGGAAACTAATGAGCCGGTCCTCTCCACCTCTGTCACTCTAGCCGCTGCGTCCGTCGAAGTTTTAAAAACGGCTCCGATCGGGGCAGTTGGCCCAACCAGGGAAACAGTTGCTCTGGCCCAGATTGTGGACGCTCCTCTCGCGGTTGCTCCCGCGCTTGCTGTTGCCGCAGAATCTACGGCTTCACCAGCGCCTGTTGCTGCGGTAGAGCCTGCGGCCGTAGTTGCCTCTCCGTCCGCACCAGCGACTACGGTTGCAGTTGCATCTGTGCCCACGGCTGAGACGGTAACTGCAACGGAGCCCACAGTTTCTGCTGGGCCCGCGGTTGCGGTTGTACCTCCGCCCGCACCTGCGCCGACGGTTGCAGCAGAGCCTGCTGTCGCACCAGTTCCTATGGTTGCAGTAGAGCCTGTTGTGGCACCAGCGCCCGTTGCTGTGGTGGAGCCTGTGGCCACACCAGCGCCAACTGTAACAGCAGTGCCTGCGGTTGCTGTATCGCCTGAAGTGGCCTCGGCCACCCTGCCTCAGACAGCTAGTCTTCTTCCGCTTATTGGATTAGTTGGACTGCTTATGCTGGGTGCAGGCTTTCTTCTGACGAGTCTCGTGAAACGCCGTGTGTAAATCAAGCTAGAGTTAGATTGCACGGAGCCTTACGCGATCCGGAAACGGTCTGTGGAACAGGAGGCGGTACGCGAGTGTCGCCTCCTTTGCCCGTTCCGGCGCAGGTTCTTCACCCGCACCGGAGATAGCGCCGCCTTTAACATTCCTCCCAGTGACGGCAGAGGCACACGATGATGATGACCGTAACTGCGAAGCAAGTCATTGCAATACGGGGCTGTCTGTTTCTTCGCTGGACGCGGAGGCTGCTTTTCCTTACAGGCGCCCTTGCGATCTCTTATGTTGCGCTGACTCTGCTCCATGCAAAGCTCTTCCAGGACGCCGCGAACAACACTCTTGAAGAACAGATCTTTGCGCAAAAACAACAAGAAGTGAACCTGTCAACGGTCGTTGCCAAACACGGCGACGTCCTGGGCCGCATTGAGATTCCCCGCCTTAGGATGATGACCGCAATTCTTGAGGGAACCTCAGCGCGTACTCTGCGACTCGGTGTAGGACACATTGAAGGCACTGCTCTTCCTGGTGAGCCGGGAAACGCCGGAATCGCCGGTCATCGCGATACGTTCTTCCGCGCCCTCAAGGACATTCGCGTCAACGACGAGATCCAGATTCAGACCGCAACTGGCCTTTCTCGCTACCAGGTCGATTGGGTACGGATCGTCTCGCCTGACGATACCGGAATTCTCGTCCCCTCGGTTAAGTCTTCCATTACGCTCATAACCTGCTACCCATTCCACCTTATCGGCGCTGCTCCGGAACGATTTGTCGTGCATGCTTACAAGGAGCAGTAGCGTCCAACGGCGCACGCATGGAAGGCATTGAAGCTTCGCTCTTTTTACCTTCTTCGGCCTCGACGCCATCATCAGGAAGTGGATAAACAGCCTCAAGGTGGCCACCGTCGGCAATCCGGGCATGCGTATGCCTACGCTGCTCGGCGCGATACCAGGAATGTCGGCATTCGCTACCAGGATGATGAAAAAAGATTGAGAAAATAGACATTTCTCCGGTCGGTGAATTCATCACCATGATTCACGATGCGGGCTGCGAGATCTATGCCTGCCGCGCCATCGTGGATATGTTCCACATCAAAAAAGACGACTTCTGCGAAGAGGTGGATGGTGCCATCTCGGTGGGCCAGTTTTACGAGAAGGCGGCCGGCGGTCAGATAATCTTCACCTAAGCAGATCCAAGAGAAGTGACCGGGATGCTTGGTTTTTTTCAAAACACACATGGCGCCGCGGAAGCTGGCGCCATGTGGAACAGCGGGTCGTGGGGTGGTTCAGGTCGATGCCGCCTGCCGTTTCCTGTGGCGTCCCCACTTGCTCGGGAACTTGCGGGCCTGATTACGCACGAGCCGATGATCGTCGTTGACTATTGTCCATACATGGACAAATACGGGCCCGCATCGGGAAACCTGTGGGGCCTTTTTGTAATTGCAAGACAGATCTGAACAGCTGAGTTCGCTCGTCTAAACTGGCCCAGCGGCGAAACGTGCGCGAATCGTGGAAGGCTTCTTCCACGCCGGGGTCCGACAGGTTAAACCAGTGCTGCAAAAAGCACGTCTCCAGCAGAATCGCCAGACCTAATTGCCCTTGCACTCGGCATATCATTCCATTCAAGCAGGGAACTGGCTTGGAACTTGTGCAGAGTGTAATTAGAAGCGCCAGCGTTGCACGTCGCGTTCAAACTTTGCTAGTTGCTTCTCGTGGCGCCATTGTAGCGTAGCCTTTGTGCTTTTCGACAGGAATGCCTTGCAAGCCGCCGAGGGATTGTCGGAACCAAGCTGGTCGTGGCTACAGGCCTCTACAGGCACGCCAATCTGCAGCTTTTCCCATAGGCTCTGACCGGGAAGAAACGTGACCTGCATTCCTGTGCGCGCGACGTACTTGAGGTCCTTGTAGTCCAGCTTGTGTTCATATGCGGCGCGTACATACTCGTTGGAGAGATCGACGCGCGCCATCCCGGTATTGTCGGTGGCAATGGTAACCGGTACGCCAGCAGCGCGGTACAGATTGAGCGGATGATATGAGCCGTTCGCCCCGAATCGATCATTGCTGGTGAGGTTAATCTCCACGGCGATATTGTCGCGGGCCATGCGTGCGAGAGTGCCAACCGCGTCGACCTCGAACGGGATCGACGCGCCGTGGCCGATCCGCTCGGCGCCAGCGATCTCGATGGCGTTCTTCAGGTGATCTACGAGTGCGTACGGCGGTGCCTTGCCCAGAGTTTGTTCGCCCGCGTGGAGCGCACGGTGGACGCGCGGAAATTTTGACCCCACGAAGCCGATCATCTCCATGTTGAGGTCATAGTCGTCCAGAGCGCTCTCTTTGTCCTCCGGTCCCACGAGATGAAAGCCGACATAATTCGGATCGCTATCGGCCAGCATGAACGCCATCATAGTAGCCTGAAACACCTGATCCTGAGGGTCGCCCCGCCGGGTATAACTCAGAAAACGTACTTCCAGATTGCAGGCCGGCTCCGCCTTGGGCGTGCCGCAGCCCAACACTTTATCGGCCTTCGCTTTGTAGCTTTCAAAATCCGCGATCGCATGCTGGACCACTGGCTTCAGTTTGGGAAGCGCACGGTTAAAGGCGCCTTCCATGTCCTTCGGATCCCATTGTGGATCCTTCACTGCCGAAGCTGTTTTGTCGAGAATGTCTGGCTGGTAGATGAATTCGGTATAGGTCTCGTGATCGTTGGCAGCCAGCCTGCGCGACAGCACCATGCTCTCGCTCGGCACCAGAACCGAAATCGCGTAGATTGCCGGGAAGCCCCCGCCTCCCGTGGATCCGCCCGGAACGTCGTAGCCGATTCCGCGGCGATAGGTCCGCCTCGAAATCACATCCATGAATCTCTCGTACCGGCCGGGATCGCGCATCCCCATGCCCTTCAATTCATCCTCGGGAGTGCGGCACGGCGGCGGGGTGATCTTGGCGGCCGTGAAATCGGCACAGAAGCCGTGCTCCGCAGCCATCTTCACGTAGCTCTCGGTGTAGACACTGCCGTCCAGATGGTTGTGCAGGTTGGCGCCCTTTGGCATTGCCTGAAGAAAGACACGCAGGCGCGACTGGTCTGCGGCAACGCGATTGAATACCGCTGCGGCGCCAGCCTCGTCCGATGACGGCGTGGTTGGCGTCTGGGCGTAGCCCGTGGCCGTCATGCCCGCAAACATCGCTGCCATGCCGGCCAACACAACACCGCTCTTAGCGAGCTTGTAATGTGATTCCATCGGTAAGCTGTCCTCTCTTGTTATCGAGCGCCCGTCAGATTGTCTGCCGGTGTGCAGGGCTACGCAAATGTGCCGCAGCAGCCAATGTTGCGGCATGCCGCGGCACGTTGCGTCTTTTTCTATTTAGTACAGGTACTTCAGCGCGAACTGAACCTGCCGATTTGACATGACCGTCGTCGAAATTTGACCAAAGGTCGCGTCGCCGTATCCCTGGTCGGGTAGCCCAAATTGCGAGTGGTTCAGGATGTTGAAGAACTCTCCTCTGAACTCCAGATTCTGCTCTTTGAAGGTTCTGAACTTCTTGTACATCGAGAAGTCCAAGTTGGTCCGCTGCGGCCCAGAGCCCAGTGTACGCGGCGAGTTGCCGAGCTGTTGAGACGTCGGTGTGGCAAAGCACGAGGTATTGAACCAGTGGCTCACCGTCTTGGCCCCCGCATACAGGCTGCATCCAGAAACAAAGTCGGGGCGGTTGGTGACGCCCGAGCCCGATGTGTTAGTGGCCTGCGTAAACGCCATCGGGAAGCCGCCGTGCGAAGTGATAATGCTGTTTGCCTGCCATCCGCCGACAACTTCATCGAGCACGCGGCCGGAGTGATTCAGGAAACGGTGGCCAGTGCCGAAGGGAAGCGCGTAGAGCACGCTCGCCGTAAAGCTGTTGCGCAACTGCAGTGGCGACGAACCGCGGTCGGCCAACGGAGAAATTGCTGTGCCGGCGGGATTACCCGGAGAGGAAACAAGCACCGGGCTGCTGTGGTAAAAACTCGGTCCCAGGGTGAGCGGAAAATATGTGGACCCAGGAAGAGTTGTTACCGCCTCTGAGTAGCCGTTGGTTAACGCCTGGCTGTAGGTGTAGGAACCGAGGAGATAAAACCCGCTCATGCGGCGCTCGACCTTGGCCTGGAGGGAGTTGTAGATCAGCCATCCGTTTGAATCGATATCGGCAATCGTGTTCAGCGTGGTGAAGGGACGGCGTGCGGCGGTGTTGTTGCCTGCGCCTGGAGCCGAGCCGTTGAACGAGCCGATGTTGTTGAATAGCCGCGTCGCATGGGTTCCAGCGTAGGACACACTCATGACCGCGCCTTTCAAGCCCTGTTGGAGATGGAGGTTGTATTGCTGCACCAGGCCCTGTTTGAAATTGCGGTTCATGGCGACAATGGATCCGGTATAGGTGGTTGGGTTTGCCGGCGGGCTGTTGTCAGGGAAGCCGTTGTTCGCAGCGCCTACGATCAGCGTGCGCGTGGGATTGATGTCGTTGGTTGTGAACGTATAGGTGTTGGTATACGGCGGGTTCTGATGGATGCCGGCCGACTGCCCGAGGTGCGAGGAATCGTTGAAGATGCCGTAGCCGCCACCGATCACGGTGTTGTGTTCGGGACCGAACGGACTGAAAGAAAATCCGAAGCGCGGCTGAATGTTCGAGAAATCCGTATGGATACCGGCGTATTTGTCAGAAGCCACCGTGCCGGTATAGGTTGATGCCTGACGCCCGGCAACGTAATAGGTCCCAGTTTGCGTATCGAAATTGGCAATGCGTCCCTGCGCTTCGGTCAGCGGAGTTGCTACCATGTAGGCCACGCCCAGGTTCAGCGTAAGTGACGGCGTAATCGACCAGTTGTCCTGCGCATAGCCGCGGTATTCTTTCCAGCGCCGTCCGATGATGCCGCTGTTCACCTGGTTTTGGCGGTTGCCCGAACTCGGATAGCCCAGCAGCACGCTCGCGATCGGATTGCCGTTGGCGCCGGTGATGCCGCTGGCCGGATCCGTAATCGTCGCGGCAAAGGATGTGCTCGTGCTATAGGCCGTGAAGTTCTTGGTGAACCCCATCTGGCCATGAAAATACGTTTCTCCCAGACCGTTGTTCTGCATCGGCCTGAAATCGAATCCGAAAGTGAAGCTGTGTTTTCCCCTCACCACACTTAGCGAATCGAAGTAGTGGAAGATATTGGTTCCACCCTGATACGGCGAATACAGCCGATCTCCAATCGGGTTGAATCCTGTCATGCTGATCAGCGTCATGCCAGAGGTTGCAAGGTCGCCCAGGTTCGCGCCGTTAATGCCCAGGTTCGCCGCCTCCGATATGCCGTACCCGATGCCGCGAATCGTGTTGTAATCGCGGTTGTATCCGGCGGCCATCTGGTTTACAACGTGGGCGGAGAAGATGTGCGTATCGGAGAGTGCGAAGTTCCGCACCCGAGCCCGGAAGTAGGTGGTGCTGGTGTAAGACGACTTGGCGCCGAAACCAGGCAGGCCCGAAGGATTGAACTGCTGGCCATTGTCCCAGCTGAACCGCCCGAACAAGTGATCGTTTGCGCTCAATTGGTGATCGATGCGCACATCAAACTCGTCGTCGTTCATCGTGCGCACCGGGCTTGCCGTGTAGTTGTAAGAACCGGTCAGGCCTGAAGTCCCGGCC
This sequence comes from uncultured Occallatibacter sp., assembly GCA_964419175.1. Taxonomy (GTDB): domain Bacteria; phylum Acidobacteriota; class Terriglobia; order Terriglobales; family Acidobacteriaceae; genus Telmatobacter. The sequence goes on along the minus strand of CAYQOQ010000004.1, from coordinate 42,232 downwards.
GGGGACGGCGCGGGGAAAAGATTCAGAATTGCCTGGCCAACGGGGCTGATCTCGCCGGCGGGAATCTGGTAGGTCGCGAGCGTCGTGTTGTAGTAACTCTTGCGCGACGAGGCGTTGCTGGCCGCCAGCGAAGTGGTCGGATCGAAGATAGGATTAGTGAAGATGTGATTCTGCGTTTGCTGCGTCGTCGGAACCACGCTGAGAATCGGCGCGCCCTGCCGAACGCGGTTGCCTTGGTAATCGGTAAAGAAGAAGGTCTTGTTGTGGAAGATCGGGCCGCCGATGGATCCGCCGAACTCATTCTGACGGTACTTGCCCTTCTTCACCGGGTCAAAGTAGTTTCTTGCATCCAGATAGTCGTTGCGCAAGAATTCGAATGCCGAACCGTGAAAACTGTTGCTGCCGGACTTGGTCGACACCAGCACCGTGCTGCCGCCACGGCTTCCGTACTGCGCCGAGTAGTTGAACGTTAGCACATTGAATTCCTGAATCGCGTCCACCTCTGGCAAAAAGGCGACGCCGCCGCCCGTCAATTCGTTGTCGTCGACGCCGTCCAACCGCCAGTCGTTCGTGTTCTCAGCCATGCCCTGTACCGACAGGGATACCGAGCCGCGGAAAGACACTTCGCTGCTGGTGCCCTGATTCAGAAAGTCGGTTGTCTGTTCCCCGCGAACCGTTCCCGGAGTCAGAAGGGCAAGTTGCGCAAAGTCGCGCCCGTTCAGCGGCAGGTTGGCCACCTGCTCAGCGTGAACGGTTTGGCTCAGCGTCGGATCGGCCCTCTCTACCTGCGTTTCAGCCGCCTCGACGCTTACTGTGGTGGTTATCCCCCCGGGATGCAGAACCAGCGACAGGGTAAGATGCTGCTGGCCTTCCAGCGCGGTGTTCGTGATCTCGAGCGGCTGGAAGCCCTCGTGCTCCGCCTTGATGCTATAAACACCGATGGGCAGCAGTGTGAACGAGAACGATCCGTATCCATCGGTGGTTGCGCGGCGCACTTCATTCGTTCGTTGATTTGTCAACGTAACGCTGGATGCGGGCAGAGCACCACCGGCCGTATCTGCAACCGAGCCGGCGATCGAACCGACCGATTGCGCACTAACCCATTGCCCGATGAAAAGCAAGGCGATGAATGTGAGTACGATTCTGAGAGTGAGTACACGAATGCGCGATGCTGGCATGGAACCTCCAAAATACAACCAAGATAAAGGTGGAATGCCGAATCAGAAGGAAAGTGCGGCAGAGATCAACGGCATTTGACCTATCCTATATTTCTGTTCGGGGCACGTCAAGGAAGCCGGTTCATCTTTTGCCGGGCGAATTCGATCATAGCGTTTCAATAAGCTGCTCTGCGCATTGTGGAAACCGGCCTCGATTACCCGCAGGTAGGGAGGCATCAACGCACTCATGCGCGGCTTCTCGATGCCCAACCGAGGATGAATTTTGAGGTGAATGCGGAGCTGAACGTAGCGATAGGCGCATCCACCATGGCAAGACCTCTGAGCGGTCGCCTCTGATTCAGAGGTGGTGACTCCCATAGACTCGTATAAGCGTAGCTCTCTCGCTGCAAAAGTTGTAGGACTCCGCGCTCACGGTCCGCATGTGTTGGTGCATGGCCCTCATCCACTCCCCCAGATGGCATGGCAAAGTTGCCGAGAAAGTGAACTGAGCTATCGTACTGTTATTCTTGGCGAGCGAATACCCAGTTATCCGAGGTCCGTTGCCGGCTTGTTTCTTGTTGTTCTGCCTGTTATAGAGAGACGGACAAACTCTGATCTTCACCCTACCAATAGTATTCAGCAACGATTTGCGGCGGACCAGGCTCGCCTTTGATGACGTCGATCTTCAAAACGATCTGCACATTTTTGTTTGGATCGCGCAAGCTCCTAGACAAAGTGTTCAAATAGGCAGGATTGGTTACAAATTCACCGGCAGCTTGACTCCCATGCATCGCCAGGCCGCCAACAATAACCGTGATCTGGCCTGATAGCGGATTCCTGGTTCGGGTAACCAGTGCGTAATCGTCACTGGATTCCGAGTAAGGGAGTCCCCACAGGGTACTCCAATTCCTGCGCTCTGGATGTTGCGAGTCTTCAATCCATACTTTTTGGCTGGCAAAATCCATCCGCGGATGGAATCGGAGTGTTGAAACCAGCCGCAGCGTCCAGGAATTCTCCAGTACGCCGACCAAAATCACCGGGCCGCCCCGCAGGTCGGCCAGGGTGACATTCTCAGAGGAGCGCAGCAGAGAATGCACTTGGTGCTTTGTCAACATTTCGGTGATGCGCGTTATCTGGACAGCATCGGTCAGGGTGAGCGCAGGCCAATCCATGAAACCGGACTCTGGAGTTGGAGGCTGTGCCGCTCCGTTGACGGTGTCTGCCATCTGGAGCGTAAATCGCTTTCGAAAATCCGGAGCAATATGCGACGGTTCAACCGTTCCAACACAGACCAGAATTGGACTGGAAGATTCAAAGACCGGACCCCAAAACCGGTTCAGACCGCTGTCGGATCTGCCCCACAGCGCAATAACGCTCGCAATTGCGATGAACAGGAGCGCCACAGCAACGAACGCTAGCTTCTTTCTCCAAGGAGCAGTTGCGCTCTTCTGTTCAGAATCCGCTGCCTTCTCGGTCTGCACCGGCTCAGACGCTTCGGGCGCAGTGACGTTTGTGGGCGATGGCTCCGACGGGGGGCGAAAGCGCGCCACATATGAGCCGGATGGCAGATCAACCCGAAGCTCATGTTCGTGGCCTTCCTCTTGGTAATACAGCGCAATCCGTTTTCTCACCTCTGCCGCGGCTACACGAACGATGGAATCTCCGGAAGTGTCAAAGCCTGGATACCGATCAAAGACCTCGATCCCGAGGGTCCGCTCTTTCAGAATGTCCGCATGGCCATCAAGCGTCTGCTGCACCACGAATCGCAGAAGGTCGGTGTACCGGCGGCTGTTCCTGAAGTGGGAACTGGAAAGAATCCGCTCCATCTGGAGCAGCACAGTCTCCTTGTCCAAATCGGGTAGTTTGGTCATTTCCGCCAATGTTTGAGGAGTCGCCATTGCCTTAGCTCCTAGCGAAGTGAAGTATACCCCCACCAAGCATTGCATTCAAACTGGAATCGAAGAGGAGACTGGTCCTACCTCTACGCTCCTAACAAAGCTCCTAACATCTCTAGGATATTTTCGTATCTAATTCAAAAAATAGATCTTAAGCGTTTTGCGCGCGCTTCTAACGAGAGCATTACCGTATGGCACTGGACGATTCTCTGCATACGCGCATAGTTTTCGGTCTGATTTTGCATTTGAATTAGTTTCGGTTTAGAAATGTTCCGCTTGAGAATCTTGAACGCAACTATCGAGCCGCGCATTCCATTAGGCGGTAGAGAGCAGCCTGAATCCGAATCTATGAGACCAACTAAATGATGCATTTTGATTCCAAGCTCTGCTGCGAGGTTTGCATTCGCAGCGGGACTGTTCGGGGCTGGATCCATGGCTGCCGGAGCTTGATCTTTGACGGCTGCTGAGTCACCGGACCAATGCCATGTAATTGAAACGCAACTCAACCTTCAAGGAGGCAGTATCGTGAGAATTCTGAAGTATTTTTCGATGCTCACAATTGTGCTGGTGTTCGCCCACACCCTATGGGGACAAGCGGGAACAACCGGTACGATTCTGGGAACAGTTACCGACAGTACAGGTGCTGTGATTGCGAGCGCACCAGTAGAAATCACCAACACTTCGACAGGCGTAGTCGCCAGGGTAACTTCAACAGGAACAGGCGATTACACGGCAACCAACCTGATTCCAGGACACTACACAGTGTCTGTGCAAATGGCCGGATTCTCCAAGACGATGGTCAGTGGCATCGTGCTGGCGGTCGCACAGGATCAGCGCGTCAACCTGCAATTGAAGGCGGGCGCCGTCTCCGAGACAATCGAGGTTAGCGCCAGCGCGGTCGCGTTGGACACAGACTCGTCTTCGGTGTCGCAGGTAGTCAGCGAGCGGCAGATGTCGCAACTCCCGATCAACGGCCGTAACTTTACCTCGCTGTTGTTCGTTGGCGCGGGCGCGGTCCAGACGGTTGGCGAGCAAGGCCAGATGCGGTCCAACGAAGGCGATGCGATCAGCATCAACGGCTCCCGCCCGGAGTCGAACAACTACACCCTCGACGGCCTGATAAACACCGATACGGCCCTCAATACGCCGGCGGTAATTCTGTCGCAGGACGCCATCCAGGAATTCAAAGTACAGAGCGCGACCTACGGGGCCGACTACGGATTCAGCGCCAACCAGGTCAACATCGTCAGCAAGAGCGGCGGAAACCAGTATCACGGCTCTGCTTTTGAATTCCTCCGTAATGACTTCATGAACGCCATTCCGCATCAGAGTGTGAGCAATACCAGTAATAAGGCTACCGAATGGCGGGATAATCAGTTTGGCTACGTTTTGAGTGGCCCGGCCTCAATTCCCAAGCTCTACAACGCCCAGAACAAGACTTTCTTTCTGGCCAATTACGAGGGGCGGCGCGCGATTTTAGGCGGCCACACCTCGGGAGCCGCGCCGACGGCGGCTGAACTTGGCGGCGACTTTTCCGCAATTGCCGCGAACTCGGCCCTTTTCCCGCTGGCCGGGACGCCAGCTTGTATAGCGATCTCGGGTTCGGGCACACAGAACTGCACACCTGTCGATCCGCTGACCGGGCTGCCGTTTCCCGGGAACAAGATTCCCTCAAGCCGGTTCTCTCACATGGCCCAGGCAACCGTGAAGACGATTCCGACCGCAGCCACGGACACCAACGGCGTGTTGAACTGGTTTGCAACGGCGAACGCGACAACCAACACCGATCAACAGACCTATCGTGCTGACCAGACCTTCCAGAAGTGGGGGCAGATTTTCTTCCGCTATACCAGGGCGAATTACGCTTCTTCAAACTTCGGGACCTCCTCGCTCGCTGCCCAAGCTAATGCCGGGGCAAACATCTTCTCGGAAAACTCGACCAGCTGGACTGGCGCCTATACGGTAGCCTTGCCACGCGGCTTCGTTAACGACTTCCGCTTCGGCAAATTGGAAGCAAAAGCAATTCAGGGCGACAGTGCGGCCAGCGCAGCGGATATCTCAACGCTCAACCTCAGCGGCATCTTTACGAATCTCCCTGCGTATGCGGCCGGCTATCCGAACCTGGGTTTCAGTGTTTCGAATGCCGTTTCTGCCGGCAGCCCCGGAAACGATCCGACCACCAGCGATATTCCCGTATGGGAGTTCGCCGATTCGGTTATGAAGCAGTGGGGAGCGCACTCGTTCAAGTTCGGTTTCGACTATCGTAGCTGGGTGCAGAAGCGCAACCTGGCCACCAATTTCCTCGGATCGTATTCGTATAGCAGCAACCTGATCAACCAGAATGGAACCAGCGGCGTCAATGGGTGTCCGGCGGGCAACAAGTATTGCGGAACCGGCAACTCATATGCGGATTATCTGCTGGGTTACTACAGCGGAGCCTCGACCTTCCAGCCGGGTCCGTTCTCGGCCACGGGAGCAGCACCGGGCCATGAGAACGACTATGTCTTCAAATACGCGGCACCCTATGTCCAGGATGACTGGAAGGTTAGCGCCAAGTTGACTCTCAACCTGGGCCTGCGCGCTGATCTACGCACGATTCCGTACGCGCAAACCAACCAACTGTTCTGGCTGGATACGCAGAACGCCGCTGGCGGACTCTGCTTCGCGGATCAGACTCTGCTGACCGACGGCATTGCGCCGGCAGGCAACGGATTCTACCGCTACTGCGGCCAGCACCCCAACCCGAGCAGGCCGTTACCCCTTGCTCCGCGCTTTGGCTTTGCCTATCGTCCCGCAGACAAATACGTGGTTCGCGGCGGCTACGGCATATTCTATGACTCCTCTGAAACGCGCGAGATGGACAACTCGGGAGATCAGTATCCGTACTTGATCCGTACCAGTTTGACGGCGAGTGCCGGCCAAACGTTAAAGTCGACAGATCAGTTGTTCGCCCCGATGAGCGCAATTGCTCCGGTGTCGGCCGCCGCCAATGGCGGAGCCTTTACCGCGGTGATCCTTTCTGAAAACCCGCAAAATCCGTACGTACAGCAGTGGACCGTGTCCGTCGAGCGGGAGATGGCCAGGAACACAACCCTTGAGATCAACTACATTGGCAACAAGGGTACGCACCTTCTGGAGCGCTTCAATGTTGACCAGCCGGGCGCGCTGCCGACAAACGAAGTGGCATACTGCAATGCCAATTCGACAATCACAGTAGCGACAGGCGGCCTGTATAACTGTGCTCCACACTCACGCCAGCCACTGCAAAACTTCAGCAGTTCGAATGGATTCCTGGATAGCAAGTGGATTGGCTATTCCAATTACAACTCGGGCAACGTGAAGTTAGAGCATCGCGCATCCAACAACGCCATCTTGCTGGTCTACACCTGGGCCAAGAGCATGGACAGCAAGTCAGCAGCTGCCGGCATCGGCGCCACTAACAGCTACGCTGGTCCGATGGACTCCGCTAATCCGCACCGGGATTACGGGCGCTCTGACTTCAATGTGGGTCAGCGCTTCGTCGCCAGCTATGCCTATGTGCTGCCGGTTGGCCGCGGCAAGAAGTTTGGCGCAAACATGAATCGCGCAGTGGACGCTGCGGTGGGGGACTGGGAGTTCACAGGCATCGGCACTTTCCAGGCCGGTTTCCCCTTCTCCGTGATGGCCAACGACACCAATTCGTTGCTGGGTACACCGATCCAACGCGCCGACCTCGTCGGGAACCCGCATTCCGGATCAGTCAAGAATGCCAAAGAATGGTTCAACACAGCCGCCTTCGCAGTCCCGCAGGGTGGTCTGTTCGGCACCAGCGGGCGCAACACCCTGAATGAACCTGGCATCAACAATTGGGATATGGGCATGGTGAAGAATGTGAGTATCTCCGAGAGAGCCAAGTTTGAGCTTCGTCTAGAAACCTTCAACACTTTCAACCACGCTCAGTTCGGCGTTGATGCAAATAGCTCCGTGGGACCAGGCGCGACAGCGGAATCCACTAACGTTACATCTACAACCTTTGGCCAGATTACCTCGTACCGGCCAGCGCGCATCGTGCAACTAGGCGGCAAGTTCACCTTCTAACTTCAACTAACTAAACCGCGATCCGCCACGCTTGTCCAGGTGGCGGGTCGCATCTCCTCTTCGCTATGATTGGGCACCTATGACAGCCACAAGGAAAGCCTGGATTTCCAGTGCATTGATTTTTGCTGGATGCATTGCGGCCCAAGCCCTGGCGCAGGGTGCTTCGGATCGAGACAATTTCGCACAACTTTTTAACACCGGCCGCGCGGCCATGGCCGCGGGTAGATTCGACGAGGCTCGCGCCGACTTCGAACGGCTGGAAAAGATGGATGCGTCCGTCGCCGAGGTTCATGCTACGCTCGGCGTTATCGACTTCAAACTGGGCAGCTTCGATCGCGCTGTGGAAGAGATACGCGCAGCACGCAAGCTTAAGCCCGCTCTGCCTGGACTCGAATCGCTTTTGGCCATGTCCCTTGCGGAAAGCGGCAAAAATCGCGAGGCATTGCCGGGTCTGGAGAAGGCTTTTCATTCAGCCGCCGACCCGGAAGTAAGACGGCAGGCGGGGCTTGAACTCACCGCGGTCTACGGGCGCCTCCAGATGGATCGCCGCGCTGCTGAAACTGCGCTGGCTCTGCGCGATCTCTATAAGGACGATCCCGAAGTGCTCTACACGGTGGGAAAGGTCCTTGGCAATTCGGCATATCTTACGATGCAAAGTCTCTTTCATGGTGCCGGCGGTTCCGTGTGGGCGCGGTTGGCACAGGGCGAAGCGCACGAGAGCCAAGGCCAGTATATGGATGCAATCAATAGCTATCGCAGTGTGCTGGAGATCGATCCGCAACGCGTGAATGTGCATTACCGCATGGGACGGGCCTATCTATCGAAATGGGGATCAAGCCAGTCTGCCGAAGATCTCGCTGCTGCCGACGCGGAGTTTGCAAAGGAGTTGGAAATCAATCCAGGAAATGCCAATGCAGCTTATGAATTGGCTGGATTGCGCTCCAAGCGTGGCGACCAAGTCGCGGCTCAACAGCTCTACGAATCCGCAATTCATTACTACCCTGAATTTGAGGAAGCGGAGGTGGGTCTGGCCGGCATTCTGCTTAATGAACAGAAGCCATCGCTGGCTGCAGACCACCTGCGACGAGCGACCGCACTTCGAGCAGATGACGAAGTGGCCTGGTATCGCCTGGCGCAGGCCGAGCGTCAGCAAGGCAATTCGCAGGCTCAAAAGCAGGCCCTAGCGGCATTTCAAAAGCTGCGCAATCGTTCAGCTGCCGAGCGGAACCAGGCAGCATCCACGCAATCGAAGGATAGCGTCACACCGCAGGAACTGGGCTCGGAGGCCCAACAGCAATGATCGGAATGGCGAAGGGAATACACCGCGCGGGCCTGTGGCTCGTAGTTGCCGCAGCTTGTGCAGGGCTTGGAACTGTGCTGTTCACCCCCTCCGCACGCGCACAGGCGCTCAGTCCCGCGGCTCTGCGCGTAGACGAAATGGTCACGCCACTTGGCATCGACGATGCGCAGCCGAGGTTTTCCTGGCAATTGCGGGACAATCGACAAGGCGCGCGGCAGACAGCTTACCGGCTGCTCGTTGCGTCGAAGCCGGAGTTGCTGGCAGTGGGCAAAGTGAACGTGTGGGATAGCGGGCGTATTGCAAGCGGGCAGTCGGTGGCCGTTCCTTACGCTGGGGCGAGTATCGCTCCTTCGACGCGCTATTTTTGGAAAGTTCTGCTTTGGGACCAAGAGAACAAACTCGCACCCGAGAGCCCGGTCAGTTGGTGGGAGTCGGGGCTATTGAATCAGGCATGGCGCGCGCAATGGATTGGTTATGAAACGGCAGAAGAGCGCGCAGTTCGGCATTCCGGCGCGAAGTGGATCACGAGTCCAAAGCCGGATGTCAATCAGCCGCAAAACGCAGAGGAACATATCACCTACCGGGCGCATGTGGAACTGACCAAGCCGGTCCGTCGTGCCACTCTGTATGTCTCGGCCGAGGATACGGCTTCGGCCTGGATCAACGGCCAGCAAGTTATGAAGAGCAAGCCGCTACCTGCCTGGAAGCAACTTCCATGGAAAAAGTACGTGCCGCAGGAAGTCACGGCCGCGCTCAGCATCGGCGCCAATGTTATTGCAGTCGATTCGATTCACTACAACATAAGTCCTAGTGGGAACCCGGCAGTCAGTAACCCGCCAATGCAGACGACGTTGGTCGTTTGGTATACAGATGGTTCGATGCAGAGTTGGGGCAGTGGCGCTGATTGGAAGGTCTCGCAGCGTCCCGTCGAAGGATGGACGGGCGTGAACTTCGACGAGAGCGGATGGAAGAATGCAATCCAGTGGACCGAGGATTCGAACGCCAAGGCGATGGGAGACGATCCCCTTGGCGCCCCGTGGCCAGCGGAATCGGTGAAAGCATTTCGCCGTGGCTTCAAAAGCGCAGGGGAAGTGCGCTCGGCGCGGTTATATGTCACTTCTTTGGGGGCGTATCAGGTTTTCCTGAATGGAAAACGTGTTGGCAACGATGCATTGGCGCCGGGATGGACGGACTATCGCAAGCGGGTCGAATATCAAACTTTCGATGTAACCGCGAACATTCTGAGCGGCGCCAACGTGCTTGCGGCGCTGCTTGCTCCGGGCTGGTACTCAACGCCGTTGAAGTGGTTTCAACAGCCCAATAGCTACGGTTTGACGCCGCCCTCACTGCTTGCCGAGTTGCGCATTGAACGTGCCGACGGCAGAGTGGAGTGGATTGCGACCGATGGCGCGTGGAAGGCGCGGCAGTCGCCCATTCTCAAGGCCGAGATTTATGACGGAGAAACCTACGATGCGCGGCTGGCGCAACCTGGATGGGATACCGCCGGATTCGATGAGGCAGGCTGGACACCTGCGACCGTGATCGCGCCCAAGCCGGTGGTCATTGAAGCGCAAGACTTCCAGCCAATACGCGCCGAATCCGTGTTGCATGCGAAAACGATGAAGGTGCTGAAACCCGGCGTCTATCTTTACGACTTCGAACAGAATATGACCGGAGTCGAGCGCATTCGTGTTGAAGGACCTGCCGGCGCTGACGTGCAAGTGCGCATGGGCGAGGTCACAAATCCAGACGGCACACTTTACACGGACAACCTGCGCACCGCAAAGGCGACAGACCATTTCATTCTCGCCGGAAAGGGCGTGGAAGAGTTCCAGCCTCGCTTCACCTTCCACGGCTTCCGCTTTCTCGAAATCAGCGGCCTGACCGTAGCGCCCGCCAAAGAAGCTGTCGAGGCAATTGTCCTTCATACCGACGCGCCCTTTACAACGCAACTGAAGACGGGCAGTGCAATGCTCAATCAGTTATGGAGCAACATCCTGTGGGGGCAACGGTCGAATTTTGTGGGGGTGCCAACCGACTGTCCCCAGCGCGATGAGCGAATGGGATGGACGGGCGATGCCGAGGTCTTCTGGCGCGCCGCCTCCTACAATGCAGATCTCGCGGCCTTCTCGCGCAAGTTCGCTTCGGATCTGCGCGGAACCCAGGACGGCACTCCGTACTATGGCATCATGGCGCCGGGAACGGGCATGAGTTCGCAGGCTTCCGGCGCTGGGTGGAGCGATGCAGGCGTCATTATCCCATGGACCTCATGGCTGCAATCCGGCGACACAAGAATCATCGAGCAGAACTGGGATGCGATGGAGAAGTACCTGGGCGCGATCGAGAAGGCTAATCCCGACGGCTTGTGGATGCACGATGCGGGCATACCCTTCGGCGATTGGCTTTCGCCTGAAGGGCCCACGAGTTCTTCACTTGTGGCCACAGCCTATTGGGCCTATGACGTCACACTCATGCGCCAGATGGCCCACGCCGTCGGCAAACGTGACGAAGAGGCGCGCTTCCAAAAACTCTTCGAACATATCCGTGCCGCGTTCGCGCAAAAGTATGTGCACGCAGATGGTTTCATCCCCGGCGCGGACAGTGGACCGTCCCCCTTCGGACAGATCAACAATCCCGACGCGAAGGCAAAAGGCGGCGACACGCAGACCGGCTATGTGCTGGCGCTCAACATGCACCTGGTGCCCGATGATTTGCGTTCTGCCGCTGCTGCAAGGCTCGTGGCAAAAATCGAAGCCAACCACGGCATGCTCGGCACCGGATTTCTCGGTACGCCCTATTTACTCGCCACTCTCGTCGAGACCGGCCATAGCGATCTCGCATTCAAACTGATGTTGAATACCGATTATCCATCGTGGGGTTATCTGGTGGACCATGGCGCAACCACCATGTGGGAGCGCTGGAACGGCGATCAGATGATGGGCGATCCAAGCATGAACTCCTTCAACCACTATGCCTACGGTGCAGTCGCCGACTGGATTTACCGCTATGGCGCTGGAGTTGATGCGACTCCCCTCGATGCAGGCTTCCACACCGTCTATCTGCATCCGGTATTCGATCGCAAGATCGGCAGTCTTGATCTGCGTTTTCAATCGCCCTACGGCGAAATTCACTCAAGCTGGAACGTGGACGGCGATAAAGCGCACTGGATGCTGACCATTCCGGCGAATGCGACCGGTTGGCTGCGCGCGACGAATGCCGAAGCCGCAACGTATGTACTCAATGGTGCCCCTCTGGTAAACAACAATTTAGCAACCCCGTCGACAAAAGAAGGACAGACAGGCTACGAACTCCCTGCCGGCACCTATCGATTTGATGTAGCAGACGTGAAGTGACGACAAGAGATTTGTAACTCAATCTAAAACATGCGATGACAGATGATTTGATTCGCATCCATCGTACTGGCCAGCTTTTTCAGGACTGAAGAAACAACTCACTTCAGCCAAAAAACACACTAGCAGCAAGTGATCGTGAAGAAGGAGAAAGATGAGTTTCTGGACAAGAGGACTGATCTCGACAGGTTTGGTGACGGTTCTTGCCTTAGGTGCCGCCTGTGCGCAGAACCAACCCGATCCGCTCAAGAGCGGCTTTGCGAATCCGCCGGAGAGTGCTCGCCCCCGCGTGTGGTGGCACTGGATGAATGGCAATATCACCAAGGACGGCATCAAGCTGGATTTGGAATGGATGCATCGCGTTGGACTCGGTGGCTTCCAGAACTTTGATGCCGCGTTGGAAACTCCAAAGGTCGTCGATCATCGGCTTGCCTATATGACCCCGGAGTGGAAGGATGCATTTAAATACGCGATTACTTTTGGCAACCAGTTGGGGATGGAAGAGGCGATCGCAGGCTCTCCCGGCTGGAGCGAGTCCGGTGGGCCTTGGGTGCCAGCCTCCCAGGGCATGAAGAAATATGTATGGAGCGAAACATCGGTTGAAGGGGGTAAACCCTTCAGCGGCAAACTTCCCAATCCGCCGGGAAATACAGGAGCGTTTCAAAACATCGGAATACAAGATGCTCTCAGTGCACCGGCCGGTGCGGCGCCGATTCCGCAGTTTTACGCCGATTCCGTGGTAGTGGCCTACCGCAGGTCGTCCGTCGATACGCCCATTGAAGCGCTGCACCCGAAGTTGACCGCCAGCGGAGGCTCTCCGGATTTTGCGATGCTGCGGGATGGCGACTTGCAGAAGACGACCAAGCTGCCAAAACCTGCTGCTGGCGCGAGCTCCTGGATACAATATGAGTTTGCCAAGCCGCAGAGTATCCGGTCTGTGACCATTGCCGGCAACGATCCTACCGGTTTTGCCGCCATGTTCACTGGCAGGGTGGACAGAGCCCTTGAGGCGAGCGACGACGGGAAGAACTTCAAAGAGGTGGCAAAGTTGACAGGTGGCGACGCGGCCGAACACACCTATGCTTTTCCGGCAGTGACGGCGAAGTATTTCCGCGTCACCTTCAAGCCATCGCCTCCTCCTCCGTTGCCCTCGTGGATGGGCGATGTGGATACGAGTTCGTTTGGATTCGCCGGTCACGACCCAGACCCGAATTATGCGATTGCCGAGCTGGTGCTGCACGCCGGAGCACGCGTAAACCTGTTTGAAGACAAGGCCGCTTTTTCTTCCGCGGGAGACATCTACCCCCTCGCGACGCCGGCGGTTGCCATCTCTGAAGCCGTAGCAAAATCCGATGTAATCGATCTGACGTCGAAGGTGGGCCCCGATGGAACGTTGAACTGGACGCCTCCAGCCGGCGATTGGGTGGTGCTTCGGTTCGGGTATTCACTGCTTGGCATCACCAACCATCCCGCGACTGCGGAGGCAACCGGACTGGAAGTGGATAAACTCGACCGCCGGTATGTGAAAGATTACTTCGATAAATATCTGGACAGCTATAAGGAAACAGTGGGTCCTGAACTGATGGGGAAGAAGGGGATTCACTATGTGATCAACGATAGCTGGGAAGCCGGATCGCAGAACTGGACCGACAACATGGTCGAGCAGTTCAAGAAACTGCGCGGCTACGATCCCGTTCCATGGATGCCGGTTCTCACTGGCCAGGTGGTGGAGTCGTCTGAGGCCAGCGATCGCTTTCTATGGGATTTCCGCAAAACGATTGCCGACCTCATTGCCAACGAGCACTACGGACAACTGGAAGCAACGCTGCATGAGCGGGGCATGGGCCATTACGGCGAGTCGCACGAGTCCGGGCGCGCCTTTGTTGCCGATGGCATGGAAGTGAAGAAGTTCAACGAAGTGCCCATGAGTGCGATGTGGACGCAGTCACCAGGGGTTAATAACGTGCAGTACGGGTACAACGCGGATGATCGCGAATCGGCCTCTGTAGCGCACATCTATGGCCAGAACCTTGCTGCCGCCGAATCCATGACCGCGGCAGCGGCGCCCTGGGGTTGGTCGCCGTCAACGCTGAAACCTACAGCCGATCAGGAGTTTCTGAACGGCATCAATCGCTTTGTAATTCACGAGTCGGCCCATCAGCCGCTGGTGGGCAAGGGAACTGCCCCCGGCCTGACCCTGGGACCGTTCGGTCAATGGTTCAACCGCAACGAGACCTGGGCCGAACAAGCAGGTCCGTGGGTTAACTATCTGGCGCGCACCAGCTTTCTCCTGCAGCAGGGCCGCTTCGGTGCGGACCTGATCTACTTCTATGGCGAAGACTCAAACCTGACTGCGATCTTCAACGAGAAGGCGCCTGACATTCCAGCCGGATATGGCTTCGACTACGTGAATGCGGATGCCCTGATCCACGAACTGAATGTTGCGAATGGTCAGGTAACAACCAAGAGCGGGATGAGCTACAAAGTGCTGGGGCTCGATCCGTATAGCCAGCATATGTCGCTGCCGGTGCTGCGCGCCATTCACAAACTGGTGACGGCAGGCGCCGTTGTCGCCGGACCGAAGCCGATCGACGATCCAAGCCTGTCTGACAATCAGGCCGAGTTCCAAAAGCTGAGCGCCGAGTTATTCGGCGATGGCACGGGTGTGCACTCTGTTGGCAAGGGCGCGGTTTATGCAGGACAGAGTTTGACCGATGTCTTTGCCGCCCTCCACGTGGCGCCCGACTTCGACTACAGCAAGCCGGAAAACGACACGAGCATTCTCTTTGTCCATCGCAAACTGAGCGATGGCGACCTCTACTTTATCGACAACCGCCGCGACCGCAGCGAAACCGTGGACGCCAGCTTTAGAGTTACAGGCAAGGCGCCAGAGTTATGGTTTGCTGAAACCGGCAAATCAGAGCCGGTCTCCTTCAAAATCGCGAACGGCCGAACCAACGTGCCGTTGAAGCTGGAACCCTGGGGCACGGTCTTCGTGGTCTTCCGCAAGGCGGCCCATGCGACCGCTCACACGCTTCCCGTTCAAACAGAGAAGGAACTCGTCACCGTTGAAGGTCCGTGGGCCGTCGCGTTCCAGGCCGATCGAGGCGCTCCGCCGTCCATTACGCTCGACAACCTCTCATCCTGGAGCGAAAGCACCGATGCCGGAGTGAAGTACTTCTCCGGGACCGGCACTTACACGAAGACCATCAACGCCAACCCCGAATGGTTCAAAAAAGGCGCGCATGTGTGGATCGATCTGGGCGATGTGAAGAACTTGGCCGAGGTTACAGTCAACGGCAAGTCTCTGGGCACTGTCTGGCACACGCCCTATCGCATCGATGCAACTGCCGCTCTGAAGCCCGGCGCTAACCAAATATCGGTCAAGGTAACCAATGCGTGGGTAAACCGCCTCATTGGCGACCAACAGCCGGGCGCAACCAAGGTCACATTCACCACCGTGAAACCCTACAAGGCCAGTTCAAAGTTGCTGCCTTCCGGGCTGCTCGGGCCGGTGCGCCTGTATGCCATTGCTGCTGAGTAAAGAGAGAAGGGAAGATATTCGCCGCACCCTCCACTAAGAGTGGAGGGTGCGGCCAGCCTCTCTCATGAGTGCCGCCGAACTCATCTCACCCAACTGTGCGCCCCACCAACAAAGTGAGCTCGTGGGCGGCGCCGTTTCGCTCGGTTGATCGCCTTTGACGCCATGTGGAATCTGTAAGGTAATGTATTTAAAGTGGATATGCGTTCGCCGTTGGAACGATAGGAACATTGTTTGAGGCTTCGGTAAGACCAGGTTCACAAGCAGCTCCTGTGTGCGTGTCTCATGGGCCGGGGGTATACTTGCTTCCGAATGAACCCGAGCATGGTGAGTCCTCAGAAGAGCGCGGAATTGATCGAATTATCCCTTGCAGACAAGGACGCTGTGCTGCTGCAGACTGAGCGGCTGCTTGCTAGCCCCCATTTCAAGAACAGCCGCCGGTATACCGATCTGCTGCGCTACGTGGTGCAACAGACCATCGATGGCCACTCCGACACCTTGAAAGAGCGCACCCTGGGCATCGAGGTGTTTGGACGCGAGCCAGGTTTCGATACTGCTGGAGACTCCATCGTTCGAGTCGCCGCAGCCGAGGTAAGAAAGCGGATCGCGCAGTACTACCAGGAAGACGGCCACGAAGACGAGCTGCGGATAGATCTGCCATCCGGGTCGTATGCGGCACGTTTTCGGCGCCCGCTCGGGAAGATACCGGAAGTTGTTGCAGGAACCGACGCCTCTGCGATTTCCCCAACAGACCATTCCATGGAGCAGGCACAGACGAGCACACGCCACTCGCGCTGGATGAGGCTCGCTATCGTAACCGGATCGCTCATGGTGGTCGCGTTCGCAATTGCGCTTGGAAGCCAATACATGGATTGGCCGCCAACGCAACGAGACCTGCTGAGGCCTCTATGGAAGAGTCCCAACGATGTCATCCTCTGTATCGGGTCGCCCCTGCTTGCTCAAAACCAGCCTGGAGTCAACGATCAGGCGGAAGCAACGGCACTGGGTCAGCCGACCGCAAACAACACGGTGATACCACTCTCAGACGCCGTGGCGCTCTCCCGCTTTCAAGTGCTGCTGAATAGCCACCGCAAAGCCAATCGGGTACAGCTCGCGCGGAATACGACGTTCGACGATCTGCGGGCTGGGCCGGCCATCCTGATTGGCGCTCTGGATAATCCTTGGACGCTGCGATTGACCGAGAAGCTGCGCTTCCACTTCAGAGGCACAGACGCAGAGGAAGGCGAGATCGTCGACAGTAAGGCGAAACCGGATGGGCGCTGGAGCGTCAATTTTCATGTCCCCTATTCCGATAGGACCCAGGACTATGCAATCGCGGCGATTACTCACGATGACACGCTCAATCAACCTCTGGTCGTAGCTGCAGGGATTGGGCCGAATGGAACGATGGCCGCCAGCGAGTTCCTCATGGACCGGAGCAACCTGGACGCCCTGAAACGAATGGCGCCGGCCAATTGGAGCGGAAAGAACGTGGAAGTTGTTTTGGCCACCCCGGTCATTCAAGGCAATTCTGGACCACCACAAATCGTTGCGGTTGAGTACTGGTAACCAAAGCTGGTCTGGCAGTTGCCTGAATCGGGATCAGCTTGCGCATGTACTGCAGGCAAGTCCAGATTTGCCCGAGCCCTAAACACAATCCGATGAGAGCGCTCATCGGATTGTGAACTGCCCGATGGGCGCCACCGGCGGAGTAAAACCAGGACCCGGTGGCGTAGTGAATCCGGTGGATTCCCGCATCAAGCTCGGAACTCCACCGGTCAATACAATCGTGCCCAGTTCAGCGGCTCAAGGCGACATACTTGCGACCGGTATAAAGGCGGAACCCACCGCTTGCCTCGGACAGGATCTGGAGCGGCACCGGGCGTTTCATGTCGGTATCAGTGGCAGAGGCCACACTCAGTATCTCGTGTGCGCCCAGGTCGGTGACCAGGAACTTGTCGCCGTCGATGAACCCGATCCCATAAGCGCCTGCAGCAAGGCTTTGGCCCGCCACCTTGATAGGAACCTCGGTGATGAAATAGGCCTGGTATTTGGCAGCGACGCCAGTGGAATATCCGCTGGTGTCCACCAGACTGGCTAAAACAAAGAACCCGTCGGCAAACTTGATGCCGGCGGAATTCCGCAGTTGCGTGCTCGCCGTTTGCCCGCGATAGAACACGGATTGAGGCATGAGCTTGTTCATTTCGGCCGGCTTGAGAAGCGTTGCGCCGCCCTGCGCCAAAGCAGACATCGATGTCACTATCACCAGAGCGGCGAGGACCCCGGCTGCTTTCTTGATACTTTTCCAGTTTTGCATCCCAAAAACCTCCCTGTTGCTTACGTGTCCCGCAGTATAGCGCAACCTGGTGTGATCTTGCTCTTTGCCCAAAGCTCGCGCTAGCGCTTCGGCAGGGCCGCTCGCTCGGATGGCTGAAACCGGCATTTGTTGGCGATGGACTCCTATAATGGCAGAGGCTTTCAATCTTCAATGCAGGCTGGATTCTGCATAAAGGGTCCACTAACCGCTTTTATGAACCAGCTTCGAACCATCGCGAACGATGTGGCGGCAAACACCGCATGGCGACAGGCTGTGAAGCATGCGTTTGCACTGTCGCACGCGGTTGGGCGGCGAAGGTTGCGACCCCGGGCCGGGAAATCCCACTTGAAGATGATGTTGTGCCTGGCCTGTGCCGCTGCGGTGCTGCTCATCTGCGTGCCTGCCGGGCTGGCTGTCGAGCCCTCGACGCCGCTGGCTAATTTTGGCCGGCAGATATGGGCCATGGAGAGCGGACTCCCGCAAAATACCGTGCAGGCTCTGGTGCAGACGCGGGACGGCTTTGTGTGGCTGGGGACGGAAGCTGGGCTGGTACGTTTTGACGGCGTTGGCTTCCAGGTCTTTGATCGCAGTTCGAATCCTGCTCTGCCGGGGAACGATGTTTGTTGCCTTCTTGAGGCGCGGGATGGCGCATTGTGGGTGGGCACCAGCGAGGGGCTGGCGCGATGGAAGGATGGCGAGATCAAAGCGTACTCGACGCGCGATGGACTGCCGGGGAATGGGATTCGGGCATTGGCAGAGGGAACCGGCGGGGAACCATGGGTCTACACAGATCAAGGACTGGCACGGCTGAGCGGCGGCAAATTTGTCGCCGCCGGAGAGTGGCGTCCCGGTAATGCCATTACGGCGGTGACGACAAAGGGCAGCAGCGGTTTCTGGGTGGACAAGCCGGCGTCCGTGGGCGAGCCGTGGAGAAAAGGCGCAGAGAAGTCCGGATTGCCGAAAGACGGCATCAAGTTTGTGGCGCTGAACGGGGAAGGAAGCGCATTCGCCGACAAGAATATTTTGGTGATTTTGCATGGTGACCGCATCGCAGCGCGGCTGATGGTGGGCAAGGAGTTGCCTGGAAATCGAATTCAGGCATTGTTCACCGACCGCGAAGGCAGTTTGTGGATCGGGACCGACGATGGGCTGGCTCGATGGGCGGAGGGAAAGCTGCAGCGGCTTCCGGTGACCGATCCGCTGGCCACGGCGTCGGTGCTGGCGCTGATGGAAGACCGTGAGGGCGATCTCTGGGTGGGAACCGAATCCGATGGGCTGCACATTCTGCGCGACCAGCGGTTCCGCATCTTTGATGTGCGTGAGGGCCTTGCATCCGATGCCACGACCGCGGTGATGGAAGACGGCGGCGGGACACTTTGGGTGGGAACCCAGGAGAACGGCTTGAGTGCGCTGCGGCGAAGCGGTAACGGAATGAGCCTGGCGCGGAACTGGACCGTGCGGAATGGCTTGGCGAGCGATGTGATTTTGTCGCTTGCGGCCGCACCGAGTGGCGACGTTTGGGTGGGCACTCCGGACGGACTCAACCGGATTCGCGGCAACAGCGTTGCTACCTTCACCTCGATCGATGGGCTCCCGGACGACTTCATCCGTTCGCTGCTGATAGACGCCGATGGTTCGCTTTGGATTGGCACCCGGCGCGGATTGACGCACTGGAAGATTGGAAACAACAAGGCGGGCGGTGTGCCTTCCGCCGCGTCGATGGAGACCTATACGCATGAGAACGGGCTGGGCAGCGACTTGGTTGGTGCAATGGCTCGTGACGTGAAGGGTGACCTTTGGGTGGCGACACTGGCGGGGTTATCGCGGCTGCACGATGGCGCAATCTCAAACTTCACCACGGCCAACGGGCTTTCGAGCAATGTGATTACGGCACTGCTGCCACGCGGCGATGGGACCCTGCTGGTCGGGACGCAGGACCGCGGGTGGAATGTGTGGGACGGGCGCAGATTTTCCGCCGCAAAGCAAAATGGGCTTGAGCAGACATCGATTCACACGATTCTCGCCGATGGTGGAGGGCATCTCTGGTTCGCCACGGGCAACGGAATCGCACGCTGCAATTACGGAGTGAGGAGTGGAAGCAACTCCGCGGCAGAGTATGAGCACTGGATGGAGTTCGGCGCCGCGGATGGACTGCATAGCCGCGAGACAGCGACCAACAGCCACCCTTCAGCCTGGCAATCACGGGACGGCTATCTATGGTTTGCCACGCCCAAGGGATTGGTGGAAGTGGACCCGGCGCACTTTCCCGTAAACACGATTCCGCCTCCGGTGGCGCTGGAGAGGTTTCAAGTGGACGATGTAAGTCAATCGTTGCACGGAGCTGATTCCTGGTTGAAAGTGCAAGCGGGACATGTGCGATTTGAGTTCGATTACGCGGGGTTGAGTTTTGTGGCGCCGCTGAAGGTTCGGTACCGCTACATGCTTGAGGGCTTTGACCACGGCTGGACCGAGGCCGGTGCGCGGCGCACAGCGTATTACACGAATATTCCCCCAGGGCGATACACCTTCCGCGTGCAGGCGGCCAACAACGACGGTCTCTGGAGCAGGGAAGGGGCGGCACTGAGCTTTGAATTGCGGCCACATTTCTATCAGACGCTGTGGTTCTACGCGCTGCTTTTGGTGGGCGTGGTGGCGGCGGTTGTGCTGTTGCTGAGGCGGCGGCTTAACGTGGCCGAGCGCGAATTTCGCGCAGTGCTCGGCGAGCGAAGCCGGATCGCGCGCGAAATTCATGATACGCTCGCGCAAGGTTATGTAGGCGTCTCTGTTCAGTTGGAGGTATTGGCGGAATTGCTGCGGCAGCGAAAGCTGGACGATGCGGGAAAACATCTGAACCAGACGCGCGCATATGTACGGGAAGGGCTGGCCGACGCCCGCCAGTCGATTTGGGCGCTGCGCACACAGGATGCGGATGAGACAACTCTGCCTGTAAAACTGAGACGACTGGCGGAAGGAGCCGGAGGCGAGGGATTGACCGCCAATTACAGTGTTTTTGGGGCTTATCGACCGCTGCCGATCGAAACAGAGCGTGAATTGCTGCGGATCGCGCAGGAGGCCATCCATAATGTGAAGAAGCATGCTGGAGCCAGTCAGTTGTGGGTCGAGTTGAAGTATGGTCCGGATACGATTGAGCTCGAGGTCCGCGACGATGGGCGGGGAGGGGCACTGGATGGGGCGGGCAGATCAATACTAGGCAACTTTGGATCGGGGCACTTTGGGTTGACGGGCATGAGAGAGCGCGCGGCGGCGATCGGCGGGAAGCTTGAAGTGAGCAGCGCGCGCGGAACAGGAACCACAGTACGGTTATGCGCACCGGCGCCAGGTGCAGTGCGCGAACAGACGGGAGAAAAGCATTGACGACGGAATCGATTCGAGTGCTCATTGTGGAGGACCACAACGTGGTTCGCCAGGGGCTGGTTGCGCTGCTGAATGTAGTGGACGGATTGACGGTGGTGGGGGAGGCGGCCGATGGGCTTGAAGCCATCGATCAGTTTCGCAAGCATCAACCGGATATCACGCTGATGGATCTTCGGTTGCCCCGGCTGAGTGGAGTTGAGGCGATCAAGCGCATTCGGGAAGAAGCGCCACAGGCCCGGTTCATTGTGCTGACCACCTACGACGGCGACGAAGACATCTATCGCGCGTTGAAAGCCGGAGCGCGCGCCTACCTGCTGAAGGGGATGACGAGCGAAGATCTTGTGACCACGATTCGCGCGGTGCACGCGGGCAAGTCGCACATTCCGCCCGCAATTGCAGAGAGACTGGCTGAGCGCATGGGCACCGAGGATCTAACTCCGCGGGAGTTCGATGTGCTGCAAGAGATTGTGCGTGGAAAGAGCAACAAGGAAATAGCGGCGGCGTTGAGCGTTTCAGAGGCGACGGTGAAGACGCACATCAACAGTTTGCTGGGCAAGCTTGGCGTGACGGACCGCACTCAGGCGGCTACAGCGGCTATTCAGCGAGGCATTGTTCCCCTTGAGTCTCTGAGAAAGGCCAAGTCATGATCGCGAGAAGTGCGGTTTTGTGCGGAGTTGTCTTATCGCTACTTGCACTGCGAGCGCCGGCACAACGGACGGCGTGGCGCCAGGCCACACAGGCGGAGTTGGCCTCAGTGTTGCCGTCGCGGGCTGCGGTGGAGAATGAGCATATCGAGACGGAGATGCGCACCGCGTCAGGCATTGTGGATGAGCGTGGCCACTTTATCGCCGGAGTTGTCTTGATTACCGCCGGATACTCGGCAGAAGGGAAGTACTCGCATTACATGATTGTGCAGGCACCGGTACGCATCGGAGACATCGCTCTGAAGCGGGGCGAGTATGCTTTCGGCTGGACGCGAGCGGAAGCGGGAGACACGCTCAGGGTTCATTTCAATCTAGCGGCTACGGGCGCTCTAGTGGGAACAACGGACGCGCACAAGATCATGGCTTCAACGCGATTGGAGAGTCTGCACATCTGGCCGCCGGAGGAGAAGGCTTTAATCCAGATTGGACGGTTTGGAATCCCTTACAAGTTGGGTGGCGAATAACAGCGAAGCCCAAGAGCGCAAGGTTCACTTTTTCATCAGAGCACAATTGTTACGATGCGACTTCAGATCTACGCCTCGCCAGGATAGCGGGAATACTTTCTCCACCCTTTGACTGATATTGCATTGCATCTCGGCCCGCGTATACTCTCTGCATGTTTGAGCCATTGCGCGCAGCCGCTCTTCTGGGACTGCTGGCGGGAAGTACTGCTGTTTGCCTTTCCGCGCAAGTCACAAATCCCCAAATGCCCGCCCCTGGGCAACAGACCGAACAACCCTCTGGAGGTGCTCATGCAACCTCAGAGGGTGGCGTGAATACAGGCCCGGCGCATCCCGCTCAGTACGATGAGCAGCGCCGCCCTATCACTGCGGGCGGCTTTGTGAAGAGCGGCCCCGTCATCTTCGACGACATCTCGCAAAAAGCCGGGGTGACTCATTGGAGCCATAAGATGGGCTCACCGGAAAAGAAATACATTATCGAAACCAATGGGTCCGGTGTGGGCTTGATTGATTACGACAACGATGGATGGCTTGACATTTACGTGGTGAATGGATCGACGTTCGATGCGCTGGATGGCAAGGAGACGCCGCCTCATGCAGCGCTCTTCCACAATAACCACGATGGAACCTTCACCGATGTGGCGGCTAAGGCCGGCGTAACCAACGACCGCTGGGGAGTCGGCGTCGCGATCGCCGACTACGACAACGACGGCTGGCCTGATATCTACGTCACCAACTGGGGCAAGAACCGGCTCTTCCACAACAACCACGACGGCACTTTTACCGACGTGGCGGAAAAAGCCGGGGTGCAATTGGGCAACTGGTCCACGGGAGCGACGTGGGGCGATTACGACGGCGACGGAAGGCTGGACCTGTTCGTGCCGGGCTACGTTCACCTCGATCGCAACAACCTGCCGTCGGGTGGTGAAAACGGAGTCCCCGACACATTCTGCACCTTCCGCGGAGTGCAGGTGAATTGCGGGCCGAGAGGGCTCAAAGGCGAGCCCGACCATCTCTTTCACAACAATGGCGATGGAACCTTCACAGACGTAAGCGAAAAGGCCGGCGTTGCCGACACTCCCGGCTACTATGGGCTGAGTTCGCTGTTCGTCGATATCAATAACGACGGCAAGATGGATCTGCTGGTAGCCGACGACTCCACGCCCAACTATCTTTACCTGAACAAAGGCGACGGCACATTCGAGGACGCGAGCTATCCATCGGGCTATGCGCTGAACGAGGCCGGACGAGAGACCGCGTCCATGGGCATCGCGGCAGGCGATTTTGAAAACAATGGCATGATCGACATCTTCAACACGACTTTCTCAGACGATTACAAGCCGCTCTACCGTAACGAGGGCGATGCCAACCTGACGGACATCAGTTACCAGTTGGGCATCGCTGAGATTTCAGTCCCGTTTCTTGGCTGGGGCGACGCGTTCCTTGACTATGACAACGACGGTTGGAAGGACCTGATCATGGCAGACGGACACGTCTATCCGCAGGTAGACCAGCATCCCTGGGGCACAAGCTGGGCACAGCGGCCGATGCTCTTCCACAACATGGGCGGAAAGAAGTTCGAGGCCGTGCCACCCGTTGAAGGCTCGGGGCTGGCAGACGTCATCAAGGGACGAGGATTGGCCGCGGGCGACCTGTTCAACGACGGAAAACTGGATGTAGTGATTAACGTGCTGGATGGTCATCCGGTGATTCTGCGTAACGTTTCACCGGACAAGAATCACTGGCTCGAGCTCAAGCTCATTGGTGGCCCAAAAAGCCCGCGCGATGCAGTGGGCGCGACTGTCTACCTGACGGCGAATGGCATGAAGCAGCGCGGAGACGTGCTGAGCGGCGGCAGCTACGCTTCAACCAGCGATCCGCGCCCGCATTTCGGTCTAGGCCCGGCGACCAAAGTGGATGATCTCGAAGTGCACTGGCCCGACGGAAAGGTAGAGCACTTTTCGATGCCCGGCGTAGATCGCATCGTCAATCTCGCCGAAGGATCGGGGAAGTAAGACGCGAGTTCCCCGGCTCTAAAGAACTACTCTCCTTGAAGTCTCACTGGGATACGAGCGCAACTTCAAGCAGTCCTCGAAGTCCTGGCGCAATTCCCTAAAACGAGAGACGGGCGCTTAACTGGATCTCCCGTCCAGGCGTGGCAACCTCGGTGATGCTGCCAAAGCTGGATGTGTTCACGAAGCGGTTTGGAGTTCCAAGGTTGGTGTGGTTGAGACCGTTGAAGAACTCGGCGCGGGTCTCAAATCTGGACTTCTCTGCCAGGCTGAAACTCCGGACCAATGCAAGATCCATGGTCTGCAAGCTGGGGCCATAGACCGAGTTCCGACCGACATTCCCGAAAGTGTAGGCAGGCGGCGCAGCGAATGCGCCCGGGTTGAACCATGTGGTCGAGTTCCGGGTGCCCGACGGGAAGATCTTCTGGCCCGTCGAGTTTGCGCGAATAGGATTCTCGCCAACGACGGTTCCGGCATTAGCCGTATCGCCAAACACGGAAATCGTCAGGGGAAAACCGCTTTGGACCTGGTACTCGACGGAGCCGCGCCAATCGCGGGTTAGAGCCCGAGTGAGGTTGTTCTTTGCCAGAACCGGCGGGCTATAGACCGCGCTTACGGCAACGCGATGGCGAATATCGCAGCCGGGGCCCTTCTCCGCGTTCAGGTCGTTGTTGTTCTGTGGAGTTGCTGCCTCGAACATGGGCGAACGGAAGTCAGGAGCGTTCTCAAGCGCCTTGGCGAACGTGTAGTTAGCCAGGAAGCTGAGGCGGTTGGAGGCGCGGCGCCGCACGTTGACGTAGCCCGCGTCGTACCAGCTTTGCGCGGTGTTCTCGAGCAGGTTGATGGTGGTCGCGGGGAATGTGGAACTGGTCATTGTGCTGGCTACGGCGGCGGGAAAAACCGTATTGGGGACGAAGCTGATTTTTGGAAACGGACGGCGCGGTTGTATCAGGCCCGGTCCGGGCTGCGCGTTATTAATGAGGTGGGAGCGCTGCAAGTGGAAGCCGCCTGCGCCCAGATAGCCGACCTCGATTGTGGTCTCGACACCCAACTGCTTTTCAAGCGAGGCGCTCCACTGCTGGACGTATTGAGCCTTTGCATGCAACTGGACCGACGTGAAGCTGACGGCTGTTGTGCCGAGCACGGGGGAGGGAAAGTTCAGCGTGGTGATCGAGGGAATGTAAGGGTCGCTCTGCGCGGTCTCAGGGAAGACATAGGGTACGTTGTGGCGCTGGTTGCACCAGGTGTTCATGTCTACCGGCGTGTAGAAGATTCCGTAGGCGATGTGCGCCACTACGCCGAGCCTGGGGAAGCTCTGCGCCAGACCGAGCCGAGGGGCGAAGTTGGTGTGGTTGGCATACATCAGTCCGCGCGGGTAGCCGTTCTGCCCGCCAATGAAGACCTGGGGCACGCCGCTGGAGAGGTCCAGATTGCTGTTGGTGTAATCAAGATCGACCAGAGGGCTCATGAACTCGTAGCGGAGGCCGTAACTGAGAGTCGTGGTCGAGGTTATTCTCCAGGCATCCTGGCCAAATCCGTCGGCGTACCACTGACGCAATTGCATTTGCGGCACCCCTACCTGGCCCTGCCGCGCCGCCGGCATTGACAGCAGGAAGCTTGCCAGGGCCGATCCGGAGCTGCCGTCGTTAAGCGCGTATTGGGTAGTGTAGCCGTTGGTGTACTGGTAGTAGCCGCGATTCTGGAAGAAACCCCACATGGGCCAGATGAACTTCTGGTAAGCACCGCCAAACTTGGTGCTATGGCGGCCGATTTGCCAGTTCAGGGAGTCCCGGCCTTCGATGACGGTGTCCCAGGCGCTCATCGGCGTGGCCAGATAGTTGTCGCCAAAGGGCGA
Organism: uncultured Occallatibacter sp.; assembly: GCA_964419175.1. Taxonomy (GTDB): domain Bacteria; phylum Acidobacteriota; class Terriglobia; order Terriglobales; family Acidobacteriaceae; genus Telmatobacter. The sequence goes on along the minus strand of CAYQOQ010000004.1, from coordinate 16,188 downwards.
ATATCCCTGGACATTGAAGTAGGGCGCGCCCCAGGCGCCCGGTCCTCCAAAACCGGTTCCGGTAATGCCCAATTGATCGACGATATCGTTTTTGTTGGCGCTCTCGGTAGTGTGCGTCATGACCAGGCGCGAGATGGCCACGGACGCCATGTTGACCATGTGCGGGGAAAGAATTCTGGTCCAGGCCAGGATAGCTTGCTGCGAGAGATTGTCGTGATAGAAACCGAAACCGGGCAGGCCCTCCGGCATAAAGCCGTATTCGCTGGCGGCCGAGTAACGGAAAAAGGCGGTATCGCCGTTGGCAAAACTGTGATCCACGCGTGCCGTTCCCTGGTTGTCGGTCATGCGCTCCTTGCGCGTATCCATGTAGTTGTTGGCATCGTTGCCGGCGCCTACTACGGTTGGCTGCCCCATCATGGTCATGCTGCCCATGTCCATGGTGTTCGGCAGTGGCGTGTATTGATTCAGCATGATTGAGGCTGCCTTGGTCAGGCGCGAAGGCGGAATCACATTCTTCACGCCGTTGTAAACGAACTGCTGGCGGATGAATTGGGGATTTGACAGGCTGGTGGGCAGGTTGGGGTTATAGCCGGAATTCGCGGTTGTGGTGCTCGGATCGTAAATGTCAACGCCGCTTTGGCTGAAGTCGCCGGAGTCTTCGAGTGCGGTTGGCACGGTATCAACCATTGCATCGATCTCAACGTGCCGCAGGGCTTCGTAATTCAAGAAAAAGAAGGTCTTTTGATTGCGCTTGACCGGACCGCCGAACGATGCGCCAAAGTTATTCTGGACAAGGAAATTCGATGAGCCCATCTGGTTGAAGGAGTGAGCATCCATGGCGCCGTTGCGCAGGAACTCATAGGCAGTTCCGTGGAAATGACTGGACCCGGAGCGGGTGACGATGTTGATCTGTCCGCCGCCGGCGCCGCCCATTTCAGCAGAATAACTGCCGGTCTCCACCTGGAACTCCTGAACGGCGTCGGGCGATGGACTGAGGTTCTGAGTGCTGAACGTGGGGTCGGTATTGGTGGCCCCGTCGAGCAGAAAGTAGTTCGCGTTGGGGCGGCTTCCGCCGATGCTCACTGCCGATCGCTGCCCCGGTCTCCAATAGAGAGAATTCATGTCACCGGCCGCGGCGCCGTGGCTTATGTGCGCTCCTGGAACGGTCAGCACCAGGTCGATCAACATTCGGCCATTCAACGGGAGCGAATCCACTGAGCGTTGATCCACCACCTCGCCCACGCTCGGATCCTGAGTCTTGAGTAGGTCGCCCCAGGCCTGAACCGTGACAGTCTGATTGTCGGAGCCAAGGCTCAATTGCAGGTCGAGAGTGGCCTGCTGGCCGACTTCCAGGTTGACCGCATGGGTGGCCTGCTTGAATCCGGAGTGCTCCACCGTGAGCTTGTACTCGCCCGGACGCAATCCGGCAATCTCATAGAGTCCTGATCCATCGGAAATGACTGCGCGGACGGCGCCCGTTTCGCTGGAGAGGATTTGAACCTGCGCGCCGACAATCGGGCGGTGCTGCGGGTCCAGAATCGATCCACGTACAACTGCGTAATTGCTCTGCGCGTGAGTCGCTGCGACAGTGGCAAAGATACAGACGAGAATGACTGGCAATCTTCCGATCATGGGAACTCCTCGGTGGGCCTTCTAAAGGATGCAAATGTCGTCGCTGCAAAGGACAGTGCTCTGCACATGGAGAAGTGTTTACCTTGCGTACCTTCTCGATTCGGTTTGAGCTAATCGAAAGGGATGGTGTGGAAAGCAGTGAAAAATCCGACCAAATCCAAGAGGCGGTTTCCCGAGAAGGGGCTCAGGAAGGCCACACGAATCATGACCACCATACTCTCTGTTCGACTGCGCCGCTGTCATCGCCAGGTATGTGGATGGACTTCTCATCCAATAGGTTGAGAGATCTCAACTCCAGCGACTGCCGGAGGATGATTCCGCAGTAGGGCAGGTGGATGGCTTCAATTGGTTGATTCGCTTTCAAACTCGAAGTCGGCCCACCGCCGTCGTTACTCATCCAGGCTGGGCCTACACCTTTCGATGGAGATTTCTCTTCAACCTGGGCTGGATACAGGCCGTCCCCTGGACTAATAGAATGGTGACCGCCATGCTTCCCCGCTGCAGTGCCTTACGAATCGTTTGCTTGCTCGGTGCCGGTCTGCTTGCCGGGGCTGCTGTCTGCCCCTTTTTCGCAGGTCACATTTCAACAGTGAACGCGGCGGACGATGCGGCGGTACAGCGCGCTGCCTATTCGAGAAGCGTTGCCGCACATTACAAACTACCCTTCGCCACGGACCGGCCGTTCCTGCCCTCCAATGCAACCACCGACACCGGCGAATTCATCGATCCCAAGAGCTTTCCCTCGGCCGAGTACTGCGGGCACTGCCATCAGCAAGCTCACGCGGAGTGGCGCCAGACCGCTCACGCCAACGCCTTCCGCAATCCCTGGTACGTGAAGAACGTAAATCTGCTCAGCAGCGAGCGGGGCATTGAATATACGCGGCACTGCGAAGGCTGCCATAATCCAATCGCGCTGGTTTCAGGCGCTCTGACAGCCGCCTCACCCATCGATCGCAAGTTTGACAATGATGGCGTTACTTGCTCCGTTTGCCACTCCATCCAGAAAGTCACGACCCTCGGTACCGGAAGCTATGTGCTGGGCGTGCCCGCGGTGCTGGTGGATGCCGACGACAAGCCGATCTATGGGCCAGTCTCCGACAAGGAGATCCTGGCCCACCTCGATCGTCATTCCAAGGCTGTGATGCGCGATTTTTATCGCACCAGCGAGTTCTGCGCCGCGTGCCACAAGGCGGCGCTGCCGCGCGAGGAGAATCACTATAAGTGGCAGCGCGCCTTCACGGTTTACGACGAATGGCAGCAGTCCTCATTCGGCAAGGAGTCGCCGCTTCCTTTCTATGTAAAGGACAAGGTCTCAAATTGCCAGACCTGCCACATGGAACAGGAGCCGATCACATCGCGCGATTACGGCGCGGAGCCGGGCAAGCTGGCCTCGCATCGCTGGCTGGGCGCCAATACGCTGCTGTCAAAGTACTACGGCTACGACCAGCAGATGGAAAAGACGATCGCCTTCCTGCGCAACAATGCTCTCAACGTAGACATCTTTGCGCTGGAACGTAATGGCGGCGGAGTCCTTGCGCCGCTGAGTAACGAGCCGTTTACAATTGCACCCGGCGACGACCTCACGGTGACCGTTGTGATCCAGAACAAAGGGATCGCCCATAATCTCGTCCCTGAGCAACGCGATTTCTATGAGAGCTGGGTGGAGTTTGAGGCCAAGGACGCCGCGGGGCGCACGCTTACGCACTCCGGGGGCCTGCAGTCTGACGGCTCGCTCGATCCGAGCGCGCATAGTTTTACCAACCGGCTCGTTAATGTGAAAGGCGAGTTGAACGATCTGCACCAGGTGTGGGATACGCGCGTGATCGCCTATAACAACAGCATCGTCTCGGGCCGCTCGCAGATCGTCCGCTACGAGTTCAGGATTCCCAAGGACGCAACGGGCCCGATTACGGTCACCGCCAAGGTGGATTACCGCCGATTCAATCAGCACTTCATCGACTTTGCCATGGGCAAGCACTACGACGAACCCGTGGTGGAGATGGCTGCGCGCACCCGAACACTGGTGCTCGGCTCCGATCCAGCGACGGCGCCCGATCCGGCGGACAATCCGCTGTGGATGCGGTGGAACAATTACGGCATCGGCCTGCTCGATGCGCAACAATACGCGGAGAGTGAACGCGCCTTTGAACATGTGGCGCAGTTGCGCCCGGACTACGCTGACGCCTACACCAACGTCGCCATCGCAGACTTCTCGTGGCAGCGCTATGGCGCCTCGCGGACCAACCTGGAACAGGCATTGAAGCTGTCGCCGCACAATGCACGCGCGCTTTACTATCTGGCATTGGTTGACCGCATCCAGGGCCATCCCGACGCTGCGATCGCAGATTTGCTGGAAGTAATCACCCAGTTTCCACGTTCGCGCGACGCTCACCGCGAGCTTGGCTTCTCGTTTTATCAGCAGCATAAATATCAGGAGGCACGCACCGAGTACGAGACGGTGCAGTCGATTGATCCCGACGACTTATCCGCGCACTACATTCTCTCCATCGTGTACCGCCGGCTGGGAATGCAGAAGGAAGCCTCGCGGGAGGCCGTGGCTTTTGCCGACCAGAAGGACGATCCGACAGCCAATGTTTATGCGCTCGAGTTTTTGCGCAAGCATCCTGAAGTGACTGCGGAGAGTGTGCCGTGGCATGTACATAAAGATAGCGCGATCGTGAACGCTGAAGCCGGCGGAGGAAGCGGCCAATGAGGTTGTGGCTTCCAGTCATTTGCATACTTCTATCATTCGGTTCGCTCGCATTGGGGTCTTCGCGGAGTCAGCGTGAGCGCGGCGCTGCGGTCTTTGCCGCCAGCGGATGCCGGCACTGCCACGCCATTCAAAACGCGGGTGGCCACAAGGGACCGAATCTCTCCAGCGTGGGCAGGACTTTAACGAAGACCAAGATACGGGAGCAGATTCTTCGCGGGGGCAATGAAATGCCTCCATTTGCAGGGGATCTTGAACCGGCCGAAGTGAAAGACCTGGTAGCCTACCTTCGTTCGTGCCGCGAGAAGTTGAAGAGATAGCGACGCGCGCCGGGAAGGGCAGTCAAGTAGACTGGTGTTTTCTGTTCTGGTTCGAGATTCTGGGTGATTGGGGTCGATGGCAATGCGAAAAACCTGGGTATTGGCGGTTCTGTTCCTGGCGTGGACGACGACGATTTGCGGGGCGCAGAGACGCGACGATGCCGAAGCGGTCGGGCTGAACAATCGCGGCGTTGCGCAGATGAGTCAGCAGTTTACCGAGCGCGCCGCGGATAGTTTCGCTGAAGCCTTCAAGAAGGATCCGAAGCTGGCCGAAGCAGCAGCAAACGAAGGCATCGCACTGCTGGCGCTGCAGAAGGTGGACGAAGCCAAGGTTGTACTGAAACAAGCCATTGCTCTGGACCCGAAGAGCGCGCAGGCGTGGTACAACCTGGGCCTGGCACAACATGCGGGCAACGAATTGGAGTTGGCGCTGGCCAGCTTTCAGCAAGCGGCAAAAATCGATCCGCACGATGCGGATTCCTACTATTTTGAAGGTGCCTGTTATCAGCAGATGAAGGAATTCGACCAGGCCATTTCTACCTTCAAGGCGACGCTGGCGATTAACCCGCTCCATGCTTCTGCTGAGTTCGGCCTGGCGCAGGCGTTGCAGCGCACCGGTCACACCGCGGAGGCGAGAGCGCACTTTACGCGCTTTCAGCATTTGACCAGCACCAAGGTTTCATCGGCGCTCGGCCTGACCTATGGAGAGCAGGGACGCTACTCTCTAGTGACAGCGGTTGCAGAGCCGGAAAGGATTCAGCCTGCCATGATCCCCGTGCGGCTCATGGCAGTGCCAATGATTCCTCGAGCTACAAGTGCGGCCTCCGGAGTACCTGCATTCACAACGACCGGTGGGGCCTGCATGATGGATGTGACGGGCTCAGGGAGCATGGACCTGATACTGATGCAGTCGGGCGCGCAGGCAATTCGGATTCTGCATCTTCGCAGCGATGGGCAGTTTGAAGAGGTTGACGCGGCAGCGGCTGGATTGAAAGCTGGCGGACGCGCTGTGACCTGTGCGGTAGGCGACTACGATGGCGATGGATTGAATGACCTGGCCGTGGCGCTCGATGGTGCGGTGCTTTTGTTTCGCAACCTCGGGCACGGCCAGTTCAAGAACGTGACAGCGGATAGTGGTCTCGCTGCGCGCAATCGGCCGACGGGCATTACGTTTGTGGACTATGACCACGATGGCGATCTTGATTTGCTGCTGACCGGTCTGCCACTCAAGCCGGGCGATGCGCCCAATGTGCTCTGGCGGAATAACGGCAACGGAACATTTACGGAGCAGACAGAGGCGACGGGATTGGGTGGAAGCGGCAACACGGCCGCGGCAATTCTCACCGACTTCAATAATGATCGCGCCGTGGATTTGGCAGTGACCGGCGAAGGAGCGGCGCCCCTGATCTATGTGAATCCGCGCGAGGGGAAGTATCCTGTGCAGCCGCTTTATGAAGGCGTCAAGTTGCCGCCCACTACGGGGATCGCGGTGCTGGACTACAACAAAGACGGCTGGATGGACATTGCCGTGACCCATGCGGGCGCACCAGGACTTACGTTGTGGCGCAACGTGGAGGCTCCGGATCACGCAGGCAGGCGCTTCGTGCGCGTCAAGCTACCGCTGAAGGACGCAGTACGCGGTTGGGGCTTGACACCGATCGACATTGACAATGATGGCTGGGTCGATCTGGCGGCGATTGTGGAGACAAAAGCGGGAGCGCGCGTGCGCGTCTTCCGCAATCGTGGCGACGGCAGCTTTGAGGACGTGAGTTCGCGACTTGGACTGGACAAGATTGCGCTGCATTCCCCGCGGGGACTGATGGCTGCCGATTTGGATGGAGACGGCGCGCCTGACCTGATCGTTACCGAAGAGAATGCGGCGCCGGTGTTGCTGCGGAATGTTGGAGCGAACAAAAATCATTTTGTGCGTCTCGACCTTACTGGACTGGCCGACAACAAGACCGCGCTGGGCGTGAAGGTGGAGATATTTGCGAACGGACTGTGGCAGAAGTGGGAACTTGCGGGCGCGTCCGGTTATGGAACTCAAGCTGCTCCACAAATCCTGGCTGGCCTGGGCGATGCCAAGGGGATAGATTTGCTGCGCATTCTGTGGCCAACGGGAGTGTTGCAGGACGAGATCGACTTGCCGCATGAACCGGTAATCGCGATGAAGGAGGCGGACCGGCGCGGCAGTTCGTGCCCGGTGCTGTTTGCGTGGGATGGGCATCGCTATAAATTTGTTACGGACGTGATCGGCGCTGCAGTTGTGGGGCACTGGTTTACGCCCACGCGGCGCAACATACCGAATCCTGGAGAGTGGATCAAGGTGGACGGCGAAGATTTCGCGCTGATCAACGGCAAACTGAGCCTGCGCTTTATGGAGCCAATGGAAGAGGTGAACTATATCGACCAACTGCGCCTGCTTGCGGTTGATCATCCGGATGATGTGGAAGTGAATCCGGATGAACGCTTCCTCGACGATCCGCCATTTGCCTCGGGCCGCGTGGTGGCCAGTGCGCATTCAACATTGCCATTGGGCGCGTGGGACGGCGAGGGACGCGATGTTCTGGACCAGTTGAGCCGCCACGATCACATCTTTGCCAGTGGATTCACGGTGGTGCCCTACGACGGCTTCGCCAACCTGCACGCGCTCACACTGGACCTGGGCGCCGTAAAGCCAAAGGCTCCGCTGCGGTTGCTGATGGCCGGCTATGTGAACTACTTCAGCGCGACCTCGCTTTATGCCGCATGGCAGGCGGGCATCAAGCCGATTTCGCCCTACGTTGAAGCCGAGTTGAGCGATGGCACGTGGCAACGCATTCCTGGTGAAGCTGGTTTTCCGGCGGGCCTCGAGAGAACGATCGTTGTTGACCTTACGGGAAAGATGCCCGCGGGCACGAGACGCATCCGGCTGATGACGAACCTGCAGGTCTATTGGGACCAGGTGCTGATCGACCAGAGCGAGGATGCTTCTGCGCTCACAAGTGAACTTCCGCTGGCGTCAGCGACGCTGCAGTTCCGTGGGTATCCGAAGCAGATTGAGGGCGCGAGCCCGGGCGATCTGGACTATGACTACAGCCGGGTAAGCCTGACCGGTCCGTTCCAACGGGAGCGCGGAAACTACACGCATATGGGAGACGTGACTCCGTTGCTCAACAGTGTCGATGACCGATTTGTGATCCTCGGCAGTGGCGAGGAGATTCGAGCGGAGTTCGACACGGGCAAGTTGCCCGCCTTGCCGACCCACTGGAAGCGCGATTACTTTTTCTATGCCAACGGGTTTGTGAAAGACATGGATTGGTGGGATGCGCTGCCGTTCACGGTTGCCCAGTTGCCGTTTCATGGAATGAAGTCTTATCCGTATACGGCGAGCGAGAAATATCCGAGCGATGCGGATGCACTCGATTACCAACTGAATTGGAACGACCGGTTCGATTCAGGGGAACCTGTGCGGTCCTATCGATTCAACTATCAGCTTCTTCCATCCACTCCATTGGAGGATCAATCGCCTCGATCAATGCCAGGACAACAACCATGAATGAGATTGTGCTTGCGCCAGCAGTGAAGCAGTTAGAGCTCTTACGCACGGGTCAGGTTTCAGTATCTGAACTGGCAGAGGCCCATATCCAGCAGATCGAGCGGCTGAACCCGGAACTGAACGTGTTCGCCGACTTCAACGCGGAGCGGGTGCGCACACACGCTCGGCGGCTAGATGCAGCGAAGGAGCCACACGGACTGTTGCACGGCCTGCCGATGACGATCAAGTCTTCGATTTCTACAGCGGGGTACCGCTGCGAAATCGGCAGCCTGCTCCACAAGGACGAGATTCCGACTGAAGATGCAGTCGTGGTAGGGCGGCTTCGCGCGGCGGGAGCGTTGATTCTGGGCACGACCAACTGCCCAGAGTTCCTGATGGCATATGAGACCGCGAATCTGCTCCACGGGCGCGTGCGCAATCCGTGGGATCTGAGTCGTTCGCCAGGCGGATCGAGCGGGGGCGAATCAGCAGCCATTGCGGCAGGGCTTTCATCGGCCGGGTTGGGCAGCGACAGCGGCGGCTCGGTGCGGGTTCCGGCGCACTTCACGGGGATCTGCTCGCTCAAACCTACACCGGGCCGCATTCCGGGCCGCGGCCATCTTCCGCCTTGCGTCGGCCCTTTCTCGATTTTGGGCGCCATAGGGCCGATGGCGCGCACGATGGCCGATGTTGAACTGCTGTTTGGCGCGCTCGCCGGTCAGGATCCGGGCGATCCCGTCAGTCCTCCGTTGGCGCTCACCAAACCTTCGCTCGACGAATTGCGGGCGCACACGATCGGCTTTTTTGAGGATGACGGCCTGTGTCCGGTTACCGAAGAGACGAGGAGCGCGGTGCGGGCGGCGGCGCAGGCGCTACGCGATGCGGGTTTTCGCGTGGAACCTTTCCGTCCCAGCGAACTGGAGCAACTGCGCAAACTGTGGTGGACCTTTTTTGTGCAATGTGGAGCGATGTTTTATGAGCCGGAGATTCGCGGAAAGCGCGATCAACTCAGCCCGATCTTCAAAGAGTTTCTCTCCTTTGGCGAAGAAGTTAGCCCCCTCACTGCTACGGAGTTGCTCAACGCCTGGGCCGGTTTGGAGCTGCTGCGCGCCAGGGTGTTGAAGGAAATGAGGGAATACCCTGTGTTGCTTTGTCCGGTCGCCAGCATTCCCGCTTTTCGTCACGATGAGCGCGTTTGGACTGTCGAAGGCCAGCATGTCAACTACCTGGATGCAGTGCGGTACACGCAATGGTTCAACGCGCTGGCCGCTCCGGCGGCGGTGGTCCCTGTAGGAAGCTCGCCGGAGGGGTTACCGATCGGCGTACAGGTTGTCGCGCGGCCTTTCGAAGACGAGATGGCGCTGGCTGTCGCCGCCGTCGTGGACGCGGCCTTTGGTTTTCGGCCACCTCCAATGGCGCAAGGCTGATTTGCTGCAGAGAGTAGCTCTTCAGGATTCCTCGCTAAGCGATAGGAAACGGGCGGAAAGCACCCACGGCGTCCCTGTACATCTCCACCTTTCGGTTGATGTGTCCCGATGTGCGAAGGCGCTACACTGACGCTTCCCCAGAATGGAGCGCACCGGGTGCGTGTAAGTTGGCAGGAACGATTTGCCGAGACCCCTGATGTTCTGATCGGCGCACGGCTCCGCCGGACGGTGGTTCCAGTGCTTGATTTCGCCATCGGGGGCGACGAATTCATCACCATGGCAGGGCCATGCTCGGTTGAATCCGAGCCACAGCTGATGGCCACTGCCCATCATGTGCGGCGTGCCGGGGCGCGCGTGCTGCGCGGCGGCGCCTTCAAGCCTCGCAGTTCACCGTATGCTTTCCAGGGGTTGGGCCTTGAAGGTCTCAAACTGCTCGTTGCCGCACGCAAAGAAACCGGGCTGGCCATCGTTACCGAGGTGATGTCGGAGAGCGACGTTCCCGTGGTCGCCGAGTTTGCCGACATCCTGCAGGTTGGCTCGCGCAGCATGGAGAACGTCTCGCTGTTGGAGGCGGTGGCGCGATCGGGACGGCCCATTCTGCTGAAGCGCGGCATGGTGGCAACGATCGCCGATCTGCTGCGCTCAGCCCAGGTGATTCTGGACTACGGCAACCCCAACGTGATCCTGTGCGAGCGCGGCATCCGCACCTTTGAAACAGCGTTGCGCAATACCTTCGATGCCGCCGGGATTGCGCTGCTGAAACAGATTACGCATCTTCCTGTAATCGCCGATCCCAGCCACGCATGCGGACATCGCGACCTGGTTCCCGCGCTGGCGCGCATCGGTATCGCCGCCGGGTCGGATGGCTTGCTGGTTGAGGTGCATCCCAATCCCGACAAAGCCTTGAGCGACGGCGACCAGTCACTGGATTTCGCGGAATTCGAAGCCATGATGGCTGCGCTTGAGCCATGGATAAGGCTGCGCGGTATCACGGCGCGCGAAGAGACCTCTGATGAGCACGGCCATGCCGGAAGCTGTCCCCTGGAGGCCGTGGGATGAAGTTGTTGCTCCGGGCTCTATCTGTGGTCGCGGCGATTGCGATGCTGGTTTCAAAATGTGGGTCCGCTCCTGGCGCCGTGCATGCGCCCGAGGTAGATGTTGTTGTTACCGCCGCGCCCATCTATCATCCGCTTGCTGCCTTGCGCGGAGAAGAACGCTTCCCGGACGGGGCGCAACTGTTACTTCTTCACGAGGGCAAAGCCGCGCCATTGATCAAGGGCTTTGCCGCTACCGCGGACGCAGATGTCTCGTTTGATGGAAAGGCGCTGCTGTTTGCAGGCAAGCGCGCCGCCGGCGATCCGTGGCAAATCTGGGAACTAACGCTTGCCGATGGTTCCGTGCGCAGGCTTATCGCCAGCCCGACGGATGCCATTCGCCCTCACTATTTGCCGGCCGGGCAGTTTGTTTATGCTTTGCGAAACGCCCCGGGTTTTCAACTCGTAGTTGCCGGCAAAAGAGACGCTTCAGCTCTCGACCGCATTTGGGCGAATGCAGGTTCGACGCTGCTTCCGATTTCCTACTTTCCTTCGAGTGCGATTCCCCTGGATGTGCTGCAGGATGGCCGCATCTTGTTTGAGGCCAACTACCCACTTGGCGCGGGATCAACACCGGAGCTTTACCTGGTCTATACCGATGGCTCAGGCGTTGAATCGTACCGTTGCGATCATGGGCGCGCGCGGTGGGGCGGAAAGCAGTTGGCCTCAGGCGACGTTGTTTTTACGCATGGAGGTTCACTTGCGCGTTTTACGTCGCCCATCGCGCATGAAGTCCCGGTGGTTGCGCCGCAAGCCGAATACGCCGGTGCAGTTGCAGAGACGGCTTTGGGAGATTGGCTGGTAAGCGCGCGGACGCTGCCCAGTGCGCACTATGCGATCGAGCTGCTGAAGCCGGGTTCGGCGAAATCCGCTACCATCTCGAAGCAAACAGTGCTTGCTATTAGCGGGGAGAATCTGGTCGAGCCGGTTCTGATTGCGCCGCGCACGAGGCCGCATCATCATCCCTCCGCTCTGCATCCATGGAATTACGCCAACTTGCTTGCCCTCGATTCGCGCCTGTCGCGCGAGGGCGATTTGAAGATAACGCCCACATCCATCCGGCTGGAGACGTTGGATTCGCAAGGCCACGTGGTTGCAAACGGTACTGCGCCGGTGGAAGCCGATGGCTCTTTCTTTGTGCAGACTCCCGCGGACAAGCCCATTCGCTTCGCATTGCTCAACGCAAGCGGCGCGGTCGTACGCCAGGAGCACGGATGGTTCTGGATTCGCAGCGGTGAACAGCGCATCTGCACCGGCTGCCACACGGGGCCCGAGCGTGCGTCAGAGAACCGCGTGCCGGCCGTTCTGCTGCGGACAACCGTCCCAGTAGATCTGACCGGCATGAAGGCCGTTACCCAATCGCAAACCACAGCGCCGGGAGGCAAGTGATATGAAGCGCGTCTTTCTATTGATTCTTTGCACGCTCTTCGTGGTGCGAACAGGTCCTGTGGCACAAGCACCCGCAGCCGCACCGCAGGCGCCGCACCAGCCCGTCATTCGCTTTGAAGACGCTTCCAACAAAGCGGGAATCCACTTTACTCACAGCTTTGGTTCACGGCAACTCGGCTCATTGCTCGAGGGAACTGGCGCGGGCTGCGTCTGGTTGGACTACAACAATTCAGGCCTGCAGTCGCTTTACGTGGTCAACGGCCGTCCGCTCGACGATTCCATGCATCCATTTCCCCTCAAGGACAAGCCGAGTTCACTGCCCCACAACCATCTCTATCGCAACGATGGGAACGGACATTTTACTGACGTAACCGAGCAGTCCGGGCTTGATCCGGACATGTACTCGGTCGCCGTCACTGCGGGAGATTACGACAACGACGGTTTTGAAGACCTTCTGGTTACTGGATACGGCAAGGTCGTTCTCTATCACAACGACGGCAACGGCCATTTTACCGATGTGACCGCAAAGGCTGGGATCAAGGTGAACGGCTGGGCGATCAGTTCCACCTGGCTCGATTACGACAAGGACGGTTGTCTCGATCTGTTTGTGGGCCGCTACGTCAAATTCGACCCCAGCTACCGCGCCTTCTACGCCGCGGATAACTACCCTGGGCCGCTTGACTACGCGGGTGAAACCAACATGTTGTTTCACAATAACTGCAACGGGACATTTACAGACGTGACAGAGAAGTCAGGCATCGGCGCAAGTGTCGGCCGCACCATGGGAGTAACTGCCGCGGACTTCGACAACGACGGTTGGGACGATATCTACGTTGCCAATGACCGCACCGAAAACTTTCTCTTCCACAACAAGCACGACGGGACCTTCGAGGAGATTGCGAACGACACCGAAACGGCCTTTGGCCAGAATGGCGAAGCAACGTCGTCGATGGGGCCCGTCTTTACAGACTTCGAAGGGCGCGGGCTGCTTGACCTGTGGGTGACCGATGGACACTACAACCGTTTCCTACGGAATACGGGGACGAAGAGCTTTGAAGACGTGGGCGCCTCCAACGGCATTTCGCAAGCGAACGCACAATATGTCAGCTGGGGAACCGGTGTCTACGACTTCGACAACGATGGGCAACCGGATATTCTGATTTTCCATGGCGGGTTGATTCACCTGATTCCGCAAGAACACACTTTGTTTCGCGGACTTGGAAACGGAAAATTTGAGGACGTTTCACGCCAGGCTGGCCCGGTGTTGAGCAATCGCACGGTGGCCCGCGGCGCCTGCTTTGCCGATTACGACAATGATGGCAAGGTCGACGCTTATCTGGTGAATCTCGGCGACCAAGGCACGCTGCTTCGAAATGTCACTACGGATGCCGGCCACTGGATCGCAATCAAGCTGGTGGGTACAAAGAGCAATCGCGACGGCATTGGCGCGCGCGTGGAGGTTTTCTCCGCAGGCAAACGGCAGACAGCAGAGCGCGTAGCGGGTTCTGGTTATCTTTCTCAGAACGATAGCCGTTTGCACTTCGGACTGGGATCGGCAGCCACCGTAGACAAAGTTGTTGTTCACTGGCCAAGTGGGCGCGAGCAAACGCTGGAGAAGCTTGCCGTGGACCGCGTTCTCACCGTTGAGGAGCCAAAGTGACGAGAGCCTCGGCAAAGCAGTGCGCAATGATCTTGTGCCGAACAGGCGGGCCGGTCGCGGCCATGCTTCTGCTGGCCATCGCGCTGTTGCCGTTGCTGAACCGCATCGCCGGAGCAGATGAGCGTGCCGGTTCGCCCCTCCCGTTGGAGTATGTGTCGCCGCTTGAAGTTCTGGTTTCGCCCGATGGTTCGCGGCTCTACGTACTCTGCCAGGAGAGCCAGGAAGTGCGCGTCCTTGACGGCGCCAACTATGCACCGGTCAAGGTGATCGCAGTTGGGCGGACACCGCGCGGCATGGCGCTTTCCTCTAATGGCGACCGACTTTTTGTGACCAACTCCTGGGACGATACTCTGTCGGTTATCGATACGCGAACGCTGGCCGTGGTTGCAACATGGAACGTTGGCGCGGAGCCGTCCGGGGTTGTCGAAGATCGCGAAGGCAACCAGCTTTTTGTTGCGAATCGCATCTCAAACGACGTGGCTGTACTCGATGCCAGAACCGGTGTTGAAAAGAAGCGCCTGCTTGCCGGGCGTGGCTCCAGCTACCTTACGCTTTCGCCCGACGGCAGCCGCATCTACGCTACACACGTCTATCCCAACGCGACACCGCATCGCACGGCTCCAGAGTCCGAGATTACTGTGATCGATGTGAAGCGGGCCATCGTTGTCGAGCGAATTCCTCTTCCTGCCATCGCCGGCGTCTTCCACCTTGCACTCTCGGACGATGGACGGCTGGGTGCAGTGGCAGAGTACCACCCAAAGAATCTGGTTCCGCTTGCTCATCTTGAGCACGGCGGCGCATTTGCGTATACCCTCACACTTTTCGGCGCCGATGTAGGCAAGCCTGTCGAAGTTCCGCTGGACGAGCTGGAACGCTACGCCTCGCAACCCTTCGGTGTGGCGATTTCAACGGACAAATCTCGACTCTACGTTACGGTCGGCGGGTCGGAATGCGTGCTCGCCATCGACGTACCGCGATTACTTCGCTTTGTGAATACGCACCCGCGCCCAGCTTCCGGGTCTTTTGCGCAAGACCTTTCAGCCGGCGCGAATTACATCATGGCGCGCATTGCGGTTGGGCACAATCCGCGTGGCCTGGCACTTAGCCGTGATGGCCGCAGATTGTTTGTTGCCAACCGCCTCGAAGACACGATCAGCGTCATCGACACTCGTACGAACCGTGTTGCTTCTACCATTTCGCTCGATGGGCCAAAAGTTGTGAGCGCGATGCGCCGCGGAGAACAGACCTTCTATACAGCGCGTTATTCATTTCAGGGGCAGATCAGCTGCTCAAGCTGCCACATCGATTCCACTTTCGATGGGCTCACGTGGGACCTCGAGCCAGACGGATTTGGCCGCGACATCGTGGACAACCGGCTGATCGAGGACATCAAAGGTACTGAGCCCTACAAGTGGAATGGCGGCAATCCAAACATTCCCACCGAATGTGGACCGCGCACGGAAATGTATTTCTGGCGCTCGGAGCAGTATGGCGATTACACCCTCGCGGATCTGACACTCTACATGCGAAGTCTGCATTCACGGCCCAATCGCTGGCGCTTGCGGGGCTACGAGCTGACGCCGAGTCAGGAACGCGGCAAGGCGCTGTTTGAGCGCGCTGTCGATAGGTTCGGCAAGCCGATTTCCGAGGTCAACCGCTGCTCCTATTGCCATAGCGGCCCGAAGGGTACAAGCCAGAAGTCTTTCGATGTTGGCACGAAGAAGCCGACCGATAATCCCGGTCCTTTTGACACGCCGCAACTGATCAACATTGCGCTTACCGCGCCCTATCTGCACGACGGTTCGGCGCGCACGCTCGAAGAGATATGGACCGTCTACAACCCTGAAGATAAACACGGCCGCACCAACGACCTGACGAAAGACGAACTCAACGACTTGATCGAATATCTGAGGACGCAATGATGAAGAGCGTGCACAAGACGATGTGGGCGATTGCAATGCCGTTTGTTGTGGCCTGCTGGGGGCTGGCCAATCCGCTGGCGACATGCGCACAAACACTACCCGCGAAGAGTGCGGAGGCAGCTTCCACAAGACCTGTTCACGCACAAGCCGCATCGTCGGCGCCGAGCATGCCACGGTTCCGCTTTGAGAACTTTACGACCAGCAACGGTCTGCCAGACAATCACGTTTTCGCTGTGCTGGTGGACGGAGATCGCGTTTGGGCGGGCACGGAGAATGGCCTCGCAGTTTACGAAAATCACTCGTGGAAGACCTACACGACCAAGGACGGACTTGCGCATCGAGCCGTGCTCTCGCTGGCCCTGGACAAGCGCACCGGCGATGTGTGGGCCGGAACCATGGGTGGCTTGAGCCGCATCTCTGCCGGCCGCATTGAAAGCTACACGCAATTGAACTCAGGACTGAGCAACGACGTGGTCTACGGCGTCTCCGTCGAGGGCGAGAACGTGTGGGTGGCCAC
>CAYQOQ010000003.1:0-78952 GCA_964419175.1 uncultured Occallatibacter sp. | reverse complement strand
GGTTGGTGATGTGCTTGTGCACGGTGGCCAGGCTCTTGAGGCCCATGCCGCGCGCGATCTCTTCGAAGGAGGGGGAGTAGCCGTTGCGGGCCACAAACGACTCCAAAAAGTCGATAACCTCTTTTTGCCTACGGGTGACAGCCATGGGCGCATTATAGCGAATACTGCTCGCTACCCCCTCTCAAGTTTTTGATTCTAAAGGATAATCGATCATGAATCTTTAAGTGTGAGTGCTTTGATCGAGCGTCAACTGTATGCGGTGGTAGGCAATCGCGGCAATCATATGCAGCAATATCTGCAAATGTCGGATACCAAAACTGGATATCATGATGAGACTTGTCTGCATTTATACGAGCGGGATCAACCAGAAAAGCCGAGTTGGTTTTGCGCGTAGACAGACTTGAGAAGTGCAAACAATTGCGCCGCGTCTGGCCGGAACCCGAGCGAAGAGATGGCGACTGTTTGGCGCGCTTGATCATCAGTGAGACTATAGCACGATGAGCGAAATAATGGCGAAGATTTTATTTGGCCGGTAGACCAATAGATTGAGTCTGAATAAAGCTTGTTACGTCCTCACAACTTTCAGTTGTGTCATCTTCCCACTGGTTATCTGAATTGGATGGATTGTTGCTGCCGCCCCGAATTTGGGCCGCGAGTTCCGCTGGGCTGACACGAATCATCCCGACAATAGTGAAGGTGGGATACTTTCCCGTCTTCGAATGCCTGGCTAGAGTGGTCTCGTCGGTATCAAGCAGTTGAGCACACTCCTGGATCGTCATGGCCGTCGTCCTTTCGTCGAGAATCTTAAGGATGTCACTTGCGATTGTTCCGGCACGAGCGTGTCCGGAGAGCAAAATGGACTCAGCCTACCGCGACGGGTTCCGTTTCGTCCTGCTGGTCGCAGCCATTCGCTTCGGCGTTGCGAGCGACAAGCCGTTGGCATAAAGTAGCGCGGACTATCGCTGGTAAATTTGCCTGCAATCTTGCGCTCCATCGCTTCACGTTTTTGCCCTGGAGCATAATTGCCTGTAAATTTACGCTCCCCTTGTGTGCTGTCATTCTGCGGCAGTGCGAAACAGCAGCCGGTCAGAACTGTCCTCCTCGCGGATACAAAAAGATGACTGGTTGATGAAGAATTGGTGCCCAAACTTCTGTTCTGATCTCGAAAAAGGCACTGATCTGCACAGTTCGAGTCCACGAAACAGCCAATTGCAGAGAAATAATTGCAAAAATCAGAATTTGGGTTAGCGATTAAAATTCATGTTACCAGCAGCTTGCAATGATTTATGTTGAAGATCTGGACATCGCTGCTTGTCGTGAGAGTATTGACGGAAGAAATGTGATGGTGACTAACTCGGCTTGGAAAGGAGGCCGCGGGTTCAATGTGCGGGAGTCATGGAGTAAGGAACGTCAAGTGGCTGTAGCGACCACGTTGCTTCGGCTTTGGGACTCATCACAAATCGTAATTCGCCGCCTTTCATTAACTCCTCGTGACGAAGGAACAGGCGGGTAAGTGGTCTGCCGTTCAGAGTAACGGATTGGATGAATGCATTCGACGAACTTAGATGTTCGGCCACTATCGTGAAAGTTCTTCCATGGGGTAGGTGGAGGGTAGCTTTGTCAACGAAGGGACGTCCGATCACGTATTGATTCGATCCGGGCGCGACGGGGTAGAAGCCCAGCGACGTGAAGATAAGCCACGCAGACATCTGGCCAAGGTCGTCATTGCCGACCAGGCCATCTGGACTGGGCCGATACTGCGACTCTACAATTTGGCTTAGTCGCTCCTGCGTGCGGATGGGAGCGCCTGCATAGTTATACAAATAGGCAAGGTGATGGCTCGGTTCGTTGCCGTGGATGTATTGTCCAATCATGCCGCTGATGTCTTCTACCTCGGCATACTGATGCGGATCGACCTTGGCATCGAACATAGCGTCCAGCTTGGCAACCAGTTGCTGTTTGCCGCCCAGCAGATCGATGAGGCCCTGCACATCCTGCGGCTGGAACCATGAATATTGCCAGGCATTCCCTTCAGTAAATCCACTCCCGGCTCCTGCTTTCGCGGGATCGAACGGAACACGATACTCACCATTGGCCAGGCGAGGCTCTATGAAGCCATCTTTGATGTTGAAGTTGTTGCGCCAATTGGCGGCCCGCTGTGTGAATGCCCTGGCCACCTTGGCGTCCTTCATCACTGCCGCCATGCGCGCGATGGTCCAGTCGTCGAAGGCATACTCCACTGTTTTGGAAGCGGCCTCGTCATCGTGGTCAACGGGCACATAGCCGTAGCGCCTGTACTCGTTCAGGTTTCCGTAAGGACCATAGGTGGCGCTGGCGACCATCGCATGAAGGGCCTCGCCGGCGTCGAATCCGCGAATACCCTTCATATAGGCATCCGCGATCTCAGGCACAGCATGATAGCCAATCATGCACCAGGTCTCGATCCCTTGCTCCTGCCAGATGGGCAGAATGCCGAACGGGCTCTCGCGCCATGAAGCCAGCATGGAATTGACTAGGTCGCTGGTGCGCGTTTCCGGTTCAAGCAGCGTCATCAGCGGCTGCTCGGCGCGAAACGTATCCCACAAGCTTAGGTTCGAGACAAAGTGGAAGCCTGCAGCATGATGAACCTGATTGTCCGGACCGCGATAGCTGCCGTCGGCATCCATGCTCAAGTTCGGCGACAACAGCGCATGGTACATCGCGGTGTAAAGGTTCTTCTGCATCTCCGGCGGAGCCTGGATGTCGACCCTCTGAAACTCCTTTTTCCATGCGGCTGTTGCGTTGGCGTGCATTGCGTCGAAATCGAATCCAGGTGCCTCGGCGTCCATGTTGGCGATTGCGCCGTCTTCGCTCACCGGCGAGAGGGCCACCTTTACTACAAGGGGCTTTCCGTTCGGAGTAAAGCCAAACACGGCGACGATGCCGCGGCCCTCTATCGCCGACGTATCTTCCGGAGTCGTGCCGGGAGTCCGGAAGCCGCGATACTCAACAGGTATGGGCTCGTGATCGTACAAGCAGTGCTGTTGCATCGGCTGCGAGAAGCGCATCGCGAAGTAGAGTTGACGCCCTGGCGCCCAACCGCGGGTTTCGCGCATGCCGGTAACCGTGCCGTCCTTGCGAATGCGCAGCCTCGACCAGAGCACCTTGCCCGAATAGTTGTATATGGAAGAACGAAGATCGACGAGCACATGGGCAGACTTGTTTACGGGGAAAGTATACCGATGAATGCCAACACGAGCGCTCGCAGTTAACTCGACGTGGATGCCGTAATCGAGTAAATCTACCGCGTAATAACCAGGCTCGGCCTGTTCCTGCTTGTGGCTGAAGCGTGACCGGTACCCAGATTCAGGTTTGTCGATGTCTCCCGGATCGAGCCGCACTTCACCCGAAATCGGCTGGAGCAGCACATCGCCGAGATCTGAATGCCCGCTTCCAGAAAAATGTGTATGCGAAAAACCGAGAATTGTGCTGTCTTCATAGCGGTATCCTGAGGCCCACTTATAACTTTGTTTGAAGGCACGGATCTGAGTGTCCGGTGACAGTTGCACCATGCCGAACGGCACCGTTGCGCCTGGAAAGGTATGGCCATCGGGCCCAGTGCCGATGAATGGATCGACCAGGGCAAGCTTTGATTGAGTGGAAGGTATCCGCTGTGCTGCCGTGGGGTGCGAAACGAAGAGAAGCAAAGCAGCAAAAGCAAAAAACAACGCATCCTTCAGCGAGGCGATGCGGTGCCACGCCAGAAATCTCCCACACGTGTGAATCATTTTCTATCCTTCCTTCGAGGCTGCGTGCTCTCTAATTCCGCTGAGGGCTGTTCCGTTCAGTTGGTTAGTGCACGGTGTTTTCGGCAGTTGCATCTGCAAGGGATACGATTCTTAGTCCGTCTTTTAACCGAGCTGCGGTTGCGGCGCTGTCTACTTTCACCTCATACGGCACCCCTGGCAGGAGGTCAAAGTAATTGTCCGAAAGCTTAGCGTCCAGATCGCCAAAGGAAATGTAAACGCCCACGGCTAGGTACTTAGGAGACAAGTGCAGACGATATCCCTTGCCGTCCTGAGTAACAGCACTGGTGATGATCGGCGGAATGAGTTGCAAGTCCTTCGGTGCGGCAAAGTAAAGAAGATTGTTTGACACTTCGTGACCGTCAACTGTCAGGTAGGCGGCCAGTATCGTTCTTGCTGGGTCCGCATGTCTCGCCAAAAGCAGTTCCTCCATTGAAGTCTTCATATACACTGCGCTGGAAAGCGGGGGGACCTGCAATTTCTGCGTACTCTGCGTCAGTACCGTCCCATCCATCGTTATCAGCTTGACCGAGAGTTCCGCTGTAACTGCTTCGGTTCGGTCTGACACCACGTATACAGCAACAGCGCCATCTTCCACATGCGGGGACACCAGTAGATCGCTGTAGAATCTCCGCGCGTAATACTGCAGTGCCTTCCAGCGCCCATAGTAGTCGATACTCGACCAGGAGATGCCAGGCCAGCAATCGTTCAGCTGCCAGAAGAGGGCGCCCATTGATCGCGGGCGAGAACGGCGCAAGTGCTCTACGTCAGTCTTTATGGCTTCTGCCTGAAGCAACTGACTGACATAGGAAAAAGCCGCAAGGTCTTTAGGCTGGCGGTAATAACGGAGTACGTAATCCTGTAGGACAGTGTTGCCTTGATCGTATTTCTGGTGTGCGCGCAAAACGGGAGTCATGATGCCGGCGCGGTCTTCAGGGCTGGTGAATGCCTGGATAGTCCGCATATCGGGAAACGATTGGAACCCAAACTCACTCATGAATCGCGGATAATGCTTTTCGTAATCGCTGATGGGTGCGCGACCGCTCCATACGCTCCAGTCATGCATATCGCCGGACTGCCAGGCATCCGACGTATCTTCTCCGTCGGCGCTCGGCGAACTTGGCCAGTAAGGCGTCCCCGATGAGAGTTGCGCGACGATTCGAGCGAGGATTCCGGAAGACACAGTCAAGTAGTCCTCCCACATCTTTGCCGAGACTTCGACCGGAAGAGAAGTCTTGAAGCTATTTCTCCATCCGCGCCACGTGGATTCGGTCTCATTATTTCCGCACCATAAGACAATGCTTGGATGATTGCGAAGGCGTTTAATTTGGTACTCCGCTTCGCGGGCAATATTCTCTTTATAAGAGTACGTTCCCGGTGTTCTGATGTCGGCCAGCATAAAGTCCTGCCACACCATAATTCCGAGGTCATCGCAGATGTCGTAGAACTCTTCGGTCTCATAGTATCCGCCGCCCCAGATCCGAACCATGTTCATATTCGTGTCGCGGGTCGACTGGAGGAACTGGCGAATTGTCTCAGCTTGCACGCGTGCCGGAAAGTTATCAAAAGGGATAACATTGGCTCCCTTGGCAAAGACGGGAATGCCATTCACAACGAACTCGAAGGATCTTCCCCATTGATCGGGATCTCTACGCAGTACGACAGATCGGAGACCAGTGCGTGTGCTGCGGCCCGCAGTGATCTTGTTGCTCTCCATAACACTGGCGGTGAAGTGATAGACAGGCTGTTTCCCGTAGCCCGCCGGGTACCACAGGGCAGGATGAATTACATCGATAGGAATATCTATCTGATTTGTTCCGCTCTGGAGAATAATATTGCGAGTTAGTCCTGTGCAGGTCTGGGTACTATCGCAACGTACCGTTACGGTCGCAGGTCCTGACTTCGCTGCCTGAATCTCTACCTTGGCAGTTAAATTCGCAACCTCGGGGTTAACGTTTAGTTGTCGAATCGAAAAGTCAGAAATGCGCAGATTGTCCCACGCTTCCAACTGCACCGGTTTCCATATGCCACTGCTCACAAAGCGCGGTCCCCAGTCCCAGCCATACATATAAGCGGCCTTGCGCAGATATGCTTTTTCGGCGACAGTTGTTCTGTGGCTCCATGTATCCTGAGCGGCAACCTGCGCGGCAGCTTTGATGGGTGAATGAAAAACGATAAGAAGGTCGTTTGCTCCTTCTCGCAGGTGGGGCTTGATATCGACCCGCCACTCAAGAAACATATTGTCGGCGGATAATACCAACTGTCCGTTTATATAGAGGTCCGCGCACGTGTCCAATCCCTGAAATACCAGGTCGAGATGATTGCGGTTCAGTAATTCGCGACCGATCTGAAGCGAGCGCCGGTATTCCCAATCGGCGTTCTCGATCCACTGCAGCTTCGACTCATTGTCGGCGTAGTAGGGGTCTGGAATCAGGCCGTTGTTTAACAGGTCGGTGTGTACCATGCCGGGAACTCCGGCCGGTCGCCAGACTGCCGGCACTTTGTCATCGTTTGTACGCTGCCGGAACTCCCACCCAGAGTTGAGGGAGACGATTTGTTCGGGACTAACTGGAGATTGCGCGTTGGCTGGTTCGCAGGCGCCAGCCAGAAGTGTGAGGCCGAGAGCAAGTATTGCGATCTTGTCCACGATATGCATGTTTACTAACTCCAACGTGTAGTCGAACGAGAGGTGAAGTGTATATAAAGCGCGCACTCTCCATTTTATCCAGAGCGATGTTCGCGCTACAGTGTGATCGTGAAACGGAATTTCATGTTATCGGAATACCACTGCGGAAAGGCTGTCCCCCACAGATTGTTGAAGAGGTTTACATGAACGCCCTCATGCATCTCGGGCTGATTGTCGTCGAAGAGCAACATGCCTCTCTGGCCCGGAGATACCAGCGGGGCATCCAATGTGTCAAGCGTGAAGTGTCCGCGGGCGTCGCGATATTTTACATGTCGGGTGACCGCATGAAGATGCAGACCACCGTGTGTCATGACGTCATGCGGCGAAACGGGTTGGTCTACCTTGTCAAGCAACCATCCTTCCTCGTCTGGCGCCACGGGCGAAAACGAGAGCCACATGGCTTCGGCAAGGCGGTTGGCCGGCTTGTTGAAACACTGCAAGGTAATATGGACGAGGGACTCGTTCTTGGGCAACCGAATTTCCATTGTCAATTGTTCGGACCAGCCGACTAGACCGGCGAATGCGGCATCGGCCTTGGGCATCCGCAGCTCCGACACGATGCGATGTTCCTTTGCGGTTTCACCTATCAATACTTCTTGCATAACAGGCTGCCAGATACGGCTCTGCATAGCGTATTTGCTCATACCCGGTTTGCTGAAATCGTACCCCGCGGTCCTGGTATTGAAGTCGTGCGTGAAACGGTCGAAGTCTTCCGCCGTATAGGTCTGATAGCGGAAGCACGCGAGCAGGTGTTGTGGCGATGCCCATTCCCGGCCTGTCTTGCGATCTTTCAGCCGCTTGATTGCCCCTGTGGCTGTATCCAGCGCGAGTACCAGATGCGCTCCTTCGACTTCGGCCCCGGGTGCTAGAGGCGCAAGTGCAGATTTGCGCGGAGGCTTTGGGACGAGTGTTTCCAGCCGAGCTATCGCTTCTTCGTGGAATCCTTCAGGAAGTGCTGCCAAGGCACTGTCAATGTCGGCGCGTTTCTCAACCCATCCCGCATCCATATTTTTAAACTCTGGAAGAGTCTGTCTGGCGGCGGCGAGTTCCTTCGGAGCATAGATTTCCGGATGTCGCAGATATCTTCCAACACTAAGCCCCCAGTTATGGTCAGTTGCCAGTATCAGTCTTGATACGAAAGCCAGGTCCTGAGCGTCGCCACACTTCAAGCTACCCTTTGCCAGCCACTCCCGCCGTAACCGGCATAACTCTCGATACCGCGCCACCTTGCCAGGGTCGCTGCCCACCCCGTAGATCCAGGTGTCGCCGAGCTCTTTTGTCACGACCGGCAACTGAGAACGTATAGGCTCAAGAGCTCGAGCAATCGCACTTAAATTTGTCGAAATGATTTGCGCTTTAGGGTAGAGCGCGTGCAGCGATGTATAGACGGCCTTAATTTCATCGAGCTTATGCGGACCGGAGTTATCCTGTCGTACCTGTATGGATACAGCAACATCGGTTCCGGGAATTGCTACCGTACTTCCATACCCAAGCGGGTGGTAGAGCACCATAATCTCCGCGCCTTGCGGATCGCGCCAATTGAATAAGTAGGGAAACAATTCTACTTTCGGGCCATCCTCCGCGTCGGATTCTTTCATGCCCGCCCGCACCATTTCGGACAGGAACATGGCGTTATCCTGGCGCACGGCTTCCCGCAGTTCTTGAGGCAAAGGAAAAGCAGGATGGAGCGTAAAGTAAGGCACGTCGGGCGGATTGCATTTTGGGTTGTTGCCAATGTCCAGAAAGCTGATGCCTGCTTTGGCCAGCGGCCCAACCAATCCACGCGTATGGCAAGGGACATCGGTGAGTTTACCCGCAATTGTTTTTTTGCCAAAGCGGCTGTCCAATGCGGCTGACAGGCCCAAGGACGAGGCGATCAGCGAAGGGTCAAGCATCTCCGAGTTCCAGGAAAGCGGCATGGCGTGCCAAGCGATATCGCCTGCGGCAATGGCCCTCTCCATCCGTTCCCGATTCTCCGTGGATGCCTGCTCGAGGTACTCGTAGATCATCCAAGCAGCCATCGTCCAGACATAACTTTGCTCACTGCCGGAGGAGCGAAGTGATTCGGCAATATCCATTGCGCGCGGCAGGAAATCGTCGAAATATGTGCGGATGACTCCGTGTTCAGTGTCTGTGTAGCCCATGTCCAAATGGCATTTCCAAAGCACATACACTTTTTTGACCTGACGCTTAGCTTCTTCGGCGCAGGCCTTTTGAGCCAGAGGCGTAAGGTACATCCCCACGGTGGCTGCGGTCATCCCTCTGAGCAATTCGCGTCGTTTCATCTTTCACTTATCCTTTATTATGCGGTAATATAAGCGAACCATGGCATAGGTTATCCAGCAACAAGGAATTGTTCACGCACGCGAGCACAGCCGACCCAATCAACTGCCACATAGAATCTTGCACTGTGTTATGCAAGCAAAGCAACACTGACATCAGCTAACGTATGTTCCATAGCATATGAGGATTGTTCCCGCGACCAGCGCGACGAGACTCGATACAAGATAAGTAATCGCCGACGATCGCGCAAATCTCCACTCGCCAGATAACACGCCTGCCGCCGTCGAGGCCAGAACCATCATCCCTACAAAGAGCGCCCACCCAACCGATGGGCCGAATGCGCCCAGCATGTATGGAGAGATCGCTATGCCCCACAGCGCGACGCTGGCCGAATATAGAAAGCTCATGCTGAGAACGATGAGCCAATAGAGAGCACGGCTGTTGCGCTTGTAGTTTCGATAGGTTGCGTTGACCCGTAGGAGATAGGCGCAGTAGCAGCAATTAGGAAGCGCCCCTCCTAACAGGACTAACGCCAGGACCGCATTCGATGCTTGCGCGGGCTGCGCGCCACCGTTTGTAATCGCGGAGCCGATCAGCCGATGAGCCCATGGCATTGCCATCCCAGATGGCAGGAGCCCGGAAAGTGCGCCTCCCGCAATGGCCAGCGCGCAGCCTTTAGCACTGCTGGAGGCGGACGCTGGAGCTTGCTTGGCGCCGGCGCTCTTTCCACGGCTTGAGACGAAGCCGAAGACAACGGAAACAAGGGAGAGACAGACCCCCGCGAAAACGAAACCATCGCCGCCAGAGCCAAAAAGCGAGTGGTGCAACAATAGGCGTGGCGCCATGACGCCAACTGCGCTCATGGTACCCACTAGCAGAGAAAAGCTGAGAGCGACACCGATTTGAACGGCTGAGATGCCAAACAGCAGCGAGCCAGTGTAAGCCAGAGTGCCACAGAGCAGCGCCGCGAGAACATCCATCGCATTCGCGTGCATATATGCTGCGAAAACATCGGGAGTCGTGTGCCAGGCAATGAGGCACGGAAACACAGCGAAAGACAGGATGCTGAAAGGGAACCAATTGTTTTCCCATGCCCACAGTTTATTGGCGCGCATGGGAAGCATAAAAAGGCCATTCATGGACCCCGCGACAACAGCAATGAGTACACCGGCAGTTACATTCATTGAAGGGCGCTTTCTTTTTCAAAGGCGAGCGGGGCTCGCTCAATGGCCATCAGGGCGGCGCGCATGAATCCTAACGTGTGTGCCATGCCCGCGTGCCAAGGGGCTGCACATGTCATCTGTGGGCTATGGTCGGGAATGAGAACACCGTCGAAGCCGTTGCGCTGTAGTATCGACAGGATGCGGATCATATCGATATTTCCGTCGTCGATAAATGTTTCATGATAGTGCGGGACTTTTCCACTTATGTTTCTGAAGTGGATGTAGGCGATTCGCTTCTGACTGCTATATTCGCGCACCGAGTCATAGATATTGTCCTCTGTCATTTCGGCGAGCGTACCAAGACAGAGTTCCAGACCATTGCTGGGACTCGACGATATGCCGATCAATTTGCGATACATCTGAGGCTGATAGACCAAGCGAGGTTGTTGGCGCATGGTTGGCATGGGAGGATCGTCGGGGTGTGCGGCAAGCCGGACTCCTGCGGCTTCAGCGACGGGCAGGACTTCTTCAAGAAAGCGCCGCAAGCGGCTCCACAGTTCATCGTGAGTAATCGGGGCCAGATTTCCCGCGGGCGCGTGCTGGTCATAGACCATATTCCAGACCGTACCGAGAGGAACGGGTGTGTCTACTGGACCATCCATTGCAACGGAGATGGCGCCTCCGCGGGCATAAGGGCCGCGCACTCTCCCGCACACGCCTGCCAGACTGAAGTTGTAACCAAGAACGGGGATGCCAGCCTCTCCCATACGGCGAATGATGGTCTTGACATTCTCGATATGGAGCGGGCGCTTGGGGCCATCGAGCAGAATATCGTGCCAATGCGCCGGGTCCAGGTTCTCGATCGCTTCAAGGTGAAGGCCAGCTCGCTCGATCTGCTTTCGAAGATTAGTCAACTCCTCCAACGTCCATAACTCATCCGGATTCCCCGCCACGCCCCAAACCGTATCCCGGGTTCCAGTTGGCTGGTTGTCGAGGGGATTGGAGTTGCCGCTCTTGAAGTAGTCGACCAAGTGAACGACCGCGTGCGTACACCCGGCTTGAACTGCAAACGAGTAGTACTCCTCGTTCAGCATATGGCGATAAAGGCCAATACCCAGCTTCATGTAATTTCCTTATCCGATTTTTGGAATGCTGACGCCGAGGTCCACACTGATGGTTTGGCCGTTGATTTCCGTCGCCAGGGGTGAGCAAAGGAAAAGGATAGCGTTTGCAATGGCCTCGGGTGAGTTACGCCTGCCTGCCGGCGAGACTCTCAGCACGAACTCGCGATATTCTTTGTCTTCTTCAAACACCTTCAGGGAGCTGCCGGCGGCCACGTTTCCAGGGGCTACCGCATTAACGCGTATTCCGATGGGCGCGTATTCGAGAGCCAGACATTTGACGAAGCACTCAAGGGCGGCTTTGGCGGTGGCATAGGCGGGAATGCGCGTATGAGGAACCTGCGCGACATAGGACGAAGTAAAGATCAGATGACCGGCCATGGAACGCTGGCGCCACTGGGTGAGGACGGATCGCGCAAGATAGGTTTGAGCAAGATAGTTGAAGGTAAAGATGCGGTCAAAATCAGCTTGCGATGTTTCCAGAAATGGATGCAAGCCACATCCGCCAGCGTGGCCCAGCACCGTATCGAAGTTGGGGTAGCGCTGCATCATTTCCTCTACGACAGAGTCGATGGCGGCGCCGTCAGTCACATCGAGCTGGCGATAGATGTTTTTCGTGGAGCCGATTCGCCAGCTATCAAGCGTAGACAAAGCGTCTGATTCTGGCCGGATATCGGTCAAAATCAGTGTTGCACCCGCTAAAGACAATGTGCGCACGATGTGCTCGGCGATGGCTCCCAAGGCGCCGGTGATCAAAATAGTCCTTTCCGACAAGTCGAGTTCAATCATTTCAGCTCATGACTTTCCGCGCTGAGGATTTCAGCACCGTTTGCGGTTATGGATATGTTGTCTTCTATGCGTGCCCCGATGCCGCAATTTGCAAGATACGCGCCGGGCTCTATGGTAACTACCATTCCGCGAGTAAGAAGCCCATTACTTTCCGGCGCGATTGCAAATCCTGGATCGTGATACCGAAAACCGACGTGGTGCCCGGTTGCATGAGTAAAGCTGTCGGCAAAGCCAGATTGTTTGAGGGCGTCTCGTGCCGCGGCGTCAACTTCGCGCGCCGATACGCCAGGCCGCAGCAAGCGAATGGAAGACTGTTGGGCCATGCGCACCGCAGCCAACAGATCAGCGGATTGGGCGGAAACCGGGCCAATCGTTTCAGTTCGGGTCAGATCGCTCCAGTATCCGTTGACGCAGGTCGCAAGTTCAATGAGAACGAGGTCGCCGGTTTCGATGCGTCTTCCCGACGATCGATTGAAGCACCCGGCCAATGCCGTATTCGAGCCGGACTGCACCATCGCCCATCCGCGCGCGGAATCGATGCCGGGTTTGCCCGTCTGACTGTGTATCGCAGCTTCGGCAATGGCGGCAGTCTCAGCTTCGGTCACGCCCGGAGACAGCGATGCGCGCCACGCATTGAGTCCGGCGAGGGCAACATGGTTGGCGATACGGATTTGCTCTATTTCATCATCGGTTTTGAATTGATAGAGCGCCAGAAACGCATCGTCGAGTTTAGCGCTGGCGGCCATGCCGCTGGAAAGCTTCCGTAAGACATGGTCAGCTATTGGGGGCAGTTCAGCGGATAGCATGGGGAGGGACGAGCGGCCAGGAGTGCCGGCGATCCCGACAGAATGCCTCGGCAGGTGCCGTTTATCGAGTTCGAAATTCAGTTTGTCAAACAAAATGTCAAACGGGTTTGTGCATCCCAGGCGTCCCCATGGATAGAGGATCAAATCGATGTCATCCGGGATCGTGGTTCTGGGCTCGAGCTCCGGAGCAAACAAGACACGCTCACCGCTTTGAAGGTAGAGGAGAAACGACATCCCCCAGTAGGATGTATGCCCCAACTGGAGGACCAACTCATCGGGCCGCCAGGAAAGCCAGCCTTGGAGTTCATGTTGTTCGAGAAACTCGCGGATAATGGCGGATCGTGATTCCCCGATGGACATGCCGGATGCTCCTCACATAATTCCGTGCTTTGCGAAGGTCAATGTGGCTGAAGCGCCGGCTTCAAGATCTTGCTTCACGAACTTTTCTTTTCGGGCTTTTTCAAATGCCTTGCTGAAGACCTCTTGCTCGACCTCAACGGGAATTACGCAGACACCATCGATGTCACCAAAGACAATATCTCCGGGGCGGATGGGGACATTGCCGATTTCAATCGGGACTCGAAAGTCATGGACTTTGTAGCGCGGTGAAGAATCCTGGCCGTAGGACCCGAAGCCAAAAGTGGGAAAGTTCATGCGCATAAGGCCTTTGGTATCGCGGTAATAGCCATTGAGCAGCGCTCCGCGGCAGCGCTTCACGGAGGCGCGGGTCGCCATCATCTCACCCCAGATTGCATTGCGCGGGGAGGAACCTGTGGCGACATAGACCTCGTTGCTGCGCAGATCGTCAAGGGCATCAAGCATGAGCCCAAAAGGCTTTTCCATCAGCTTGTTGGCGGAATGTGAAATGGCTTCCTGGAAGACATCGCCAGCTAGAACGGGCAGAGCGCGCCCCAGCATGACCGTAGCAGGATTCAAAGGCCGGATTTGTGGGGGAAGGAATTGATGAAACAGACCGAGCTTGTCCATTACGTCCCCTATGACACAAGTGAACAGCTCCTGTTCGGCCTGCGCAAACAGATCATTGTCGTCTTTCCAGATCCCCATTGCTCCCCCATCGGACTCAAGAACATATGGAGCATTGCATACCGTATACACCAGTGTCAAATTTTACTTGGCCGAGTCCGCAAATCAGGCGGACTGTATAGTCGGGGACAGTGCCAGGCTCGAAAATCTCTCTGGATTCGTATACCGAATCCTCAGGTGATTGATCATCGCGGTCTCCGGGCTGAGACTAGAAGTTCCTCGAATAAGCTCGAGGAGAGGGCGATGGTGGTCCAGTGGCCAGAGGGCGTCGCCGTGAGTGGCAGTATAGGCCAACGCTTGATGAGCGAATAAAACCGTCAAAAGGGAATCGAGATTTTTCTCGAGATATGGATTGCCGCTGCATGCCCAGATGTTGCGATGAAATTTGAGATCGAGCAACGAGGCATCGAAATAGGAATGCAGAGTAGTGTTCTCCATTTCCTCGACGATAGAGGTCAATCGCCTCTCCTGGGTGGCAGTGAGATTGGCGCGGCATAGCTTAATAGCCTCTGCCTCAAGCAGGATACGAAGGCTATTAATTCTTTGCACATCTTCCTCGCTGAGAGTGATCACGAACATTCCGCGGCGCGGATAGTTCATGACGAGTCCTTGTGCCTGCAGTTGCTGGAGCGCCTCTCGCACGGGAATCCTGCTGACCTTGAACTGGCTGGCGATGTGGGTTTCGTTGAGCCGATCTCCTGGCTTGAAAGTACCGGCGAGAATCGCATTCCGAATCCGATCCGCTACGTGACTCTTCAGTGGCGCAGTGTCTGGCAGTTCGTACAGATTCGAAGTGGCCATTTTGTCCATCACCTTTCGCCCAACATGGCATAGGAACTTATCTGTCTTCGATGTACGATAGCACAGCCATGGCGTATAAAAACGGGAATAAAATAATTCTTGACATTACTGTATACAGTATGCAATAAAATTCACGACTCAAAATTCACACCTGAAATCGCATCGAAATCAGGTTGGAAAGAGGAGACCAGTGAGTTCATTGAGGCGGCAGCCTCCAGACCTGGACCGCGAATGAGCTGCCAGCAGACGTGAAGCTGGTCCGCGAACCGAAACCCAAGCGATTGTGTTACCAGCAAGCAACTTAGCAAAGAAGACCGGGGAATCTAGAAGGAGAAGGAATGAATACTGTTTTGGAGACGCCAAGAAGACCCAGAAGGCCAAGGTTCCTTCAGGCTGTGACACGCATCGGGCATTCCGCCCTCTTTGCCAGCTTGATGCTCATCATTGCGCTCATGCTGCCGTCAAACCTTTCCGCTCAGGGCACCACCGGCACGATCACAGGCATGGTGACCGACCCGAGCGGCGCCGCCATTGCTGGTGCGACGGTTACGACCCGCAATTTGGATACGAACTCCGTTCTGATTGTGACTACTTCCGATGTTGGTACTTACAAAGTCACGCACCTTGCCCCTGGACGCTATAGCGTCAAGGTCGACAAGGCCGCCTACAAGACCTATCAGCAGAATGAGATCGTGCTCCAGATGGACCAGGTGGCACAGATCAATCCTTCATTGCAGATCGGTTCGCAGCAGGAGACCATTGAGGTTACTTCGGCTGCTCCCGTCATCCAGACAGAGGCTTCCTCGATTGGCCTGGTGGTCGAAAGCGAATCGATTCAGAACACACCGCTCAACGGCCGCCTCAGCGTGATGGGACTGATTGCTATCAGCCCTGGCGTGCAGGCCGTGGGCGCGCAGGACCAGTTGGCTGACAGAGGCATGACGCCGGCGATCGGCTCGGGTGGCCGCAACGCTTATGGCGGTTTGGGCGCTTCATTCGACGGCGTCGTCAACCAGGAGGTCGCCCTTGCACGCGCCGCGCCTGAAATTCCACCAATCGACGCGATTGGCCAGTTCAAGATGCTTTCGTCAGGCGCGCCCGCGGAGTTCAACGAACAGGCGCAACTGATTGTGGTGAGCAAGAGCGGCGGCAACCAGTATCATGGCGAAGGTCTCGAATTCAACCGCTCCAAGGGAACCAGTGCGAAGCAGTACTTTGCCGGGTCGTTGCCTCGCCCAGCGTATGAGCGCAACGAATTTGGTGGCAACATCTCCGGCCCCATGACTATTCCGCATCTCTATAACGGCGCGGATCGCTCCTTCTTCTTGTTTGCCTACGAAGGATTTCGCTTGAATCAGGCGACGACGTTCACGACCCAGCAGCCAACGGAGAAGATGCGCACCGGCGACTTCTCCGAGTTTCTGGCTGGCGGGGCATGCGCCGGAAGCTCTCCGGTGACGATCGTCAACCCAATCCCAGGCGGACCGGCAATTGTTAACAACCAGATTCCAACCTCGATGCAGAATTCGGTTGACCTGAAACTGCTGAAGCTGTTCTACCCGCACCCGACCACAAGCGGTTGCGGCACGAACACCATCGAGCAAGATAACTACGTTAGCGCCGCCAAGCATTTCTCGCTCCGTGTCGACCACAAGTTGAGCGAGAAGGATCAACTGCGCTTTACCTTCCTGAGAGCCGCCTACGGTCCCTTTCCGGACTCCGGCTCCGACAGTCTGCAGGGCGGCAACTCGCAGGATGGAGAAATCGATACGTTGTTCGTTCTTGGCTATACACATACGTTTTCTCCCTCGCTGCTGATGGATGCGTATGGTTCGTACAACCATCTTCCGATCTTCCGCATTCCGCAGAACTGGAACGTCGATATGGCTTCCATCATCCCAGGGCTCGGCCCGCAGTTGATCAACGGCGCGCCGAATGCAATCAGCATCTCCAATATCACATCGGTCTCCGAGGGCGGCTCCAAGGGCTTCGAGCAGGATATCCAGTTTTACAGCGCGATAACCAAGGTAATGTCGAAACATACCATCAAGATCGGCGCTGGATATCTCTACAACAACTATTGGTCGGCCGGTGTATTGGCTCCTCAGCGCGGCACCTACTCGTTCACGGGGCGTTATTCGAATAATGCTTTTGCCGACTTCATGATGGGCTATCCTAACTCCACTGGCAACGCAACTCCAAGCGGCATAGCCGGGCGCGTCCTGTCCAGCCACTATTCCGGCTATGTCCAGGATGACTGGAAGTTCTCGCCCAAGTTGACCATCAACGCGGGCATTCGTTATGACCTGCAGTGGCTTAACCAAAGTCCTTACGGCCAGCAGGCTCTCTATATTCCCTCTCTGAAGTCGCTTGTCGTTTTCGGCAGCTCCCTTGCGGGTGCACTGCCCAATTTCACCAACGGTTCAATTCCGCTGACTACGTCGGCTTCGGCCGGTATTACCAGCAACCCCATGAGCTACGTGGGTCGGCAGCCGCATAACATCGCACCTCGTTTGGGATTTGCCTATCAGGTACTCCCCAACACGGTGCTGCGCGGCGCCGCGGGCCTCTACTTCAACCTGCTGCCGCCGGGCTACATGAATGACTCCTTCGGAGGCACGCCCTTCACCGCCTCCCCGACGTTCTCGCAGCCTGCCGGCAATGTTCCTTCCATCACTATGAATGCGCCCTTCGCTGCGACAGGAGCTTTCGCAGCTAACTATGGTGTGAGCGCCGAGCACCAGCTCGTAACCCCTCGCACAATTCAATACAACCTGGCCGTCGAGCACCAGTTATCGAGGGGCCTCGACCTCCGCCTGGGTTATGTGGGCCAGCACAACATGAAACAGAACAATACAGGTGGCTCCGGCAACATTGTTCCCAACATCAATCTCCAAGAACCGCCGCTGGTGGGCGCTACGGTGCAAAGTACGAACCTCGTGCAGCCCTTTTCCTCGATCAGTCTCAATAACACTCCGCTCTATCACAGCCTCTTGAACGAGCTCCAATTCGGTGTGCACAAGCGGTACTCTAGTGGCGTATCGCTCAATGCGGAGTACCAGTGGACGCGCGTCATCGGCACGGAAAACCTCGAAAACCCCTCCGGCATAGCCCCCCGCGACTCTTACGGTCCGCTCGCCGGTATCACGCCCCAGGTCCTGCAGGTGAATTACACCTACATGCTTCCGATGGGCCACAACAAGCTGCTGTTTGCCAATGCCGGCGACTTCGTCAACAAACTCATCGGTGGCTGGCAGGTTTCCGGTACTACAAGCTTCCAAACCGGACAGCCCTTCTCTGTTTCCTACACCGCCCCTGGCTCTCCCGTGGGACAGGTGAGCGGACGCGCCAACCGGGTATCCGGGACCGCGCTCTATCCAGCCAAGAAGACTAAGGCTCAGTGGTTCAATCCTGCGGCGTTTACCGCTCCTCTCTGCTATAACTCCACGGGAACCGGCACCTGCAGTTCCCTCTACACTGCGGGAGGCCCGGCCACCTACGCCACCTATGGCACCTCGGGATACGACATGCTCCGCGGACCCGGCTGGCAGAACTGGGACATGAACCTGGAAAAGAACACCACCTGGAAGGAGCGGTATCATCTCCAGTTGCGTGCCGATTCCTTTAACGTCTTCAACCATCCCAACCTCTCCACTCCGGCTGCGAACATCTCGAATCAAGCCACGATCGGAACCATCACCTCATCTGCTGGGTCTCCGAGCTACGAGGCACGCACACTTGAGGTTGGCGCGAAGTTCATGTTCTAAGGAAACTCCCGGAACTTTACTATGATGTGAGCGAGGGTCCGTTCTCCAGAGCTGGCAATCAGCGCTGGAGAACGGACCCTCATCAACTGTAGGGTCAAATTAAACTAATCAATCAGAACCACATCTCGAAAGGAAGTCTTGATGGATCGGCGCAGCTTTCTAAACTTTAGCGGCATTATGGCGGGTTCTTTGGCATTGAAGTCTGGATTAAGCCCATGGCTGAATTCACAGAGGCTTTATGCGGCGGAGATTCATGAACAAGAGCCGAATCCAAATTTTGCCGATCTGAAGCTCGGAGCCACGGCCACGGCCTCGTCGAACGATCAGGGGTATCGACCACTCAATGTGTTGAAAGGCTTTCTGCAATCGAGCTGGCAGACTGAGAAGGAAACCGCTGGTTCGTGGCTGGAGATTGCCTTTGCCCAGGAGCAGATGGTAAGCGAACTTTTGATTCTCCCCAGGCCGCTCCCCTACGATATTGTCCTTGACCCCGATATGAGGGGCGGGAAGATGGCTACGGCGCGAAAGGTTACGTGCACGCTGTCAGGAGGAGGCACGGTTAGAGCCGAGCTGCGGCAGTCGAAAGACTTTGAGATTGTCGTATTTCCCCAGGCGCAAAAGGCAAAGTCGGTGCGCATTACCATCGATGAAATCTGGCCGGAGCCAAACTCGCAAGGCACCGGCCTGGGGAGCATCCGTGTCTTTGGACGACCGCACGCTGCCTCGTTTGAAGTTTTTGTTTACACCATGTACGACGCGCAGGCGGGTAAGCCTGTTCAATCCGCGACCATTGAGGTTGCCAATCCTGGAGCGCAGGTCGAGGGTGGAGTTCTCCAGGTGCTGCAGGCAGGAAGGCTGTTGGCAACTATCCCACTCGGAGTCTTTGCCGCACGTTCTGTGTCGCGCCACGATATCTGGATTCCCGCGCCCTATGAAGACGAAGTGATGGAATTTCGAATTGCGGACCAGACGCACGCGTTCAAAGACGGACGCAATCTTCAGGTTTCCGCATACCATTCCTATTTCGACGGCGGTACGTTCGACATCTTGGACACAAATCACAACGATCTTGGCTGGCTGGACACACAGAAGATAACCGCCGATTTTCGCTCGAAAGAGTTGATTTTGCCTGCGATGGATTTGATCCGCGAGCATCCCGAGTTTCGCTATTCGATGGAGTGCGTCGCGTACCTGCGGGAGTTCCTCGATCGCCATCCCGAGAGGCGTGAGGAGATGGCGCAATTGATGAGGGCCAGGAAATTTGTATGGGGCGCTTCTTATGTCGAGAACCTTGAAGTGCATGTTGGCCCCGAGAATTTAGTGCGGCAGTTCTATCTGGGCAGGCGCTGGCTGCATAAGAATTTTACGGGAGTCGACTCCGTTTTCTATTGCAAGACCGATCCACCCTGCATGACACAGCAGATGCCGCAAATTCTGGCTAAAGCCGGCATCAAGTACGCTATTCAAGGACGATTTCCATGGGGCTTCTACAACTGGGAAGCTCCGGATGGATCAAGCGTGTTTGTTTTCGCATTTCGCTACGCCAGTGCCCACGGGCTTCCGGATCCGAAGGGGAACGAGGGCTGGCTCAGCTCCGCAGCCGAACGCGAGGACTACTACCGGTCGCGCGAACTGCCTCCACAGATGATCTACGACTATAACAGCGACTACCTGCCGCCGACCGGATCGCTGATCCCATACGTCCATGACCAGAATGCGGCAATGAAGCGCTTTGCCGATGTGTGGAACCAACACTACAAGGGACAGCCAGGGAGACAGATCAAGCCTCCGGTGCTTCGCCTGGTTGAAGCCCAGGGCGCGCTCGACGATTTCACTAGCCATGAACCGAATGTCCAAACTGTCAACGGCGACTGGCCATTCGCCTGGGCCTACTACGACGAGCCTGGGCACCGGGAGGGATTGCTGGCCGGCCGTTTGGCTCACAACCGCATCTTGATGGCGGAACGGCTGACGGCAGGTTTGCTTCAGGCCGGTGTGTCCACCAAATACCCAGCTGCAACCTTTGAAGAGGCTTGGCAGGCTAACTGCTGGCCGGATCACGGTTGGGGCGGCAACCGAGGAACCGTGTCGGACGGTGTCTACGTCGAGTCGTATGAAAAGTCGAAAATGCTCGCGGATAAACTGCTGGCAGACGCAGGCGAGCACTTGGCCGGGGCCGTCACCTCGCCATCCTCTGACCAACTTGCGGTAGTCGTCTATAACCCGCTCTCGTGGCAAAGAACGGACATCGTACGCTGCACGATATCCGTGCCGGCGGGTTGGAGCGGCGTTGGGCTGCGCGACAGTGCCGGCAGAGAAACCCACTGTCAAATTGTCAATGATGATTTGGGCTCTGGAAGAATGGAGATAGCCTTCCTTGCGGAGAGTGTTCCCTCTACCGGGTATAAGACCTATCGCCTTGAGCGGGCTGATTCTTCTTTCTCTAGGGCTACATCTATCACAGCCGACATCATGGAAAACGACTCCCTGCGCATAGTTCTTGGCGCGGGGGGCCTGAAGAGTTTGTTTGACAAGCGCATGCAGCGCGAGATGCTGAAAACCGACAAGTTCTTCGGCGGCGAGATTCTGCAGTTTACAGCGCCAGGAATTGCGTGGGAAGAGACAGTGCCCGTAACTGTCACCAGCGAAGACTTCGACAAGACCAGCAATCACGATTTCCATTCCCGGAGCTTTGACAAAGGGCCGGTCATGACCACTACGGTGCGCGAGGCTCAGTTCAGGCACTTCAAGCTTCGCCAGACATTCCGTCTGTATGCGTCGCTGGACCGAGTGGAAATGGATGTGGACATTCTGGATTGGGACGGTCCCCAGTCGCGCGAGTTACGCATGGCATTGCCCATCGATCTTCCCCAGGACTGCCAGCTAAGCTACGAGGTTCCGTTTGGCACGGTCGAAATGGGGAAAGGCGAAATTGAGTTCGCCGACCTTCCCGCTGCTGTCGATTGCGAGTTTGGGGCAGAAAAATATGGCGGAAACAAGCCTCTGCCCTTCCGCGAAGCCATCAACTGGATAGACGCCTCATCGAATCATTATTTGGGCGGGGGGTGCCTGGCAGCTTCCGATTGCACGCTGCATCTGTTTGCGGACCAGACCGATAACCCAGTCAACTACCCCGTGCTTCAACATGTGCTGCTTTCTACACGAAAATGCCTGGGGTGGAATCCTCAATACTGGTTCACACAAGAGGGAAGTCACCGTTTCCGCATGGCTCTCTATCCCCACAGCGGCGGTTGGCGCAATCGCTATCGCGATGGGGTTGCTTTCAATTATCCGCTCATTGCCTTCTCGACCTCAGCCGTTCCAGGCGGATTGCTGCCGGCCGACGGAGAGTTTCTACATATCGAGCCCAGGAACATGATCATGACAGCTCTCAAGAAAAGCGAGGATGATGATTCGATCACCCTGCGATTCTTCGAAGCTGAGGGGAGTGCTAATGGACGCGCACGTGTGAGATTGTTCCGGCCTATCAAACAAGCCTGGAAGACGAACCTGATTGAGGAGGAAGACCAGCCTGTCGCCGTCAACTCGGACGGAACGGTGGAGCTTGCCGTAAAGCCCTGGGAGATTATGACTCTCAGACTGCGGGTCTAGGCCAAAGCTGCGTGCGCACGCTCGACTCGTCTTTTCTGCTACACGTGCAATGTCTGGAGATCGTTGATGGAGAAGGTAACGCGTCGCTCTTTCTTGTATGTCTCTGGTGTCTTGCTGTCATCGGCAACATTGTTCTGGAGAGCTTTCGGCGCAAGCAACAGCCGTGCGATGGGGCCCATCGAAAGCAGGGATCGCGACTTCATTTTCAAGTCGGCCGATCTGGCAAAGAGTGTAGCCGCAACAGGAGGGGGTCGGGGAATTCCGTCCTGGGGACTGGGACCATTTGTGCGCGACGACGAGGCGGATCATATCGGCGCGAAGCCGGACAGCGTTTTTGCGTGTCCGATTTCAGGCAGGACCATCCCCTGGGAAAACAAGAGTGTTCTGTGCGCGGCCGCTGTTGTGAAGGATAACAAGGTTTTCATTTTCTATCGCGCTGAAGACTTTTCGCGCGGCAATAGTTGGGGCACGAGCCGGATTGGACTGGCTGTCAGCGAAGATGGCCGTCATTTTGAACGGCATCCGGTTCCAGTGCTCTACCCCGATCACGATTTCATGAAGGATTACGAATGGCCTGGTGGTTGCCAAGACCCTCGTGTCGCGGAAACGGAGGATGGCATGTATGTTATGACGTACACGTCCTACGACGGCAAGAAAGCCCGTCTTAGTTGCGCGACCTCGAAAGACTTGTATCACTGGACCAAGAGTGGGCTCGCGATCGGCAACTGTCATCAGCATAAGTATCGCGACTTCTGGTCCAAGTCCGGAGCTGTTGTTTGCAGGCGAGAGGGCGGACGATTTATCGCCCAGCGGATCAACGGTAAGTATTGGATGTATTTCAATGACTCCGGTGCGATGGTGGCTAACTCCGATAACCTGACGGACTGGAACGTCATTGAAAATGCAGAGGGCAAATTTGTGACGGTTCTGCCCCTGCGCCCGGACAGATTCGATAGTTACGTTGTCGAGCCCGGACCGCCTGCATTTGTTACCGAGAACGGCATATTTCTCATCTACAACGCCGGGGCTCATGGGCGTCCAGATCTTGGATTAAGCGGTAATGTGTGGGCTGTAGCACAAGCGCTATTCGATTCTGAAGATCCAACCAGGCTGATTGACCGCACGGATGCTGATTTTTTTCATCCCGAACGGAAGTTTGAAATCGTGCACGTAGGGCCGGCGACAGGCGGAAGCGGCAATGTGACTTTTGTCGAAAGCCTTGTGTGGTTCCACTGCGAATGGCGCTTCTATTATGGTTGTGCCGATTCGATCGTTGCCTCGGCAGTGTATAAGCCGCGTGCGCTGAAGAAGAAATAGCCAGCGAGACAGGTCGAGTAGGCCTGGTAAAGCAAGATGCGAATGGGGGACAAATGTTAAGAAGAGAGTTTCTTTCCGCTTCATCGATTGCGCTGGGCATTGCCGCTACAGGCGCTCCAAGACTTGCATCGACCGTGCCCATCAAGACGGCGAAAAGTATTCTGGACTACGGCGCTGTGCCCGGCGGGAAGGTCCTGAACACAAAAGCAATTCAACGAGCGATCGACGAAGTATTTCAGGCCGGCGGCGGGCTCGTTTATGCGCCGCCCGGAATCTTTCTGACCGGCGGTCTAGAGTTGAAGAGCCGCGTGACGCTCTACGTTGAAGCAGGCTGCGTTCTTCTCGGCAGTCCCAACATTAACGACTACACCTACCACGCCGGTCCGCCTAGGCTAGGCGATGCGACTGGCCAGCACCTCATTTTTGCACAGAATGCCGAGGACGTAACACTCTGTGGCCCAGGCACTCTCGACGGCCAGGGCGAGGCTTATTGGGAGCCCAACCCCAACGTCCCGCCTGCCCCACCCGAAGAAGCCTGGCAAGATGTTGCCTCAGGTCACTTTCGGACCATCAATCACAACAGCCGTCCTTCGCCTTTGGTTGAGTTTGCGCAGTGCCGCAACGTGCGCATCAGCGAAGTCACCCTCAAAAACTCTCCCGGGTGGACTCTCCGCTCCATTGACTGCGAGTCTGTCTTTATTGATGGTGTTCGTATCCGTAATCCCTTCTGGGGAAGAAATACAGACGGCATGGACATCACAAGCTGCCGCAATGTGTTTGTATCCAACTGCGATATCACAGGCGGCGACGATGCCATCTGTCTCAAGAGTGAAAACTTCTACGGCTACAGCGTGCTGCCTTCAAAAAACATTACCATCACCAACTGCGTAGCATCATGCGCGAGCAACGGATTCAAGATGGGCACCGCCACTCGCGGCGCCTTCGAGAACATTGTGTTCTCAAACTCCGTCATTTACAGCGACAGTGACAGCCCCATGATGAATCGCGTAATAGGCGGCATCAACGTGGAAACCGTTGACGGCGGCAGTGTCGATGGTGTCGTCATCTCTAACATCCGCATGCAGAATGTGCGCGCGCCTATTTTCGTCCGTCTCGGCTCGCGGACCAAGGGCGAAGGCAGCTTCCTGCGCAACGTCCTCATCGAAGGCGTGGATTCAACGGGATCGATTGTCACCAGTTCCATCACCGGCGTTCCTGGCCTTCGCCCTTCTGACATCACGATCAGCGACTGCCGCATCCGTACCGTCGAGCAAGGACCGGAAGATTGGGCTCGTCGCACCATTCCTGAAGTCGTTGACGAATATCCCGAGTCCTGGATGATGGGTCGTCTGCCCGCGTATGGCTTTTACATTCGCCACGCGGATCGCGTGCGCTTGCGCAATGTTGAGTGCATCGCCGACAAGCCCGATGCCCGCCCCGCCATCGTTTGCGACGATGTGGATGATGTGATTCTCGCCGGCCTCGAACTCTCTGCATCCGCCGGACCTGCGCCCCTGTTCGATCTCCGCGACACCCGCCACGCATTCCTGACTGGCATGCGCTCGCCCGCGGCGAGCCTGGTCTTCGCGCAGGTCAGCGGCGCAGCGTCTTCCGGTATCACGCTTCTGAGCAACTCACTGGCCAAGGACCAGAAGTCCGTAAACTACACAGGTGGAGCAACCGAGGAGGCAACAAAGATCGATTGAATGGGACGAGAGAGACGCGAAAGGTTCTGCATGTCTCTCGTCGACTTCAGAACTTCTGCGCCTGAGCAGCACATTCCATTAGGTTGCGGCAGAGCTCTTGTATGCGGACGAGATTGGAATCCCAGGAAAACATGAAGCGCGCAGCTCCGCCTATGAAGCTATAGAATTTCCATCCGCGTTCGCTAACCAGGGCGAGAATATTTTCAGGCGCCTCAAGAAAGACGGCGTTCGCTTCAACTGGCGCGGCCAATCGCAGGCCCGGAATGCCCGCGATCTGTGAAGCGAAGAATTGCGCGCAGCGATTTGCATGCGCGGCATTGCGCAGCCATGCTCCGCTCTCGAGCATTCCTACCCAGGGTGCCGAAAGATAGCGCATCTTCGATGCCAGTTGCCCGGCCTGCTTGCATCGATAATCAAAATCCGCAGCTAGCTTGCAATCGAAAAACAGAATCGCTTCCACAACCGCCATTCCGTTTTTGGCGCCACCGAAACAAAGGACATCAACCCCGCTCTTCCATGCCAGTTCCGCCGGGCTAGAGCCCAGGCTCGCGCAGGCATTTGCAAAGCGCGCGCCATCCATGTGGAGAGAAAGCCCGAGAGCTTTGCACTCATTCGAGATGGCCCGCAACTCTGTCAGAGAATAGACTCGTCCGTTCTCTGTGGATTGAGTGATCGTGATGGCACGCGGCTTGGGGTAGTGAATATCGCGGCGTTTGGTTGCGAGCTCACGGATGGATGCCGGAGTAAGTTTGCCATCATCGCTCGGTGCCACCAGCAGCTTTGATCCATTTGAGAAAAACTCTGGAGCGCCACATTCATCGGTCTCGACATGAGCCTGGTCGCAGCAGATGACTCCGTGATAAGACTGGCAAAGAGACGCGAGCGCGAGCGAGTTGGCCGCGGTGCCGTTAAAGACGAAATATACATCGCATTCGGTCTCGAACAATTCGCGAATGCATTGGATGCTCTGGCTGTCCATGGATCATCGCCATAGGAAGTTGCGTGCCCATGATTCGCCGCTTCTATGCCTTGCCGTGCTTCGGGACAAATGCCGGCATAGTTGTCGCTTGCGAACTGTTGCAGCAGTTCCGTGGAGTCGATTTCTATCATCCTATAATCCTTTCTCAATATTGATGAATGGCGCAAACGGGGATAACCTTGGAATCGCATAAGTGCGAATCCAAGAGCAACCCCAGCATTGTTTTGATACGCGCAGAGTGATCAGATGTTCTATTTCAATTAAGCAAGAAATTCTTCACACCCCTCAGCTGGAACGGAAAGAGAAACAGCTCCACTCGCGTCGTAAATGGAGATGGCATCGTGCGTTAGTACAACACTTTCAGCAGAACGCATTTCTGTAGGCACTGCAAACAGGAACATGATGTAACGAGCCATTTTCTTTCCATGGGCGGCGATGCC
The DNA here is from genome assembly GCA_964419175.1 of uncultured Occallatibacter sp. GTDB lineage: Bacteria > Acidobacteriota > Terriglobia > Terriglobales > Acidobacteriaceae > Telmatobacter. Next base: position 52,653 of record CAYQOQ010000003.1, on the reverse strand, counting down.
GCACCCTCTGGGAGTATCGGAAAAGCATTTGTCTGTGAGACCGCCGTTTGCTCGCAGAGGCAACGGCGTTGTACCGAATTCCATGCCTCGAGCTTGAGCCTTTCCGTTCCATGGCGCATCCTGCCGCGCGCAGTTTTCCTCCCACACTGTCATCCAGGGAAAGTCGCGGCGGCGAAAACAATACCCCACGCCCAGACGCAGATTCCAATTGATAGCCCCCAGAAACTCTATCTCGCGTCGCGGATCCAGCCTCGCGCCAACGAGAAAGCCACTTCCCCTTTCAGTGAACGGAAGTCTCAGGTCGACAGGCTTGCTGCCTGAATTACGCTGTACGTATGGCCAGGTAAAGCGGCAGTTGCTCAGGAGCAGGGAGTTGCCGTCATAGACGAACGGCGATGTCATTCCAGTCTGTGCAGAAGCGATTAGCGAGGCGAATCCTTCGTCGAGGAATGGGGAGCCAAAGGTGACGTGTTGAACCCAATTACATAGACGCTCGACGTCGTGTTTGTTGCACACGGTTTCCTTAATGTATGCGACGCTCTGGTCATTTCCCAAACAAATATCTCTTTCGAATGTCATCCCCGAAAGAGGGAGATCAACCACGAATCGGCAACCAGTCTTTTGTGACCCCGCCGCGCCAATTGCACTCCATCGTCTGCATGGTGCCTCGCCGTGAAGGCTTAGGCCGGCAGCAGCCTGCTCAGCGGATGGTTCACCGAAGTAATCCATGCAAAGGGCATGTCCGGTAAATCCGGCGAGGAACTTGCCTGTCTCAGATGGGCCGTAGAGTCGAGACATCTCCTTGGACCAACTTCGATTCGGATCGTGCGTTGTCCACGGCGCCTCCCAAAGAACGTTCTGCAGCGAACCGCGGTCCTCGTCAAGGAATCGGAATGAGGCCAGGTGCCCTCCGCCAGTCAGCGAAGTCAGCTCCACGACTCCGTTCGATAGCCGAATAGCATCGCGGTCCTTCCATCGGACCGTTTCGCAAATCTGACTCATGGATAGACCCTCTTACACAATGTGGTCTGTCTGCCTTTCCACCAAACATCAACGTGAGAATTCACCTGAGTTCGTGCCCTGCGGCCGCTTGCAGGATCAGGTCGCGATCCTGATACCTTGTTCCGTGAGAACTTTCGTCCATCTGGATAGCTCGTCCAAGTTCGGAACTCCTGAGGGTTTTTCTACAGAGGGGAAGCCAAGCTTTCGGAGCTTGTCTGTCCCAAGTGGGTGATACGCAAGCAGCCGCATTCCTACAAGTCCTGGAAGGTTCTTGGCAATAGCGCAGATGGCTTGCAAATGCTCCTCGCGGTCATTGTAGCCAGGCACGATTGGGCATTGCAGTTGTATCTTTGCCCCATGATCGTGAAGTGCTTTGAGATTCCGCAGAATCACTTCGTTCGATTGCCCTACATATTCTAGATGACGCTTAGCATTTGATTCCTTGTAGTCGAAGAGGAAGAGGTCCACAAATGGCAACAATTGTGCGAAGTTCTGCCACGATGAATATCCGCTCGTTTCGATACAGCAGTGCAGCCCCACGCGTTTCGCCGCTTCGAGCAGTGCAAGCGCAAACTCGATTTGAGCCGTGGGTTCGCCCCCGCTGAGTGTCAGACCGCCGCCTGACCTGCTGTAGAAAGGTTGATCCTGCAATACCTCGTGCAACACGGCATCTACAGAAACATGCCTACCGACAACCTCTAGCGCCCCGGTTGGGCAGGCCTGTGCGCAACGTCCGCATACAGTGCATCGAATGCGATCGAAGGAATGCAATCCAGGCGCATTGCCGCTGTCGCCAATCAAGTGGTGCGCACCGTGCTCACACGCCTCGACGCACCGACCGCAGGCGATGCAAGTCTCTTGCGCAAATGAAATGGACTGTTGCCTGCTGAGCCCTTCCGGGTTGTGGCACCAGGCGCATTGAAGAGGGCATCCCTTGAAAAAGACAGTGGTCCTGATGCCTGGACCGTCGCGTGTACAGAAGCGTTCGATGCCTAAGATGATCCCGACCGGCGAAGCTTTACCGGACACCTGCAGTGGATCGATGTGTTTTGTTGGTATGGCTATCAACTCTCTACTCCGCTGACCGATCAACGCAAGAACTGGCCGGGCTACTCATCAATTGCAGATGAGTCTGTCAACAACAAGCTTTCTCATTTCTGGCGATAGGCTTGCGAAGTTGACGCTGAAACCTGTCACGCGCACGACAAGGTCGGGAAAGAGCTTTGGATTTTTGTCTGCCTCCACCACCTGCTGCTTGTTGAGGATGTTGATATTGATTTGGGTCCCTCCCAGATCGAAGTGGCCAAGGATCAGTGCAGCTACTTTGTCAACGCTCTCGGGCGTGTCTGTGAGTGATGGATCGAGATCAATCTGCAGCGGCGCTGTGTTTCCATAACCGCACTGCACTTTTGCGACAGCGACGGCCATCGCGGTCGCTGCCCCGTCTCTGCGGAACCCCGGATCTGGGCTGGCTCCGTGCGAGATAGGGTCGCTGGCATGGCGGCCATTTGGCGTGGCGCCGAGCTTTTTGCCAAGCTGGATATTGAGTGCCCACGAGAAGATGCCGGGAATCATTTTGAGACCGCGCGGAGTCCGGTTCTTTACGACTGCAGAGCTAAAGGACTGAGCAATCCGGACAGCCCACGCATCGCCAGTTGATTCGCCATTGCCGAACCTTCCAGAGTACTTCATCGTCAATCGAGCTATTTCACACGCTGGGCCTGCCCAGTCCGCGTCTATATGGGTGAGAAGCTCCGGCCAGGAAAGACAATGCTGCATATCGATTCTTTCCTGCAAGGCCGCAAAGGAGTCCGCAACGGTCGCCAATCCAGCGGCGTCTACGCCAAAGGTGTAGTATTCGACGCCGCCGTGGCTTGCATCCAGCCCTTTTTCGATTGGTCCATGACACAACAGATCCAGAACAATCTCCGGGAACACTTCGTGCATGTGCTCAAATTGATAGTCGATTCCGAGCGCGACTGTCTCAAGAGCGGCTTGCTGGTGTTTGGTGAAGCGAGTCCACAACTCCTCCACGCTTGGCTTGACATCTGCGTCAGCGAGCATTTCGCGGAGTGCGATGTCGAGGATGCGAGGGAGGCTTACTTTGATCACGTCCATACTGCCGTACTCGCGGCCTGGAATAGCGCTCCAATGGCATCCCGCATACGCCCGGTCGCGGGCATCCTCAATCGGGAACCCGCACGCTGCGAAACCAGAGATCGTATTGTCGACGCCAAGAAACTTGGGCATCCCGCCGCGGTCTTCAAGGAGTATCTCAACGCCCCGCTTAAGCAAGCCTTTATCCACTTCTTTGCCGACACACACGCCAATGTTGGCCGGAATCCGCAAACGATGCGCTGCTTCCAAAACAAGAAAAGATACCTTGCTCGTTGCGTCCTCTCCTGAGCAGTCGGGTCCGCCCAACTGGATGTAGCTCGTATCGCGCAGCAGTAGGCACGCAATATGAAAGGTTGCCTCTTCGTCTGTGAGCAGGCCGGCGCGTGCATCTGCTTCGTAAAACGGCTGAAGCAAAACGTCAAGCTTGCCCAGTGAGCCACTTCCGTTGTACATACGAGCTGCCAATTGGTACCAAAGTATCCATTGGCACGCTTCGCGGAAGGTCTGTGGCGGCTCGCAGACCAGGCGTTCATTGATAGTGCTTATTTGGAGCAGATTCTCGCGTAGCTCTGGCCGAGCCTCGGCCAAATCGCGAGCAGCTTCAGCATGACGTGCGATCCAATTCTGCATTCCAAGAACGACATGCCGCAGACCGGCATAGAAATCCTCTGAATCCGGGTTCAGTACGCTGTTCTTCTCGATCTTGCGCAACAAGCCGCCCCAGCCCAGGCGCAGTCCAATTGCGAGATCCTGGCACATGTGCTGGCATGCTCCCACTGCAGGAACCGAATGGTATTTCTCGTGGCTTGCCAACAGATCGGAGCAGTCCAGGTCGGGCTTCCAGCCCAGGTTGCGATAGGACATGAAGTTGACCATGTACCCACCAGCGAGCGACGACTCCGGTTCGATATAGGTGGGATGCATCTCCAACAGTTTGCGAAAGTTTTCGCCGCAGGCGCGCGGGCCAAAGAACTCGCCGCAGTCATCGCTCGGAGTCGGCTTAAAAGTATTCATGATCACGTCGGTGATCGAAATGCCCGAGCCGCTCATGCTATGCACAATTTCTCGCACGCCGGCTGGAGGTAAGACGATGCCGTGGTCGTCATAGTCCATCGATCCACGGACGGCTTGCTTCTCGATCGTTTGAGCACTCTTGGCTGCGCGAAGCGCCTCAAGGCGCTCCGCATAGGACATCGTCAATTCCACTGCGTCCGTGGGCATGTTTGTTCTCCTCAGGAATCTGAAATTTAGCCACGCCTTGCACTGGGTTCAGGCGTGATAGGCGAGCGTCCATTCTCAGAGAGAAGAGTACGCGCACAGAGATTGATTGCAAGCATGGAATTGGTTGCTGTTCATCGTTTTGCCAGGCAAAACGCGAGGCGCGCGGCCAAGCTTTTATTTCCCAATGACAGATAAGGCACAGAGTTGGAGCATTCGTGCGTAACCGCCCGCTCACGCACTGATTACGGTAACCTCAAGAACTTCGACGGTCTGTGCCTCTGCAAATCGAACTGGTATGCCGTGTACCCAGTTGGACTTTTCAAAGACGCCAAGATCTTTTTCGGTAATGATGGAACTCAGCTTGTATCTCCCCGTAGGCATCAAGGGTAACTGCACAAGGGCAGCCGCTCCCTTCCATTTGTTGCGGAAAAGTGCAATCACGCCATTCCCGCTGTGTGCCAGCCGTGCATAACCGTCCCAAGCAGCCGGGGTGGTCTGCAGCCAACTGCCAAGTGGGAAAAAGCTTTCGCTAATCTTCGTGGTGTTTCTCAGATTCTTAAACCAGAGGATCTTTTCGTGGTACCACTGCCGATCGTCCTGGCTCAGCTTGCGAAGGTCGCCTAGTAGCACGGGCGCTGATCCGATGGCTGTCGCAAAGGTCTCCTGAATCGTTGGCAAGTCTGCATGCAGATTGCCGATCAACATGCACTCGGCAGGCATTGTGGCTGCTCGCTGATAGAGCAACTGCCGCGCTTGCAGTGGGCCCGCGGAGTTCGGCTGGGAGTCGTCCACGTTGCTCATCCAGTCCAGATCGCCCGCCGCCAACAACCCCGCGTCGATAATGTGCTTCTGACCCCAAAGCTCGAAGGTCAAATCGATCAGCACCTCTGGATGTTTCTCGTAAACCGCTTGTGTTACGAACGAAATGCCTTCATAAATCCGGTTGAGCGATTCCGCCCAGTTGCTATGTTCGTGGCCCTTGCCCCAACAGCCCGGGGCTTCGCCGTAGGCATTGAAGATAGTTGTCAGGTCGAGCTTTACATAGGCCAGGCGGAATCGCTCGATGGCGTCGATAACGCGGGCGGCCGCGGTCTCTCGAAATGCGGAGGCCATGCACATCACAGCCTTCGGGCCCGCCGCTGTCACGGTGATCTTGGGCTTGCCTTCCTGGTCGAACGCCGCCCATTCCGGATGGTCGCGATAGACCGCGGTCGAGGTTCCAATGGCTGCAAGTGGAAGCCACAGACCGAGCTTCATTCCCTTGGCTTCCACGGCCTCGATGATGGGCTGCAACCCTTTTGGAAATGCGGCCAAGTCCACCGTGTTCTCGCCGTACTCCTTCTGCCATCCATCGTCGATGGTGAAGATATCCATTCCCATTGCGCCCGCCGCATCGATCAGTTCAAGCGCGATGGCGCTATTGATTTTCCGTTGGAACGGTTCCCATGTGTTGTAGATCCACGGCGGTCCTTGCCGGTCGACGCGCCGCTCCAGAATCTGCGCCGAGTACGAAGGAAGCAACCATTGCGGATCGTTGAAGCCATCTGCTTTGCGAAACGCCACTAGGGACGCGCTGGCCGTGGTGAATGCTTCGCCGGGGGCGAGTGTGCGCTCGAAGGGCATCAGATCCGTGTCGTACAAAACCCCGATCCGCACATGGTCCGTTCTGGAAAAGCCGTCGATCTCGGTGCGCTTCATATATCCTGGAACCTCGCTGAGCACAGCGATGCCATTGCCCGTTAATCCATTGGCAACCAGCAACCCCGCATCCTCGGAGCGGCCTGTATAGAACGTCTCGCGCGGAATTGTGCCGTATTGCGTTAGCAGCGTGGTCTCATTTGCCGATCCGAGAGCAAGGTTGATGGATTCGATGTTCAGGTGCGAAATGCGCAATGCGAGCGCACCTATATTGTGCAACACCAGATGCTTACGAATCGCTGGATGGCCGTTATAGCAGGTGTAAATTACGGACACTTCAAGAGCTAGTTTTTTGTGGCGCAGCCTCACGGCGAGAGACTTGCCGTTGGGCAGAGGGCTCTCATCGGCGCCAAGCAAGGCGAACGTAGCATTTGTTCCCGCGCAGTTGTGCCCGTCGCACAGGAACGAAAACTCCTGTCCCACACCCGCGCGGTTCTTGCCCAGAAAAGTGAAATCCGTCTGCGTCGCCAGATCGGAGAATTGCTCCGTGAAGAGTCCCGATTTTGGTTGGAAGGTTATAAGCCTCTGTATCCGATCGTTGCCGATAGTCCAGGACTGACTCGCGTCCGCACCGTTGGACGTCTCCTGCGTTTCTGAAGCTCCAGCGAATCCCCAGGGCATAAGGGCACAGCCCGACGTTACCAGCGCTCCTGTTCGAATCAGCTCTCTTCTGCTGATCAGAGTCCCCGTTGCGTTTCTCATTGCCATTCTCCAAATTCCCTGGGATTCGTTGTCATTGCATGTTCCCATTTTCGTGAGAGCCTATCCGCAGGCGCTAACGCAACTCCAACACCGGAATACCATGCTCCCAAAATGCGTTGTCCACAGAAACCCTTATTTCTTTGCCGTTTGTCTGAAAGTTCAGTGGCTTGCCCGTAGCAACCAGTTTCACCTGATGCACCGGACGATTGATCGGACTGATCTTCACTTCGGTGGCGCTCTGATCCATCACAAACACAAACACGCTTGCGCCGCGTGCGGTTGTGCGATAAGTATCCTTGTTTTGGATGGGGCCGTACGTGCTGCCGTATATGGCTGCCTGATTGCGCCGTGTCCACTCGCCCACTGTCTGCAGGCGCTCCACAAACTCCGATTGGATTTGGCCGTCCGGTTGCGGGCCCACGTCCAGCAGCAAGTTACCGCCGCGGCTTATGATCTCGATCAACGAACGAATCAGCATATCGGGCGACTTGAAGTTGCGGTCCTTGGGTTTGTACGCCCACGAGTTGTTGATGGTCATGCACGCCTCCCAAGGTTCGAAGTCTTCCGGCTTGGGGACAGAGCTGTCCATTTTGTCTGCGGAGGTTCGGTCTTGACTGTCCATCCGCACGCCCTTCACCGGAATCGACTTGGGGATGAACTGTTCGGGAGTGCTGAAGTCGGCGAAGATGTTGAGGCGGTTGTTGACCAGGGTGGCCGGTTGCAGGTGGTGGACCTGATCGATGAAGCGCTGGCCGTCGTACTGGTCCTGCACTTTCACTTCGACCGAGTCGAACCACATCTCGGCCACCGGACCATAACGAGTGAGCAACTCGTCCAGTTGCAGGCCCATGTAATCCAGATAGAGCGGCCATTCCGGGCGCTCAGGCTCTCCGTGATAGTTGATGGCGGAGAGTTTGGATGTGTCACGAAATGCCGGGTGATTCATATCCGGCGGCGAATAATAGAAGCCGAGCGGCATTCCATCCGAGTGACAGGCGTCGGCTAACTGCCGCGTAATGTCCTTGCCGTAGGGCGTGCGCGTAATCTTGTAGCTCGTGTAGAGGGAGTCGAACATGCAGAAGCCGTCATGGTGCTTGGTGGTGAAGACCATGTAGCGCTGGCCGGCGGACTTTGCAAGTGCAATCCACGCGCGGGGATCGAAATTGACCGGGTTAAAACGCTGAGGCAGAGCTCGGTATTCAGCTTCGGTGATCTCGCCCTTGGGGCGAAGGATGGGCCAGGAAGCCTCAACACCCGCCACCGAGTACGGACCCCAGTGGATGAACATGCCGAACTTGGCTTCGCGAAACCAGCGCATCCGGTCGGTTCCGCCGGCCAGGGCGTGAAGTGTGGCCGCGCGGCCACCTACCGCTGTCACCGCGGCAGCCTGCAGAAAGTCTCTTCGATTCCAATTCATGGTTCTGTCCTCTCTAGATTGCGTACGAAAAAGCATGCCGTATCCCTGATCAGTACGGATGCAAGGTTGAGGAGTTATCTGGTTGAGACCGCGCCGCAACTTCGCGTGCTCCGACGGTTGTGTGTGTCTGACTCATTGCTCCTGCCCATGCTTGCGTGTCACAAGCCCATAAGACACAGCGACTCCGTTGACAAGACGCGCTAACACAACTCCAACACCGGAATACCATGCTCCCAAAGTGTCTTGTCTATTGGAACTCTTATTCCTTTAGCACTTGTCTGAAAGGTCAGCGACTTTCCTGTAGCAACCAGTTTGACCTGGTGCACAGGACGATCGATCGCACTAACCTTTACCTCCGATGCATTCTCATCCATCACAAACACAAACAGCCTTACGCCGCGCGAGGTTGTGCGGTAGGGGCCCTGGCCCTGGATGGGGCCGTACGTGCTGCCGTAGATGGCTGTTTCATTGTGCCGCACCCACTCGCCCACTGCCTGCAGGCGCACCACAAACTCCGGTTGGATTTGGCCGTCCGGCTGCGGCCCAACGTTCAGCAGCAAGTTGCCGCCGCGGCTGATGACCTCAATCAACGAGCGAATCAGCGTTTCGGACGACTTGAAGTTGCGGTCCTTGGGCCGGTATGCCCACGTGTTATTGATAGTCATGCACGTCTCCCAAGGCTGAAACTCATCGGGCCGTGGTACGGCGCTTGTCATCTTGTCCGTTGCACTGTGGACTAGACTGTCCATCCGGACACCCTTTACCGGAATGGCCTTGGGGATAACCTGTTCCGGAGTGCTGAAGTCGGCTGAAATGCCAAGACGGTTGTTCACCAGCATCGCTGGCTGCAAGTGGCGCAACTGGTCGAGAAAGCGCTGGCCGTCGTAGCGCTCTTGCATACTCATGTTTACCGAATCAAACCAATCGAACCACATTGTTGCCACCGGACCATAATGAGTGAGTAACTCATCGAGTTGCAAGCCCATGTAGTCCAGATACAGCGGCCACTCTTGCCGTTCCGGTTCACCGTGATAGTTGGTGGAGCAGGGCTTGGACGTATCGCGAAAGGCGGGATGGTTGACGTCCGGCGGCGAATAGTAAAAGCCCAGCGGCATCCCATCCGAGTGGCAGGCGTCGGCCAACTGCCGGGTAATGTCCTTGCCATACGGTGTTCGCGTGATCTTGTAGTTGGTGTAGCTGGAATCGAACATGCAAAAGCCGTCACAGTGTTTTGTGGTGAAGACCATGTAGCGCTGTCCGGCAGAACGGGCCAGTGCGATCCATGCTTGAGGGTCGAAGTGCGCGGGGTTGAAGCGAGCGGGAAGCGCGTGATATTCGGCTTCGCTGATCTCAGCTGTCGGCTTCAATATGGACCAGGAGGCCTCGACACCTGCCACCGAGTACGGACCCCAGTGGATAAACATGCCGAACTTGGCTTCCTGAAACCAGCGCAGCCTGTTGACCTGACCTGCCAGAGCGCGAAGCGGGCTCACACGGCAAGCTACCGCTGTAGCTGCGGAAGTCTGCAAAAACTCCCTTCGATTCCAATTCAAAGTTCTGTCCTCTCAAGATTGCGTAGGAACAGCATGCCGTTCTCTGATGATCATTACTGAAGCAAGGTTGAGGAATTATTAGGGTGAGATCACGCTACGGTTTCGCGCGCCCCACGGAGGTGTGTGTCTGACTCATTGTTTTTGTCCATGCGGCGGCACGGCTGCGAGCAGGGTCAGATAGTTGTCCACCAGCAATCCCTCATAGCCATGAGGACTGCCATCCCAAGCGGTCCAGTCATAGGTGGTTTCATTCGGGCCACTTCCTTGGAAGTGCCCTTCTTTGAATCCCTTCAGCATAGGCTGGAGTATGGCGTCGGCCTCTTCGTTTCTTCCCAGAATTTGCAGTGCGCGAATCGTGAAGTAAGCAAAGCATGCGGAGGCGCCACCGTTCTCATAAATTTGGAAGGTGTCGGAGCCATCTGCCTTCTGCGGTCCGCCCCATCTCTTCTCTGCGATCACATAGTCTTCCCGCCGAATCGGGATCAGGTTGCCTGGAAGTCCCAAGTCAAAGCGGTTATACCCAACTTCCTTCATCTTTGCCAACAGCCTGTCCCATATCTTGTTCGCCTGCTCGCGTGTTACGAGTCCGTAGGTAACGGCAACGCCGCTCACAAATAAAAAGTAGTAGTCGTGCAGTTTGCCGTCAGAGCTTTTCCATCCTGCCAGCACGCCCGTCGCGGGATTGTAGAACGTTCTGTAGTAAGTGTTCTTCACTCTTTCCGCGCGGCTTTTGTAGCTGGCTGCGTCGCTGGAATTACCCAACTCCGCCGCAAGTTCCGCCATGCCCTCGAATGCCTTGTAGGCGAGCGCATTCGCGTATGCGTCCTTGTGTCCAAAGCCAACTGTGTCCCACCAGCTGGAAGGTCGCACAAGATACTGTGCTGGCCAGGAACCGGAGTTTCCGCTCAGTGGATATTCCATCAGCCCATCGCCATCCACGTCTGCCTCAATCAGTTTGTCGGCCCAGCTTTGGAGGACCGAATAGTTACGCTTGCTCCACGCCTCATCGTGACTTGCCTGCACATACGTGGTTGCTGCGATCACCAGCGATGGGTAACTATCCAGAAAGTCGTAGGCAAGCATGGGAGTGTTCTTATATTCCTTCATCCCGTAGGCAGCCATGCCGCCAATGTAGCGGTCCAAAGTCTGCCGGATGAGATCAAGCGCGCTCAAGCCTTCGGCAAGAGGCGGTATGGAAACAGCCATCATTGCATATTCAAAAACAGTGTCGGCGCAAGTGTCACTGGCGGAGTTATTAGCCAGCGCGCGCCGCCGAGGATTGAGCTGGAGAATGCTCAGAAAATCGCGGCGGTATCCATCGTACTTTGGATCTGCTTCAATATTTGCGTTATGAGGGTAGATGCAGGTTACGTCAAGCCGATATTCAATCTGCGGCTGTCGCCTGGTCGCGGGCGGAAAGCTGACACGGACAAAATCTTCCGTGCGACGCGACGCATCGTAGCCGAGGCTTACATTCGGAGCACTCGTTGTGATGCGAATGGTACCCCGCACCGGAAAGTGTAAAAGCGCGGGCAAGGAAATTGCCCCCTCGTCATCAACAAGTCCAAGCAAAGTGGCATGACTGCTGATGGAATCAAAATTGAGAATCAGAGCTTCGTGTCGGTTGTTGGCAGAATATGTTGTTCGGACAACCATGCCAGACTCGCTGAAGTTGAAACTCCATGCCGGATCGCCCTTTGTTCCCGGCAAACGGTATTCAACTATTGAGCCGGTGCAAGAGGCGAGGTAAGCTCGTCTCACAGGCGGCACGGGCAGCATGACATTGCCGTCCAGATTGTTTTGCCCCAGCGAATCGACCGAGAGCACGGCAATGTTCGGCTGATCGGTGGCCATCTGTACATGCAGGAATCGAGAACGGTATTCCAATTTCGGATCAGTGTCCTGGGCGGTATCTCCGGCTTGGGCTCCAAGTCGAGGCAGTTGTTCTGCTGCTGCGACAACTCCCACTGCAAGTTTTACAAATTCCCGTCTCGTCGGTTTCATCGATGCCTCTTTCGAGCTCTGGCCTCGGCCTGTCTGTCTTCTACCGGCCGGTGCAGAGGGTTATTTACAAGCGCAATTCTTCTTTTGCCCACATCTCTCAACGGCTATGGGCAGTAATCAGCCGCACCATCGTGACTCCATGGCCCGGCACTTGCGTAGAAAAAAGGCCAGAAAATAATCCGAGGTCATGCTGGCGCCAGAGATCGCGCACCGTTTGTTTGCCGCTCAATCCAAGTTCCTTCCAGTTGATCGAAATGGACCGTGGCGCGCTGGTCAGGTTGAACAGGCCTACGGCAACCGACCCGTCATCGAGTGACTTCTCCAGAATGAATTGGTCCGCGGTCTTCCGCACAATGGCAGCTTGCTTGCCCAACGAATCCTGATTGACATCGATAACCTCAGAGTTGCACAGCACATTGAGCGTAAACGCATCTAGCTTGCTCATGTCGCCAGAGAATATGAGAGGCGAAGCCATCAGAGACCACATCGACATATAGCTGTATTGCTCGTCGTGCGTGAGGGACTTAACCCGGACTGGGATTTTAGAGTTTGTGGAATCGCCCACGGTGCCGATGAGGATGTAATCGGGATCGTTCCACCCACCAGGACCAGCGTATTGACTGAGCGCCGCATTGGCGAAGCCCACCTCATAAAATCCCGGCAGAGTTGCATTTGGCGCCAATCCCACATCGTTTGTGGTTCGCCAGGATTGCCCGCCGACCTCGCGTCCCCACTTCCACACATCGCCCATTCCATACTGGCAGGTGTTAAAGATGACGTCGCGATCAAGCCCATGAAGCAGAGCGCCCATTTTTTTGTATGGTTTTTTGAAGTCGTCCAGTGTCTTTCCGGTGGCGATGCGGCTGTAGGAACACCAATCGTACTTGAGCAGGTCAAAGCCCCAATCGGCGTAACTGTGCGCATCGTTCTCCTCGTGCTGATAAGAGCCTTCAGATCGTCCGCAGGTCAGAGGGCCGGGAGAGGAATAAATGCCGGCTTTCAGCCCAAGTGAGTGAATATAGTCGGTCAGCGAGCGCATGTCCGGGAAGCGGCTGTTGGGGAGGATCATCCCATGCGCATCGCGAACAGGCGTCTTCAAAGCAGGGTCCTGTGAACCAGGCCTTCTCATCCAATCGTCGTCGATATCGACATACTGGTAGCCAAAATCGGCCATCCCCGAGGAGATCATCGCGGCTGCGGCCGTCCGCACATCGCCGTCCGTAATGTGGTCATAGAATATGTACCAATCGTTCCACCCCATTTGCGGGGTCAGGCCGATCCGATCCCCCACTTCAATCAGAAACGAACGGCTGTCCTTACCGCGTCGATTGGAGGCCCTCAACGTTACTGCATACGAACCGGCCTGTTGCGGGGCGCTGCCGGTGATGATGCCAGAGCGACGATCCAGCTTGAGCGTGCCAGGAAGACGATCGGCGGAAAATCGCATGGGCCGCACTCCCGTGCAGGGAATGCGATAGAGAAATGGATGGCCTGGCCGCGCTCCATACAGCTTCGGACCATTCAGATGCGGAGTGTCCGCGGGCGGAGGCGTCAGAAGATCGCCAGTCTGTTGGCCCAATAATGCACTCTGTCTGCCAATAACAATCAATAGCAGCGCCATTACTAAGTTCGCAGTCCACCGTTCAAATCGAATCCGCGCCTTCATTAGTTCAATCTCTCCGACAAGACCAGTATCGTAAAGCTTTCATTCGTCGCTTCAACGCCTTCGATGTAGTTGTTAAGTGCGAAGCGCTGTCGCTTGATCTTCAGGTGAGTGCAGATCTGTAGCAAGGAGTTCTCTCATCTTGTCGATTGCGCAGGATCTCTTAACAAATCGAACTTTTGCAACAATGCCGATTTCTCAGGTTCATCGAGCGCTGTCCGGAGAAAACCGAACACTTCATCCAGCGTGGGAAGTGCATCCCATCCCCTGCGCTCCCCACCGGCCGCCACGGCTTTGAGCGCAGCAGCCGCCGAAGCAAATGTAATTGCCTCCTCGATTGCGAGATCACGGGCGACCGCCAGGGCGAAAGCCCCATGGAACGTATCTCCGCATCCATTGGTATCGATGGCGTCAACCGCGAAGGCCGGGAAATGTCGCACCTCCTTGTTCGTTCTCGTACTGAAAAAGCCGCCGTGCGAGCCATCTGTCAGAACAGTCGCTTCCCGAGGTGTGTGGGCGAGAAACGCACAAGCGTCGCGCGGATTCAGAGCGTTGCTTGCCCAGATAGCGAAGGCTTTTGGAACAATCAGATAGTCTGTCAGCGCGGCGAGATTTATTGCAGATTCAGATTGGCCTTCAATGTCCCCCAAGATCGACACTCCCAGACCGCGAACCTTCTCTGCAACTGGGAGAAGAGAGGGCTCGGTAAGATGGTCGAGAAGAAACAGCCTTGCAGACTGAATCAGCGAGTCTGGTAAATCGTTTGCAGCAACGACCCGATAAAGCGCCGGGTCGTAGAACACATTGCGATGCCCCGTGCCATCAACCACAATGATGCTGTGGTACGGTCCGCCGGCCGGGTCGTCGCGGATAGGAGAGGTATCGACTCCATGGTGCTGCAATGCAGCCCCTATAAATTTCGATAGATCGTTGTCTCCGAAGCGGGCCGCGTAGGCGGCACGTCCTCCGAGAGAGCCAACTGCGGCAATGGCCGTGCAGGCCGGTCCTCCACCCTGGCGTGTGCTGGCGTGAATTGGTATCTTGCAATCGACAGCGGGAAAATCTGAAACATAGATCAGATCGTCCACCGCTGCAATTCCGGCTCCAAGCACGTCATACTTTTTATTCATACATGCTTTCTATCCGTCGATCATCTCAAGACGGCAATCGATAGGGCGCGAATGCTCTCCAAATTTCCAGGACGTGAAATGCTCCTGGCTGATGAAGGTCTATCTGCCCCCATAATTTGCAAATGCGAGAGTCAGTTCCAAATCCTGTCCGAGACTGCGGCGTGGAGGTATCCCCAATGCCTGGAGCGCCCCGTGATATGCCTTCACTGCTTCTACGGGCAATATCTGATCGTCCGCTACCAGTCGAAGATATTGAACAAACGATAGTTGATTCTCGGCCGCATTGATCTTTCTGCCGAATAGCGCTACACGAGCCCCATGGCGCTTCGCTTCATAGATCAGGTTGAATGCATCGTGCGTGGTTCCTGCCGAGCCGCCCAATACGCCCACCACCAGCGAGGGATCGTATGCGCACAGCTCTTCCAGAGCCTTGGGGCCCGCATAAGGAATTTTCAAGAAGCGTGGCCTTCCGGCGGACGGCACTCCCGCCAGCAGCCGCACGATATGATCGTTGACGAAGTATGGAATCTTCTCCGGCGCAATGCCGTGGATGCTGGCCGGAACATTGGGATGAAACACCTCTAGAAAATGACTGAAGTGTTTTTCCTCAGCTTCGAGTCGGAACGCCTTGTAAGTTTCAAGAACCTTGAGATCGCGGTCTGGATCGTTGTTGAATGTGACAGAATAAAGTCCCAGGTTAGCGCCCAGACAGCGCTCCGCGTCGGTGCACGAACTCTTGCCGGCTTGGATGTGGTCGAGCGTGGCTGTAGCAAATGGTTGCGAAGGGGCTTCCGTATATCGTGCTCCGCGAACAATGTGCACATCCGTCGTGTCGTTGGCGCGCACCGCAGGAGTCACGGCCGAGGATTCAAATATCCGCTCTTGAATCGTGAGTATTTCTGAGGTGCTGGCCGACATCAGCATGATGTCCACCATGCCCTGTGAGACGATTTGTCGCATTTGAGCGCGGTATTCGGTTAGCGATCGCAGCCTTCCTTCGGGATTGCGCCCAGTCGACGAGATGCCGAAAGCCATGTCAGCATCCTTAGCATCCGCCAAAATGAACACTCGGGAAGTAGGGTTCTTTTTCAGTTCCGCGAGCTTAACGTCAAGAGTCTTTTCCACGTGTCTCCGTAAACAGCCAACACCAGACGCAAAACGCGGGAATTCCAGCCATTGTCTTAAGCGGCTGATTTTGTACTCAGCCCATCGAGTATCCAATGTGTGCTGAAAGAGCATGATAACCCAAGCGGAGGGAGCACTGAACGGCAAAAGCCAGATTGCCGCGCGTTTCGCTGGGTGAAATGAATTCCAGAAGCGCGGCTGCGCAACCCGCGTCGTTTTTTGGGGCGGGAAATAACTGTTTCAAGCGGATTGTCAGCCTCAGCGTTGCTGCTGTAAGATTTTGCTGCATGAAGTCCAGCACTCTGCAAGCGGGAGCACACAGGCCTGAAAAACGGTCTTATACAGTCAGGTCGGTGATACGGGCAGCAGCTATCCTAAAGGCTTTCTCTTCTTTGCATGAGGTCCTGACTCTGCGAGCAGTCGCTGAACGCACCAAACTCGACAAAGGAACAGTCTTTCGTCTGCTCGAAACTCTTGTGGAAGCAGGACTCGTCGATCGTGTCGGCAAACAAGGATATCAGTCCCGTTTGCAGCCGGTGCTTACCAGAAGATTCCGCCTTGGATATGCCTCCCAAAGTAACTTGCTTCCATTTACAGGAATCGTTACCGATAGCCTGATGAGCGCCGCGAGCGCTGCTGACATAGACCTTGTGGTTCTGAATAATCAGTTCAGCCCCCGAGTAGCCTTGGAGAATGCAGAACGATTTGTCGCTGAAAAAGTTGATCTTGTCATCGATTCACAAATCAACGTGAACGTGGCCTCCCAGATTGGCGCGAAGTTCCTGGACGCAGGAATTCCGTTCATTGCAGTCGATATCCCCCACCCGGGTTCCTTTTACTTTGGTGCCGATAACTACAAGGCAGGGCGCATTGCAGGACGATATCTTGCCCGATGGGCCCTTAAGACCTGGAACGGCAAGGCTGAGCAGGTGATGTATTTGGGAGTAGATGCCGCGGGGCCACTTTTGAACAGTCGATTGACTGGAATATGCGACGGACTGAACGAGTGCATGCCCGAGAGCAGAAAGATTCTCTCTTGTCACTACGACACCAAGGGAGGCCAGTTTGATGTAACGCTCGATATCATACGAAAGCACCTTCGGCGGCACAAGGCAAGGAAGGTGCTCGTAGGAGCCGTGAACGATTCCGCCGCACTCGCTGTCCTGCAGGCATTTCGCGAGATAGGCCTCGAAAAGGAGTGTGCAATTGTAGGCCAAGCTGCGAGCATTGAAGCCAGGAGAGAGTTAAGAAGACCTTCCACCAGGCTTATCGGCACAGTTGCCTATTTTCCAGAAGCCTATGGGGCTCAACTTATCAAACTCGCCTTGGAAATCCTGGAGAAAAAGTGCGTGCCCCCTGCGGTTTTTACGCAACATGAACTTGTTACACCGGCAAATGTCGATAAAGTCTATCCAAATGACGCGTGGATGCACTCTGGGGCTAAGAACTAGGAGCCGTATTGGGCAATCGATACGAACGAATAGAGATTGAGAATACTTGGAGGACAAGGATGGATGGAAGATTGCCGGGTTGTGACTAGCCCCTCTCTCTTCGCTTTCGCTACTCATTCACGGTCCGACCCTTTGGGCGTGTGTTTCATTCCGCAAAACGTCAGTGGCGTTGTGAGTTTGCCATCGAGATCCGCCGCCCGGCTCCTTACAATTCTCATCGAAGGAAGACCCCGTGAAGAGATCAGCGATTAATCGAGCCATTCTTGAAGCCAGCACATTTTTTGCTGAGAACCGCTTTATTTTGCCGCCCTACGCTGATTGGACTCCTGAACAATGGCGGCGGCTCGGCAATGAAACAGATGAGATTTGCGCTAGTCGCTTGGGGTGGGACGTCACCGATTTCAACTCCGGGCAATTTGACTTCCTCGGACTGACGCTGTTTACGCTTCGGAATGGAACCCGGTCCGGCAGCGTGGGGTCAAAAACCTACGCGGAAAAAATAATGCTTGTCAGGCAAGATCAGGTCACGCCCTTTCATTACCATGCCCGCAAGACGGAAGACATCATCAACAGAGGCGGCAAGGGGGCAGGCAAACTGGCGGTGCAACTCTATAATTCATCCGACGACGGTGGATTTGCGTCTACCCCAGTTTTCGTGACGTGCGACGGCGTGCAACGGCGAGTCGAAGCCGGAGGCACGGTGATTCTGGGCGCAGGCGAGTCCATTACATTAACGCCCTATCTTTACCACACGTTTTATGCAGTGGAGGGTCATGGTCTGATTGGAGAGGTGTCTTCAGTCAACGATGATGATGCAGACAACCATTTCAAAGAGCCGCTGCCCAGGTATCCAGAAATTGTGGAAGACGAACCGCCGTTTCGTTTGCTCTGCACTGAATATCCGAGGACTTAAGCACGGAGAGTGACTGGTGACACTAACCCGTAGAACGTTGATGTCCCTCCCGATTGCTTTGCCGTTTCTGAATCTCGCGGCCCGCGCAGGCGTTAATGAGACGCCTTATGTTCCGCCAGCCGATGCTCAAGGAGGCTGGCGAACAGTAGACCTGGACTCTATGACTCGCGTGGTTGGCGGGTTGGAAAAGACCCGTCTGGACGATGCCTTTGAATATATCAAAACGAGTTGCCGGCATGGTGGATTGCTCGTTTTGCGCCATGGCTATTTGGTGTACGAAAGATACTTCGGAAGAGCGAGCCGAGAAGCTCGCCCGAACATGCATTCCATCGGCAAAATGTTTACAAGTGTTTCCTGCGGAATTATGCTGTCGGAGCACGAGGACGTCTTCCCCGATAGCCTTGCCCAGAAGGTCTTTACAAGAGATTTCCTGCCTGAGGCATTCCCGCTGGACGATCAACGCATGGCGGATATTCGAATCGGTAACCTGCTCACCATGACGTCGGGAATATCGAGAGCAAATTTCATTTCAGCAGGATCTCAGGTTCCTCCCTCGGCCGGCCGTTCTACTGGAATCGTTCATGGTGAAAATGTAGATGTACCGTCCTGGTACTCTGGCGATTCAGCTTACGACCCGATAGAGAGTCAGGATGGCAGCGCGGTGCACGGACGGATGTGGACGTCTCCAGGCGAAGGATATCTCTATGGGCGCGATCCTCATGTTGCGTCGATGATTCTGCGTCGCGTCGCAGGGATGGAATTGCAGGAGTTTATTAACCAACGACTGGCCAGGCCTATGGGTTTTGGCGCCTGGGGTTATGCAATCCACCTGGCAAATGGAGATTTACCCCATACGCCGGGGGAGGCGGGAATCGCGCTTCGCTCAACCGATATTTTGCGTTTCGGATATATGCTCCTGAACAGAGGAATGTGGGGGAGCAAACAGCTTGTGCCACGTAGGTACGTGGAACTGTTGAGTCAGCCGTCGCCCTTCAACCCGCATTCTCCGTTCAGCCTGATGTTCGAAATGAATGCGGATGGCCATGTGCCTCGTGTTCCCCGTGATGCTTACTTCAAGTCAGGCGCGGGAGGGTGCGCCATGTATGTGGTTCCCTCCCTGGACATGGTGATCTACAAAATGGGAGAGGCGGACGATCCCATCGAAACAAACCTTCCTTCTGCCAATAATCCCCATCCGGATACTTCTCGGGACAGTTGGAAGCCACATCCGTTCAACCAGTTTTCAGATGGCCCAGTGGAAGGGGATACGGGTGTTCGCCGAACCCTGGAGTTGGTTTGTATGGCGCGGCTTGAACAGGGCCAATGGCGGGGATAATATTTCGGCAACACCGGCCGCTGTTCAGGGCGGCGATATTTTGCGATGAAGAAGAAGTTGTTGAGTGAAGCAGATTGTATCGGTTCTCAAGCAGGCAGCGGAAGGAGTGCCTGTGGAGGAATTCCAAAAGCATATGATCATGCGCGCTAGGCCGGCCTTGTGCAAACATCGAATCATCACGTGGCGCCTGGGAAGAAGATGTGGACCTGGGGCAATGCGGAATTCGGTTACGCCTGGGACAGGAACCTTACCGATGAAGATGGTCCGTATATGGAGTTGATGGCCGGAGCCTATACCGACAATTAGCCTGATTTCTCCTGGCTCCAACCCTATGAGACCAAGACCTTCAGTCAGTATTGGTACCCAATTCAGAAGATCGGGCCAGCGAAGAACGCTAACACGCACGCTGCGGTAAATCTGGAATTCGAGGCGACGAGCGTTATTGCAGGTGTCTGCGTTACGTCGCGCCGGATTGTACGCATTGTACTCACCCGGAATGGAAGACCAATTCTGGAGGAAGAACTCGAACTAAATCTGGGCCAGCCGTACACAAGAACGGTAGAATCATCCGGAGTCAGGCCCGAAGAGTACCGACTATCCGTCATGGACGCAAGCGGCGCGGAAATGATTACGTACCAACCGGAAACGCCGTCCAGCCGCACGCTGCCTGATTCGGCCACGGAGCCACCGCCTCCCGAAGAAATAGTGAGCACGGACGAACTGTATCTGATCGGGCTGCATCTGCAGCAGTATCGCTACGCGACGCGGTCTCCCGAGGTCTATTGGAGCGAAGGTTTGAAGCGCGATCCCAACGATTTCCGCTTGAACAATGCTCTGGGTCTGACGTATTTGCGTAAGGGCCAGTTTGGCGAGGCTGAGGGGCACTTTGCGCGCGCCATCCGCCGTCTCACCAGCAGGAATCCAAATCCGTACGACGGGGAATCGTACTATAACCTCGGTCTCGCGTGCCGGTATCAGGGTAAGAGTGCCGATGCGTACGACGCCTTTCACAAGTCGGTATGGAATTATGCTTGGCAGAGTGCCGGATACTACGCGCTGGCGTCGATCAGCGCGGAACGCGGCAACCTGTGCCTTGCTTTGGAGCAAGTCGAGCGTAGTCTACTAACCAACATTGCTAATCTGAACGCGCGGGCGCTAAAGGCCGCATTGCTACGTCGCACGAGTCGCAAAACCGAAGCACTGACTGTAATTGGCGAAACCTTGGCGATGGATCTGCTTAGCTTTCGCATGATGGCTGAGCGCTTCTTGCTGACTCGCGAGGATCAGGATTTGTGTGCCTTCGTCACAGCGCTTGAGGGCGATATCCAGACCTTGCTCGATGTCGCCTGCGAACTCGCATGGTCTGGCCTTCGCGACGATGCCTATGTCTTGTTGCAGGCTTGTGGTCGGAGCGCGCAGTGGGAGCATCCGATGTTCTGGTTTACCCTGTCGTGGCTTGCTGCGTCACTCGGACACGAGCTCGAAGCAGCCCAATATGCGTCAAAGGGAGAGGCTGCGTCTGCACGGTACTGTTTTCCTGCGCGTTTGGAAGAGATGATTGTGCTGGAAGCCGCGATCCAACGGAATCCGTCGAGCGCCAAGGCATACTACTATCTCGGCAATCTCTACTACGATAAGCGGCGCTATGACGATGCGATTCGCTGCTGGCGTCGTTCTGTGGAGTTGGACGGCAGGTTTTCAATTCCGTTCAGGAACCTGGGCATCGCAGAGTTCAACATACTTCATAACGCTGAAGCCGCGGGCCATATGTATGAGTGCGCCTTTGTGGCGAGTTCAGAAGATGCGCGCGTGCTCTATGAGTGGGATCAGTTAAAGAAGCGCGCCGGCCTCGCTACGCCAGCTGAACGGCTCCGCTCGCTTGAACAACACAGAGACCATGTGGCGCGCAGGGACGACCTTACCATTGAATATATAACGCTGCTGAATCAGCGCAAGCAATGGCAGTCTGCCTTGGAGCTTTTGAGCGCTAGGCGCTTCAGTCCATGGGAAGGCGGCGAAGGCCTGGTTTCCGGGAAGTATGTTTACGCGCGTCGGGCCCTCGGTATTGCCGCTCTTTGTGAGGGAAAACCGTCTGACTCACTTTGGCAGTTTGAAGCAGCGCGACATTATCCGGAGAGTCTTGGCGAAGGCAAGCACCTGCTTACGCTGGAGCGCGATCTGGATTACTTCTCAGGATTGGCTGCCGAAGAACTTGGGGATGCAAATCTAGCAAAACTCCATTGGAGTGCGGCGGCGGCGCCGCTTGGAACCTTCGGCGTACACTTTTATTTCCAGGCGCTTGGTCTGAAGGCGCTGGGCAACCTGCGGTCGGCACGTGCGCTACTATCGAGCCTTCTTGAGTTTGCTGCCAGAATGACGGACGTGGAACCGAAGATAGACTACTTCGCAACCTCATTGCCTAACTTGCTTCTCTTCGACGACGACTTGCGCCAGCGAAACCAAATTGAATCGCTTCTGTTGACGGCATTGGCAAGCCACGGATTGGAACAAGTCGAGACGGCAGTCCGCCTTCTGCAAGAAGTACTTGACATTGATCTAAACAATCTATTCGCGGCTGATATGCTGGACTGGTTCAAACGACGCACCGGTGCAGTGCAGGAAAGAACCAACGAGCGTGCCGTGCGATGATACCGCCGATCTTCACTTCCAAAGCCAACACAGACACAAATCTTCCCGCTCGCTCGTTATACGTATGGTTAGTTGCGGCAGCGGGCGCGCTGGGTGGTTTGCTCTTTGGTTATGACTGGGTAGTCATAGGTGGCGCAAAGCCGTTCTATGAACAATATTTCCAACTTGAATCGCCCTCGCTTCAAGGCTGGGCGATGAGCTGCGCGCTCATCGGCTGCCTCATTGGGGCAGTGACTTCGGGTTCTTTGAGCAATCTCTATGGCAGGAAAAGACTCCTCTCGCTAGCTGCTTTTATCTTTGCGGCCTCGTCGCTAGGGACAGGACTGGCCGAACATTTCACTGCGTTCGTGGCGTGGAGAATGTTTGGTGGTTATGCGATTGGGCTTGCCTCAGGCATTTCGCCGATGTACATTGCGGAGGTTTCTCCAGCGCATTTACGTGGCCGCATGGTTTCCCTCAATCAGCTTGCCATTGTGTTCGGGATTCTTTTTGCGCAGGTGGTCAACTGGCTAATCGCCCGGCCCGTGCCGGCAGCGGCCACTGCGCGCGAAATCCTGCTATCGTGGAATGGCCAATGGGGATGGCGCTGGATGTTTGCGGTTACCGCTATACCTTCTGCGCTATTTCTTGTAGCAACTCTTCTGGTCCCGGAGAGCCCGCGCTGGTTAGCATCACAGGGCCGCAACCGTGAGGCTCTCGATGTGTTTACTCGACTTGGAGGAACGGCTTACGCTGAGCAAGTGATGTTCGATTTAGCGTCTGCAAATGAGCGGCAGGCTGAAGGCTCTGTGCTGCAGGAGTTGTCAACACCCGGCCTCGCGAAGGTGCTGCTCCTTGGAGTAGTACTCGCCGTTCTGCAGCAATGGTGCGGCATTAACGTGATATTTAACTACGCGCAAGAAATATTTTCGGCAGCTGGATACCATGTGTCTGACATCCTCTTCAATATTATGGTCACCGGTGCAGTGAACGTGATCTTCACATTAGTTGCGCTCGCTACGATTGATCGCTATGGCAGACGATTCTTGCTTTTAGGTGGAGTCTCCGGGCTGGTGGTCATTTACGCGCTGCTGGGCGCGTTTTACCATCTCCACTTGCAGGGCAAGCCCATGTTGGTGCTGGTTCTCGCGGCCATTGCATGCTATGCGATGTCATTGGCTCCTGCAACCTGGGTTGTGATTGCGGAGATATTCCCAAACCGCATTCGCAGTAGCGCCGTCTCAATCGCCGTTACTGCTCTATGGACAGCATGCTTCGTTCTTACCTACACATTTCCCATTCTGAACGCAGCGCTTGGCGCGGCGGGAACCTTCTGGATCTACGCGGCCATCTGTTTACTGGGTTTGTTGTTTCTTTATCGCCGCCTGCCAGAAACGAAAGGAAGAACCCTGGAAGAGATAGAGACTATCATTCGAATGCGCAAGTAGCAGGGGGATAGCAATGGATTTGGAGCACGCGGTATCCGATAGCGCGAGTGGAAACGATGGATGGACAAGAATGAGGCTGCTGCTGGCGTTTTCGCTGCTTAACTTTGTTGCCGCCGTAGCCAGGGCTCAACGAATACAAGTGGTGATCGATGGCGCCAGCGCCTGTCGCACCTTCGACGGACTTGGCGCGGCCAGTGCCGGCGCGTCCTCGCGCCTGCTCATCGATTACCCCGAGCCGCAGCGCAGTGAGATTCTCCCCGCCCGCTTATTCGACGACCGCCACTCAAGATGAACCGCATCCTGATAGGCAAGGAAATCACTACCACTGACTAGCACCCGGCAGATGTTCAAAAAACTACGTTTTCAGATGCTCGCTAACAAGTCTGAAAAAACTTTGAATATAGATGAAAGGAACGGCATTGGATAGAGCGACTCAGGTCTTTTTTAATGAGGGAGTTTACTCGGGAAGTACGTGCCGGATTGGGACGGAGGGCGGAGTCGGATGCGAGGAGATGGTTGAACTGGTCAGCCGGCCGGGTTGACCGGGGTGCGTATATTGTTATATTTATATATACAAATGTCAGAGATGTCGCAATTCAAGGCGGAGTTCTTCAAGGCGCTGGCTCACCCGCTGCGCATCCGGATTCTTGATTCGCTGTGTTCGGGCGAGGCTGGGGTAAGCGAGTTGAGCGCGCGGCTCATGGTGGAGCAGAGCACGCTCTCTCAGCAGTTGGCGGTTTTGCGCAAGAGCAACATCGTGGTTGCCCGGAAGGAAGCGCAGAATGTCTTCTATTCCATATCTGACCCGGCAATCATTCGACTGCTCGGCGATGCGCGGGAGATTTTCAACAACCAACTAATCAATGTTCGGGATCTTCTTTCACAGCTCAACCCATCGGGAGCGAAATAAGGCTGCTTCTGCGTTATTGAACGCTATGGGGCGACCGATTGCAGACTGCCGGTTTCGTGCCGGTCAGACGTGATTCGTTATGATTCAAGCCGCATTCAATTCGTTTCTGGCCGCGCTACTGATGATTCCGGCAGCGACGCTGTTTTGCCGGCGCGACAGCAGAATGCGGAGGCTGTCCTCGCTGCTGTTGCTGCTTGTGCTTCTGGTTGGAGCATTTGTCGCCGGGGTCAGTTTCTGGCGAGGCGACCGGCTTGCGCTGGATCTCTCGTGGGTGACACCATTCCCTTTCGCGCTCACTGTCGATCGGCTCAGCGCATTTTTTCTGCTGATCATTTGCGCAGTGGGCGCGCCGGTTGCACTGTTTTCCATCTCGTATGTCGAGCGCCACTACAGCGGATCGAAAGCCGATTGGATGTGGGCGCTTCTGCCGCTGTTCGTGCTTTCAATGGCGATTGTCGTCACTGCCTCAACCGCGTTTGCCTTTCTGTTCGGGTGGGAATTGATGACGCTGTTTTCGGCGGGCCTGATTCTGATAGACGGAGACTCGGAGCGGCGGCTGCACAACATTTTCATTTACCTGCTGATGATGCACGCAGGCGCGGCTGCGGTGATTGCGAGTTTTTTCCTTTTTCTTCCTCATGCGGCGGGTCTCGATTTCGCATCTATGCGCGTTGCCGCGGCTTCGATGCCGGTTGGTTTGCGTACTGCGATCTTCCTGCTGTCGTTTGTGGGCTTCGGCACAAAAGCAGGGATTGTTCCATTTCACCTCTGGCTACCCAAGGCACACCCGATCGCGCCGAGTCCGGTTTCTGCACTGATGTCCGCCGTGATGTTGAAGACGGCGATTTACGGGTTTGTGAGATTCACGTTCGACATTCTTGGCGGAGGTCCGACGTGGTGGGGATATTTAGTTTTGCTGGCTGGCGCAGTGACAGGGCTGCTCGGAATTCTTTATGCGCTCACAGAACACGATTTGAAACGGCTGCTTGCCTATAGCAGCGTAGAGAACATCGGGGTCATATATCTTGGCTTGGGCGCCGCGCTTGTGTTTATGGCCAACAATGCTCCGGCGTGGGCGGCGGTGGCGCTGGCCGCGGCGCTGTTGCACGCGCTGAATCACTCGCTGTTCAAGAGCCTGCTGTTTCTTGGAGCGGGCGCTGTTGCCGACGCAACGCATACGCTCGATGTTGAACTTTTGGGCGGCCTGTTGAAACGCATGCGGGTGACCGGAACGGTGTTTCTGATTGGTTGCTGCTCGATCATCGGGTTGCCGCTGTTCAATGGCTTTGCCGGCGAATGGATACTGTTCCGCAGTTTCATTGCGGGGGCAGAGATTCCCGGAATCTCCTGTGCTATCGTGTTGCCGCTTATGGCGGGAGTGCTGGCTTTGATTGGCGGGATTGCCGCTTCGTGTTTTGCCAAGCTTTATGGTGTTGCCTTTCTCGGTCGCCCGCGCAGTCTGGAGGCAGAACAAGCAACGGAAGTGGCAACCTCGATGCAAGTGTCGATGGCGCTGCTGGCCGCAGCTTGCGTGGCCCTCGGCATTCTGCCAGGTATTGTGCTGAGTCCGCTGATGGCGCTAGCGGGAGAGTTGCTGCATACGCAGGCGCTTTCTGACGCGGTGTTCCCCATTACGCACACACTTCCGCTGATCGCGGTTTGCGTGGGTGCGGTGCTGATTGTGGTGGCTGGAGTTCGGCGCATCAGGCGCATTAGTCCTACATGGGCCTGCGGCCTGCCGGCATTGAACAGCAGGATGCAGTATTCGTCGGCGGCGTTTTCCAAGCCATTGCGCAAGGTGTTTTCAAGAGTGTACGAGGCGGATCGGACGGTCGATGTCGAGTACGCTCAAGAGCCCTACTTTCCGAAGTCGATTGTCTACCGCTCTGTGCGGACCACGTCGTTCGAGAAGTCGCTCTACCAGCCAGCCGTGGATGCGATTGTTGGAGTGGCCGCGCGGCTGCGAAGACTGCAAACGGGAAATATGCAAGTGTACTTGCTCTACATTTTTCTGGCACTGATCGCACTGCTGGTATTTATGAGGTTCGCATGAATCTTGCAATCGATCTGATGCAGGTGTTGCTGCTGATTGCGATCGCACCGCTGGTGCGCGGCGTGAATGCGCGCTTGAAGGTGTGGATGCAGAACCGGCGCGGAGCAAGCGTGTGGCGGCCGTATGTGGACCTGCTGAAGCTTTTTCGCAAAGAGGACATGGTGCCTGACACTGCCTCTCCACTCTTCCGCCTGGCGCCGGTGATCTTGTTTGCAGCGACGGTGACAGCTGCGGCATTGGTGCCTGTGTTGCATGCATCCGCGCTGTTTGGTGTGGGCGGCGACTTCATTCTTCTTGTCTACCTGCTGGCGATTGGCAGGTTCTTCCTGATGCTTGGGGCGATGGATGGAGGCAGTTCGTTTGGCGGACTGGGCGCAAGCCGCGAGGCGTTGGTGTCGGCTCTCGCCGAGGCTCCGATGCTGTTGGCTTTGACATCGGTGGCGATTTTGACGCACACGATTTCGTTGCCGGGCATCGTACTTGCGACCGTGGTGCAGAATCCACTTCATTTGTCCCCGGTCTATGTCTTTGCATTTGGAGCGATGGTGCTGGTTGCGATCGCTGAAACGGGGCGCATTCCTGTTGACAATCCCTCAACACACCTTGAGTTGACGATGATCCACGAGGCGATGGTGCTGGAGTATTCCGGCCCGAGCCTGGCGCTGATCGAGTGGGCAAGCGCGGTGAAGCTCACGCTGATTATGGCTCTGCTTGCAGGGGTGTTTGCGCCGTGGGGGATGGCGACGAGTGCTTCGATTGGTGCGATGGCGCTTGCTCCAGTGGCGTTTGTGCTGAAGCTAGCGGTGCTGACGATTGCCATTGCGGTGATTGAAAGCAGCATGGCGAAATTGCGCATGTACCTGGTTCCGGATTTTCTGGGGATGGCATCGGCTTTGGCCATTCTCGCTGTGGCGTTTACGGCGCTGATGAGGTGAGGTATGGGACTGATTGAATTAGCGGCCGCAAAGGCACTGGCTTCATCGGCGGTGTTTCTGTTTGTCACGCTGCTGATGATGGCGGCGGCCAAACGAATTTCGACTTGCATCGTGCTGTTCAGCGCGCAGTCGGCGATCATGGCTGCAGAGATTCTGGCGGTTGGTTACGCGAACAAGTCGATTGAGTCTTATGCCGTTGCCGCGCTGGTAATTGTCGTGAAGGTGGTGGGGATACCTTACCTGCTGTTTCGCATTGTCAGGAATCTCAAGGCCTCGCAAGATGTCGCCTCGTCGACGACGGGGGCGCAGTCGGTCTTCATTATGGCTGTGCTGATTCTTTTGTCGTTCTTTGCCGTTGCGCCGTACGCAAGAACATTGCAGTTGGACGAAGCCATGCTTGCCGCTGCCATTGCCTTGCTGCTGGCCGGCGCGTTCCTGATGGTGAGCCGCAAGAAGGCGCTGATGCAGGTAATCGGGCTGCTGGTGCTTGAGAACGGGATTCTCCTGTCGGCGCTGACGACTACGTTCGGCATGCCGCTGGTGATTGAGATCGGAATCTTCTTCGATTTGCTGATGGGCGTTTTCCTGATGGGATTGTTTGTGTTTCGCATTCGCGATACGTTCGAACATCTGGATGTCTCGAAGTTGCGCCGGTTGAGAGGCTGATCCGATGACGCTGGTTTTTCTGCTTCTGATTCCGTTGCTCGCGGCCTTGATCGTGTTGACCTGCAAAAGGCCAAGGCGGGCGGTGCGCGTGGCCATGTCGGCGGGAGCACTCGAGGTGGCCGCAATCGCGAATGCAGTGTGGAGAGTCCGCGCAGCCGGCATGCTGGAGTGTGGGCGCTACTTGAGAGCGGACGGTTTGACGGCCTTCTTTCTGCTGAGCGTCGGCGTGATCCTTGCGCTGGTGCTGGTGTACTCGATTGGCTATCTGCGGCACATTCCTGCCGGGCGCTTCTCGTCGCCGAGATGGTTCTACAGCCTGACTTTTGTTTTCGTGTTCACGATCATGGCGGTTTACCTGTCGGCGAACCTGGGGATGCTTTGGATTTGCGTGGAGTCGACTACGCTGGCCTCGGCGCTGCTGGTTGGTTTTTACAACACCAAGGGAGCGGTGGAGGCGGGCTGGAAATACCTGGTCGTCTGTACGGTGGGAATCGCGTTTGCGCTGTTCGGTACGATTGCGCTGTATCTTGCCGCATTCAAGAGCGGTGTGAATCCGGAATCCGCCCTGGATTGGGCAGCGCTGATGAATGCCGCTTCGAGCCTTGGCGCGAACAGGGATCTGATCAAGCTCTCTTTTGTTTTTGTTGCTGTGGGCTATGGCACGAAGATCGGTTTTGTTCCGATGCACAGTTGGCTGCCGGATGCACATGCGGAAGCGCCGACGCCGATCAGCGCGCTGCTTTCCGCCGTGCTGCTGAACTGTGCGATGTACGCGCTGCTGCGCTTCGACGCGATCACGTCGCACGCAATCGGCAGCGAATTCAGCCATACGCTGCTGCTGATCTTCGGCGGGTTGTCGGTTACGGTCGCCGCGCTGCTGATGGTGGTTCAGCGCGACCTGAAGCGGCTGCTGGCTTATAGCAGCATCGAACACATGGGCATTGTCGCCATCGGCGTTGGGATAGGCGGGCCGGTGGGCCTGTTTGGGGCGCTGTTGCACACCTTCAATCACTCGGTGGCCAAGTCGCTGATGTTCTTTACCGCCGGAAATGTGCGCGAGAGCTACGACACGTTGCGGATGAGGCGCATTCACGGCATGGCGCGCTCGATGCCATGGACGAGCGCCGGCCTGGTGGTGAGCAGCCTTGCCATTGTCGGAATGCCGCCGTTCGGGTTGTTCATCAGTGAATTCATGATTCTGACCGCGGCGTTCAGCGCGTCTCGTTACCTGATTGCAATTCTGCTTATGGTGTCGCTGTCCATTGTGTTTGGCGCACTGCTGCACCACTTTCAACCTATGCTTGCAGGCAAGCGGGTGAGCGTGCCGG
This sequence comes from uncultured Occallatibacter sp., assembly GCA_964419175.1. Lineage (GTDB taxonomy): Bacteria > Acidobacteriota > Terriglobia > Terriglobales > Acidobacteriaceae > Telmatobacter. The sequence continues at coordinate 23,352 of CAYQOQ010000003.1, read as the reverse complement.
CCAAGCTGAAGCTGCTGCCTACAGACTTTGCAGTGATGGGCGCGTGTGCGGCGCTGCTGGTTGTGTTTGGCGTGCGGATTCCGGACGCGTTTGCATACCTGTTGCAAAGAGCATTGGTGGTCCTGCAATGACGACAAAGCTGACGGCGAGCGGCGTGGAGGGCAGTGCGGAAGACGCGCTGCGGCTTTTGACGCACAGTGGTGCGCGCCTGGTCTCGATTTTTGGGAGCGTGGACGAGAGCGGAGCCAAGCGCGTTTACGCGATTGCGGAGGTGAATCGCGAGTATCGGATTGTCAACGTGGCGGTTACAGGCGCGCTTGCTTCCGTTACACCAATGTGTCCAGCGGCAGCGTGGTATGAGCGCGAGTTGCACGACCGGTTCGGAATCGAGATCGAGGGTCATCCGGATTTGCGCCCGCTCGTCTACCATCCTGCTGACTACACTTTCTTGCAAGTGCAGGGAGTTGGGGTTTGCGAGTTGCCGGTGGGGCCGGTTCACGCGGGAATTATCGAGCCGGGACACTTTCGCTTCAGCGTGATGGGCGATACCGTTCTGCACCTGGAACCGCGGCTCTTCTATACGCATAAGGGCACTGAGACGCTTTTTGAAGGCATGTCCGTTCTGAAGGGAACTGCGCTGGCCGAGTCCGTCTCCGGCGACAACTGCTTTGCTCATGCCGTTGCTTATTGCCAATCCGTTGAGAATGCATTCGGCATTTCCGTTCCACCGAGAGGGCGGGCTATTCGGCTGATTGGGCTTGAACTGGAGCGCATGATGGCGCACATTGCCGATGTTGGCGCCTTGTGCGGGGACGTCGGATGCGTGGTTCCGGCAGCGTACACCGCGCGCATCAAGGAGTCGCTGTTGCAGGCATCGGCGCGCTTGATTGGAACGCGTTACTGGCGCGGCACGGCAACACCCGGAGGCGTAAGGCGCGACATCTCGGCAGAAAACGCACAGAGGTTTGGCGAGGTCGTTGCCCATGCCGCGGCCGATTTTGTGGAGATGGCCCGGATCATTCTCGATACGCCTTCGGTGCTGAACAGGTTTGAAGGAGCGGGAATTCTGAGCAACGAGATGGCCCGCGATTTGGGCGCGGTGGGCGTGGTGGCGAGGGCGAGCGGCGTCAGGATGGACGTGCGGCGCGATCACGCTTATGGGCACTATCGCAATATCACGGTGGAGACTCCGCACTCTCAACATGGCGATGTGCTTGCCAGGGCGCGGATGCGCATTGAAGAGACGCGCGTCTCCGCACGGTTGATCAAGGACGCACTGAAGGAGTTGGCTGCCGGAATCGTCTGCACACAGGTGCCATGCGACGGGAGCGCCGAGGGGTTTTCGGCTGTCGAATCGCCGCGAGGGGAACTGCTCTACTGGATCAGAATTCGCAATGGCCGGATCGCCCGGTGCCACATTAAATCGCCATCGTTTCAGAACTGGCCCTGCTTGCCGTTGGCGGTGGCGGGCAACATCAGCGCGGATTTTCCGCTGATCAACAAGAGCTTCAACTTGTCTTATTCCGGATGTGACCGATGATCTTCGACATCGTGAAGCACAGCTTGAGCAGCCCGAATGTACTGGTACCGGTTGAGGCATTGATCTTCAATGCCGAGGGCAGCCGGATGCCGGACGTACGTTCCGAGGCGCTGACCGCATCGATTGCGCGCCGTGTCGTTGATGTGTGCGGGACTGCTGCATTGGCAATCGACGAAGCGGAGGGCCGCTCGACGCTCTCATTGGACTATGGCAAATGTACCGGCTGCGGGCAATGCATTGAGGCCGGCGAAGGGGCATTCATTGCGGCGGGACGCGTGGCGTGCGGTGTTGGCAGGCAAGCGCTTGTGAGCCGATGGGATATTGAGGGCGGTTCTGAAATTGTGGGCGAGGAGGCCGTGCTGACGGTCGCGGCGCGCGAGATCAGAGCGATTGTGGGCGGCGCGCTCAATATCCGCCAGGTAGATGGCGGCTCGTGCAACGGTTGCGAGGCGGAGATCGGTGCGCTGACCAATCCTTACTACGATCTGGAGCGGTTCGGGATTCACTTCGTGGCGTCTCCCAAGCACGCGGATATGCTGCTGGTTACCGGGCCTGTAACGCGCAATATGGCAGAGGCGGTGAAGAGAACGTATGCGGCTACGCCCGCTCCGAAGCTGGTGGTTGCGGTGGGCGCTTGCGGATGCAGCGGCGGGATCTTTGCCGAGAGCTCCGAAGTGGCGGGGGGCGTTAACTCGGTGATTCCGGTGGACGGGTATATTCCAGGCTGCCCACCGACGCCAGCCATGCTTTTGACGGGGATACTTAGGGTGCTTGGACGGAGGCGGTAGAGAAAGCTTGCTGTGGAGGGTCCGGTGCGCGGGCGGGGGCAGCGGTTGCCTTCTACAATGATGGCATGATCTTTGAGAGCTTTCCTGTAGGGCCGCTTGCTTGCAACTGCACCTTGATGGGCGATGAACAGACGCATGAGGCGATCATTATCGATCCAGGGGACGAGGTGGGCCGGATTCATCGGCGGCTAACCGATCTTGGGCTGAAGCTGAAGCAGATTCTGGTGACCCATGCGCACATTGACCACGTGGGCGGAGCGCTGAAGCTGAAGCGGCTGACGGGGGCACCGATTTTTTTGAACGAAAACGACCTGCCTCTGCTGGCGATGATGGGGGAGCAGGCTGGATGGCTCGGCATCACCACGCCTGAGACGGCGCCTCCGGACGAGGGGCTGGCCGATGGGGCGCATGTGGGACTGGACAGTTTTCCGGCCAAGGTACTGCATACGCCAGGTCATACGCAGGGGTCGATTTGCCTGCATTTTGTTCCTCTGAAGCTGCTGATTGCAGGGGATACGCTCTTTGCGGGCAGCATTGGGCGGACCGACCTGCCGGGCGGGAACTTCGACCAGATAATAGAGTCGATTCAATCGCGCTTGCTGGGTTTGCCGGACGAAACCAAAGTGCTGCCTGGGCATGGGCCATCTACGACGATTGGAGAGGAGCGGAGGAGTAACCCGTTCCTTCGCGTCCGGTAAACTGTCCTTGTTTAAATATTTATATTTTGCAATGACTTAATGGTGATACTTCAAGTGAAACTTATAGTGGAATCCCGGTTATGTTACTACCTGGATTCGTTCGTAAATAATTCACAATCGCACCGACTCCTGTGGTAAATTCAGCGGCCGGGCCGAGCAGGCTGAGGACGAGCCAGCCGGACTCCGGCGTTCCGAAAAAGTAGCCGGGGTGGACCCAGACGCCACGGTCCAGGAGCGCCAGGACGGTGCGGTCGTCGGACTGGAGAGCGGGGATGCGGAGAACCGCGTACCAGCCGCCCTCGACGGTGAGCCGGTCGACTCCGGGAAGCTGCGGGAGTTGGCGGTCGAGTTCGGCGAGGTTGGCGGCGACGCGATTGCGGATCTGGGCTTGAAGGTCGGTTCGGGTTTCGAGCCAGACTGGTAAGGCGCACTGGATTGGCGCGTTCATGGAGAGGAAGGTGTCGGCGATGACTTCGAGGCGGTCGAGGGCTTCGGTTTGGTGCGGGCCGGTGGCCGCGATCCAAGCTGCTTTCATCTGCGGGAGAGCGGCGATCTTGCTGAGGCCGCTGACTACGTAGACTGGGACTCCGTCGAGCCCGGCGGCGAAAGTGCGGCCTGGGGCGGAGAAACCGTAGTCGAGAAAGACTTCGTCGACGATGAGAGAGAGGTTGAACTCGCGGCAGATGGCTGCCAGTTCCTCGGCTTCCCAGGGTTTGGTGAAGTGGCCGGTGGGGTTGTTGGGGTGGACGAGGACGATGGCGCGGGTTTGGGGCGTGACGGCGCGGCGGAAGCCTTCGGGGTCGATTTGCCAGGTGTTGTCGTAGAAGAGTGGGACGGGCTTGATGCGGACGTCGTCGAGCACGGCGAGAAAGTCGAAGAGAGGGTAGCTGGGCTGGGGGACGAGGATTTCGCTGCCGGGGTCGCAGAGCAGGCGAAAGAGGAAACTGTAGGCCTCGCTGGTGCTGGTGGTGAGAACGATCTGGGCTGGGTCGAGCTCCGCGCCGAGTTGGGAGTAGTAGGCGCAGACGGCTTGGCGCGCGGTCAGGACGCCTCGGGGTTGGGGATCGTAGTCGAGGGCTTTGGGGTCGGCGAGGGCGGCAAGGAGGCTGGGATCGTAGCGGAAGCCGCAGCGGGTGGGGTTCGAGGCTGTGAGGTCGGCGATGGGGAGGCCGGCCTGCGCGCGCAAGCGATGGGCGCGGGCAAGCTCGCTTTCTTCGGTGTTCCAGTTTGTTCGTAGCGAGAAGCGCATAAATTCCTGGTGGGCCGGTGGCTGATGGTGGACGATCGAGCAGCTAGGGCCGGTCGTGCACAATAAACTGAGGCGTCCTTTTTCACGATACACGGACGCCGTTGAGGAGGGACATTGGGTTTGCGCGCGGTTGTGTTCGATTATGGAATGGTGTTGACTGGTCCGCCGGACCCGATAGCCTATGACCATCTACTGCGGATTACAGGGCTCACTGCTGAGCGGCTCGATAGTATTTACTGGGCCGATCGGAATGCTTTCGACGAAGGCAAGCTGACGGGCTTCGGCTTCTGGGAAAAGATCGTGGGCGATGCGGGGCTGAAGCTGGGCCAGGCGGAACTGGACGAGCTGAATTTGTGGGATGCGCGGATGTGGACGACGGAGAACGAGGCCATGCTGGCCTGGCAGTTGAAGGTGAAGGAGCGCGGGTTTCTTACGGGGATTCTGTCGAATATGGGAGAGAATGTGCTTTCGAATATGGAGCGCACCTTCGACTGGTTGCCGCGGTTCGATGTGCTGGTATGGAGCTTTCAACTGCACATGGTGAAGCCGGATGCGGCCATCTATCGGCACCTGCTGAAGGAACTGGGCACGCGGGCCGAGGAGACGCTGTTTATCGACGACAGGGCGGTTAATATTGAAGCCGCGGAGGCGCTGGGGATCAAGGGATTGGTGTTTACGACTGTGGAGCAGTTGCGGGCCGACTTGATTGCGCAGGGGTTTGATAAAGTGCTGCCGCTGCCGGGATGAGAAGAGGCGGTTTGAGGGCGATTCGGCTCAATTCTTGGGCTTAAATCCGCAAAAATTCGTAGTTGGCATCGGGGCTTGCTTTCGTAGCAAGCCTTTTTGTTTGTGTCGGTTAGGTCTTTAATCGGAGTTGCGCCTATTGGCTGGATGATAACGGGGTGTTGGCGTGTAAGTTGCGTTTTTTCAGCTAGTTGGCTGGAATCTCACAGTTTCACAGGGAATGGGGGGGAGGGGTAGGTGGAAAACAGGGTATAGGAAATAGGAAACAGAAGAGCTGCGCGGGCGGGATGGAATGATTTGGATGGAGAGTTCATGTATTCATTGTGCGCTTTTTGGGGGGAATGATCGGCAAAAGGAGGGTATGGAAAAGCGGGCTGGTTGAGTGTTTTGCGATCCCACCCTTGCGGCGGAAAAAAGCCGCAAGGATGGGGCACCCGCGGTTTCTTCGTATTAAGCGATAAGAGCAAAAGCAACCGCAAGAACAAAGGCAACCGCAGATCCATCGACTCACCACCCCAAGCTGAAAAGAAACAAAAATGCAAGTTCAACAAAACGGAATGTCGTCATGAAGTTCTACGGACTCCCACCCATCGGACAAAAACAAAGACGTCCGATGGATGGGGCACAGTTTCATTCCCCGCGGGTCGGGGAAGCCGGTGGGGGACTGAAAAGCGCTTGGGGCGCCGTTCGCTCAGGATGACAACTGCTTTATTTATTAAGTATTTAGAGGGTGACTTTGCCTAGGACGCCATGCCGAGGCCGACGAGGTTGGCGGCGGCAATGATGATGAGGATGCCGGCCCAGAGGAGGCGGATGGGACGGCTGGCTACGCCCTTCCACTCGCCCAGCGCGAGGCCTACGAGGCCGCCGCAGAGGACGTAGATGCTCATGTGCAGCATCCAGTTGACGTAGGAAAGGCTCTGGGGGATGTTGGCCGCGCCCCAGGCGTAGAAGAAGAATTGCAGGTACCACATGATGCCGCCGGTGGCCGCCAAGGCGGTGTTTGCGGCCAGGGCCGAAGCGGGCTGGCGCATGTCGTTGAGTGGGTTGTGCTTGAGGGTTGCCATTCTGACGAAGCAATAGGCCCAGTTGACGAAGGCTCCGCCGCCCATGATGAGCACGTAGGCGGGCAGCGCGGCGTAGAGGGGGTTGACGCCGAGGTGGAGCGCGGCCTGCTCCATGGGCTTGGCGGCGTCGATGCCGAAGGACATGCCGGAGGAAGAAAAGCCGCAGAGAATGGCGAGCGCGATGCCGAGCTTGAGGTTGAACTCCTGGAGATGCCCTCTGCGCTGAACTTCTTTTTGATGGCCAGCCCAACTGATGGTGGCCACACCGATGAGCGAAACGAGCACGCCAGCCATGCTGATGAGGCCGGGGCGTGTGTGGAAAAGCATTGCCGCCTGGCCGTGCAGCAGCGGAGGAAGCAGCGTTCCGACGGTGAGGGTGATGCCGATGGCCATGCCAATGCCGAGCGATAGGCCGAGGTGGCGAACGGTGAGGCCGTAGGTGATGCTGCCGACGCCCCAGAGAGCGCCGAACAAAGCCACGCGCACCAGCAGCGCCCAGCCCATGGAGGCGTAGAAGGCGTGAAAGTCCGGCAGCAGCAAGAGGGTGACGCCGATGGGCGCCAGAATCCATGAGAAGCCACCGGCGATGGTCCAGGTGGTCTCCCACGACCAGCTTTTGACGCGCTCGATGGGAACGTAGAAAGTTGCGGCCATGATTGCGCCGAGCGTATGCCAGCCGATTGCCACTACCGGAGAGGCCATTCAGTGATTCTCCTCGTCGAACATTCCCTCAGGGGCTAAAGCCCAGGGTTATTTATTGGCTTTTCGGCACGACTAAAGTCGTGCCCTGACACTTAATCGACTAAACAGCTTGCTGAAAAAGTGCTGAATTTAAACGAAAAGCCCGAAAAGCATACCTCAGGGCCTCAAGGCCCCATTCATTTCATGCCGCTTATACCGGGGATAAATCCCCGGCCTACCGCACGGAGGAGTTTTTGCGCAGCCTGTAAAGGATCCGAGTTGATTTGGCTTTTTTCAGGGGGTTAAAACCCACTGCTTCCTCCGGAACCCTCCGTGGGTTAAAATCTTCTGCTTCCTCCGGGATCCACCGTTTACAACTGTAGTACCAGGTCTCTGATCGTGTGATTTCGTACCTTTGGTTCATGCGATCCCTGGTCCCAAAATCGGGACCAGGGGCACCCGCAGTTGGTACAACAACAAGCGGCCAGATACCTAGAGCGATCCGGCGTAACCGGCGAGCACGGAGGAGCCAATCAAGAGCAGGAGCCCAGAGGCGAGCAGCCCTCTGGTTTTGCCGCCGGTACCTTTCCACTCACCCAACAGGATACCGAGCAACTGGCTGAAGAGGATGGAGCTTGCCATGAGGACGGACCAGCCGATGTAGGAGGTGGGGCCCATGCTTGGTTCGCCAGTTTTGAAGCAGACGAACTGAAGGCACCAGACGATGCCGGCGATGGAGGCAAAGAACAGATTGCTCGCGACCGGCGAGGTGCGGTTGACGTAATCGCCGAGCGTGCGGTTTTTGAAGTTGAGAAGGATGCACCATCCGCCGTTGACGATGAAGCCGCCGAACAACACAACAACCAGCACGGGAATGCCTGCCCAGGTGATGGAGGTTGCGGGGGCGGTGCTGAGGGCGAGTTGCTGGATCTGAGGGCCGCCCTGAAGGCCGAAGCTCATGGCGGAACTCATGAGGCCGGCGAAGACGGCGGCCATGAGTCCCTTGCGGAAATCGAACTCGGCGACGGTCTTCTTCTTGATTTCGTCGGGCAGTTCGGATTCCTTGGAGCGGCCGGCTAGGCCGACGCAGACGATGCCCAGCAGCGAGACGGCCGCAGCGGCGACGGAGACCTGCCCACCGGCGGAGTGGAACATGGCCATTACTGCGCCGCTGCCCTTGAGCATGGGCGGAATGAGCGTGCCGGTGACGGAGGTGAGGCCGGCGCCCATGGCCAGGCCGAGGCCGACGCCGAGATAGCGGATCATCAGTCCCCAGGTGAGGCCGCCAAATCCCCAGAGCATACCGCAGACCAGGCAGAAGAGAATTTGTCGATGGGGCGCGGCTTTGAGCACGGCGATGGTATTGGGCGAGGTGGCGAGGGCGAGAATCCACGGGACCAGCACCAGGCCGACCAGCGCGTAGATGAACCAATAGCTTTCCCAGGCCCACTTCTTAACCTTGGAAAAGGGTAGATAGAACACCGCGCCAGCAAGCCCACCGAGGGTAAAGATCAAGATTCCAAGTGCTGGATTTGTGGCATTGACAGGGGTCATCGTTCAATCTCCTGAATCTGTGTGATGGTACGCGGTCCCAGGTGGAGCGCGGGTTTATCGGTTGCTTAGGCGGAGAATTTCCCCAAATGAAACAATTTACAAGCGGGATAACATTATTCAAGCAGAGCTACGTTTGTCAATCAGTTGCAGGGGAAAAACAAGACGGCAATAATTTTGCTTGAAGACGGTTTGTGGGATGAAATTCGATGAGCGGCGATTACACTCTGTGCATGGCCCTCCGTCTTCTTGCCGCTACGACCAGCCAAGGGAAACTCCGCGACTTTCGCACGGCAGCTCATGCGTATTCCGTTTTTATCGATCCATTGCCCGTGGCCGATAGCGTCACTGCGCCGGAGGAGGATGGGGAAACGTTCCTGGCGAACGCTACGCTGAAGGCAGTGTATTACTCGCGGCTTGCGCCGGGGCAATTGGTGCTGGCGGACGACTCGGGGTTGGAAGTGGATGTTCTGGGCGGCGCGCCCGGTGTGCGCTCGGCACGGTTCGCGGCTGATTCCGGCCTGGTGGATTCGCCGGACGCGAACGACAACTCGGACGTGTGGAACAATATAGTGCTTTTGCAGCGGCTGGCCAAGGTTCCCGCCGATCAACGCACGGCACGGTACCGCTGCGTGCTGGTTGCGGCTCGCGACGGAGAAGTGCTGCAGTCGGCGGAAGGCGCGGTCGATGGGCTGATCCTGGAAGGGCCGCGCGGCACGGGAGGATTTGGGTACGATCCGCTGTTTTACCTGCCGGCGCTGGAGCGGACGATGGCGGAGATCGATCTGGAGACAAAGCTCTCCCTCAGCCATCGCGGGCGTGCGCTGGCGGCGTTGCTGCCGAAGCTGCTGGCGTAAACGCGCCCCATGTCGCGTTCGAAGAAAAGAAGCGAACGGAGGAGGTTGACGGACGTGATCTGTGTCACCAATAATGCATGAAGCAATACGCAGACAATTTTCACTTCTCAAGCAGGAGTCACCTTCACCTGCAGCTGTTAGGAGCCGACACTTCCATGGCCACTATTCAACAACCTGCCGCGCATACTGTCCGCCGTGGCGTGACGCCGCTTCGAGCCGGCCAGGGTACCTCATTTCTCTGGCGCAAGCTGCACTCACTGCTTGGCATCATTCCTATCGGCGCCTTTCTGCTGGAGCACCTGCTTTCGAATTTCGAGGCGCTGAAAGGGCCGGCGGCCTACGGGGCGCAGGTGAAGTTTTTGAACAGCCTGCCGCTGGTGCGGGTTCTGGAGTGGGTGTTTATCTTTTTGCCCATTCTTTATCACGCGGGTTACGGCGTCTACATCTGGTTGCGGGGCAAATCGAACGTTGTGTACTACCCGTGGGCGGGGAATTGGATGTACCTGGCGCAGCGGTACACGGGGCTGATTGCGTTTGTGTATATCGCGCAGCATGTGGCGCGGCAGCGGTTTATGGGGACCATGCTTCCGGAGAATCCGTATGCGGCCTTCCATAAGGTGCAGATTGAATTGCAGAACCCGTGGATGCTGGCGGTTTATGCAATTGCGATGATTGCGATCTGCTGGCACTTTGCTTACGGCGTGTGGCTGTTTGCGGCCAAGTGGGGGATTACTCCGGGTGTGACGGCGCGGAAGCGGTTTGGCTACGCTTGCGCGGTGCTTGGCGTGGCGCTGGCCGTGATTGGGTTGGCGGGCATCTGGGCGTTTGTGGGCGGCCAATATCCGAATGCGCCGGAGAATGTGCCGGTATCGTCTTTGACGGTTGCGGCTAATGCCGGCGGCGTTTCGATTTGAATGGGTTATGGTGGTGGGCTGTTTCCGTGACCGCAAGATTCGTACATTGAGTTTATCCCAGGTGCCCAAAAGCGAGGCACCTGGGGCACCCGCAGTTAGTACAACAAAAAGCGGCCAGAGACCTGGCATCTGTTTTTTTGCTTTCCGTTGGAAAGGAAGACAAGTTCATGGCAGCACCAAGAATCATCGTGGTTGGCGGAGGCCTGGCGGGCCTTTCGGCAGTGATCAAGATTGCCGAGGCGGGCGGGAGCGTCGATCTGTTTTCGATTGTTCCGGTGAAGCGTTCGCACTCGGTTTGCGCGCAGGGCGGGATTAACGCGGCGAAGAATCTGAAGGGCGAGGGCGACACCACCTATAAGCATTTTGACGACACGATTTATGGCGGCGATTTTCTGGCCAACCAGACTCCGGTGAAGGCGATGTGCGAGGCTGCGCCGGCGATTATCGATCTGCTGGACCGGATGGGGGTGCCTTTCAATCGGACGCCGGAAGGGCTGCTGGATTTTCGGCGGTTTGGCGGGACGCTCTACAATCGCACGGCTTTTGCGGGCGCGACGACAGGGCAGCAATTGCTGTATGCGCTGGACGAGCAGGTGCGGCGGTTTGAGTCCGAGGGCAAGGTCAAGAAGTATGAGGGCTGGGAGTTTCTTTCGGCTGTTCTGGATTCGAAGGGGCAGGCACGCGGGATTACGGCGCTTGATTTGCGGACGATGGAGTTGAAGTCGTTTCCGGCGAGCGCGATTATTCTGGCGACGGGCGGCATTGGAGCGATCTTCGGCAAGAGCACGAACTCGGTGGTTTGCACGGGGTCGGCGCAGTCGGCGATCTTTCAGCAGGGCGCGTACTACGCGAACGGCGAACTGATCCAGGTGCATCCGACGACGATTCCAGGCGAGGACAAGCTACGGCTGATGTCGGAGTCGGCTCGCGGCGAGGGCGGGAGGGTGTGGGTTCCGCGGACGCCGGGAGACAAGAGGCCGGTCAAGCAGATTCCGGAGGCGGAGAGGTTCTACTTCCTTGAGGAGTGGTATCCGAAGTACGGCAACCTTGTTCCGCGCGATGTGGCGACGCGGGCGATTCACAAGGTGGTGTACGAGGAAGGGCTGGGGATCGACGGTCAGCCGATGGTGTATCTGGACCTGACGCATATCGATCGCGCGACGCTGAATCGGAAGCTGGAAGGGATTCTGGAGATTTACGAGAAGTTTGTGGGCGTCGATCCGCGCGATGAACCGATGAAAATTTTTCCCGGTATGCACTACACGATGGGCGGGTTGTGGGTGGACTTCAACCAGATGACGAATATTCCGGGCGTGTTCGCGGCGGGCGAGTGCGAGTACCAGTATCACGGGGCGAACCGGCTGGGCGCGAATTCGCTGCTGAGTTGCATCTTTGCCGGCTTCCACTCGGGGCCGAATGCGCTGGAGTATGCGAAGAATTTGCCGGCGGCTGAAGGCGACGGCGGACATGCGGCGGAGTTGGCGCGGCAGGCGGAGATCAACGGCAAGCTGCTGAAGAACGAGGGGACGGAAAATCCGTTCCGGCTGTGGCGCGAACTGGGCCAGACGATGACCGAGCACGCGACAGTGATCCGCTACAACAAGGGATTGAAGCAGGCCGACGAGAAGATCGTGGAGTTGCTGGAGCGGTACAAGAAGGTGAACCTGAGCGACCGCAGCCAGTGGGCGAACACCAGCTTTGCGTTTGCGCGTCAGTTGCAGAACATGCTGGAGCTTGCGCGGACGGTGACGTTGGGGGCGCTGCTGCGGGACGAGTCGCGCGGGGCGCACTACAAGCCGGACTTTCCGGAGCGGAACGACGAGAAGTTTTTGAAGACGACCAAGGCGAGCTTTACGGGGGATGTTGCCGGCCCGCGCCTGGAGTTTGAAGAAGTGGATACGCAATATATCAAGCCGCGTCCGCGCAGTTACGGCGCAGCGAAATAGGCGCTGCGGCACTGCGCGTGCGGCGGGGGTTGGACGAGTTTTCTGATCGCATGGTTTTCGTACTTTGATTTCATGCGATCCCAGGTGCCCAAAAGCGAGGCACCTGGGGCACCCGCAATTGGTACGACTACGAGCGGTAAGAGACGAGAGATCAGGCGGGAGAAACAGGGATCATGGCAGCTAAGACCGTAGCATTTGAAATCAAGCGTCAGGCAAATCCGGATGCGCCGTCGGTGTGGGAGAAGTTTGAGCTGGAGTGGCGTCCGGGGATGAACGTGATTTCGGCGATGATGGAGATTGCCGGGAACCCGGTGACGGCGGACGGGCACGAGACGACGCCGGTCAGCTACGACTCGAATTGCCTTGAGGAGATTTGCGGTTCGTGCGCGATGCTGATCAACGGCAAGGCGCGGATGGCGTGTTCGTCGCTGGTGGATAATCTGGAGCAGCCGATCAAGGTTGAGCCGCTGTCGAAGTTTCCGTTGGTGCGCGATTTGCAGGTGGACCGCTCGGTTCTGTTCGAGAACCTGAAGGCCGTGAAGGCGTGGGTTCCGGTGGACGGGACATACGATCTGGGCGCGGGGCCGCGCGTGTTTCCGCAGCAGCAGGAGATCAATTATCCGCTTTCGAACTGCATCTCGTGCACGTGTTGCATGGAGGTTTGCCCGCAGTTCAACGAGGAGACCGGGTTTGTGGGCGCGGCGACGATTGCGCAGGTGAAGCTGTTCAACAATCACCCGACGGGCAAGGTGCTGAAGGAAGAGCGACTGCGGGCGCTGGCAGGGGACGGCGGGATTCAGGAGTGCGGGTTTGCGCAGAACTGCGTGGAGGCTTGCCCGAAACAGCTACCGCTGACGAATGCGATTTCCGACGTGAGCAGGGATGTGCTGATCCAGACGGCAAAGGACTTTTTGACCAAGTAGGGGATTGGCAAGGTTTACGCTGCCGGGTGCAACCACTCCGCTACGGCTTGCGGGTTCTTGGCGATCACCATTAGATACGCGCGTGCGGGGGCATCGGGATTCTTGCGGCATTGTTCCCAATCGCGCAAAGTGCCGACGGGAATCCGATAGGTGGCGGCAAACTGTTCCTGCGTGAGGCCGAGGCGTTCGCGGAGCTTCTTCACGTTGACCTGCGGAATCAAGCCTGGGGTGTCATACACCGGAACTGGAATGGAATCCGGATCGGAAAGGGCTGCCTCCCGAATCTGCTCATCGGTGATGGCTTCTACAGCTTTCCAGTCGGTTCCCGTCTCACGGTAGGGATCACCAGGCTCACGGACGACGGAAGTAGTACCGTTTTCGAGGACGACGGAGGCGGTGGCAAGTTCAGCGGTATGAGTGATGGAGAGGGCTGCGCGGGCAAAGCCGAGGCGTGCGGCGATCTGTGCGGCGCGGCCGAGAAAGCGGAGAGTGGGACGGCCGCTGGGTTCGCGAACGACCTCGATTTCGAGCCAGGTGACGCCGTAGCTGATGCCGGTACCGAGGGCCTTGGCGCCGGCCTCCTTGGCGGCAAAGCGGGCGGCGAAGCTCTCGGCTGCATTGCGTTTGCGGAGGCAGTAGGCCTGCTCCGCGGCGGTATAGACGCGGTTGAGGAAGCGGCTTCCGTAGCGATCCATGGAGCGCTGGATGCGGCGAATCTCAACCATATCGATTCCAGAACCAATGATCATGCTGTTTCCAAGCTACAACATTTTGTAAATGCTGTGGATAAAGCGGGCTGAATTGTCAGCTTCGAGTGTGGCGATGGGAATCGCGTGCAGACGGCGGAGCCAGCCGTGAATTACCAGAAACGCGTCAGCACGCATCGGGAGTCGAGTATGTGTCAAAGCTGGTCAGGGCCGTTCAACTCCAGAACAGACTTTATGTTGCGGGGTGTGGGTCCGATAAGTCCCCTGTGAGGCGGGCCATGCGGGAGCAGAACGCGGGACAGACGATGAGCATTCCTTGGGCGATGCAGATGAAGGCGGTCTCCATCGAAGAACCCGGGCGGCTGGTGCAGAGCCTTACGGGCGCAATTCTGGGCTGTGGCGGCTGGGTGCTGAGCCGCGGCGCAAACGACATGGGCACGATCAACATGCTGTTTGAGTTTGAGCGCCAGGCATGCGTTGAGATTTACAGCGTACTGGTAGCGACGGGGTTGGAACTGAGCCAGAGCGGGCATATCCGCTTTACCGAGCTTTGCCAGTGCACACGGAACAGCCGGCAGGATTGCGGGGCAGAGATTGCGAGCATCGACCTGGAGATCCAGACGTTTCCGGTGGAAACCGTGAATGGTCTGCAGATTTCCCCAACCGTTTGATGGGGGTCTGGCTGTCCCTGGGGAGTGCGAGGTTTGGTGCGTGCGATCCCACCCTTTTCGCAAAAAACGCGAAAAGGGTGGGGCACCCGGCACCCTATTCCAACCTAGGTTTCTGACTGCTGGATTTCGTACTTTGAACTCATGAGATCCCAGGTCCCAGAATCGGGACCTCCACCCCAAGGACGAAGACCTGTCCTTGGTGACCCCGGACTTGGGGCACCCGCATTAGGTACAACAATAGGCGGTCAGCCGGCTTCAACTAAACCATAGCGGCGCTGCCAGGACTCTTTGAGGCGGGCCCAGACGCGCGCGCGCTCGGAGTCGGTGAGGTCGGCGTCGGGATGGTTGGCGAAGCGCGCGGCTTCCTGCTTGGCGAGTTCGAGAAGCTGGCGGTCGCGGACGAGGTTGGCGACACGGAAGTCGGGCAGGCCGGCCTGGCGGGTGCCGAAGAACTCGCCGGGGCCGCGGATGGAGAGGTCAAGCTCGGCCAGCTCGAAGCCGTCCTGGGTGCGGACCATGGCGTTGAGGCGCTCTTCTGCGAGCGGAGAGACGCGGGGGCCGGTCATGAGGATGCAGTAGCTCTTGGCGGCGCCACGGCCTACGCGGCCGCGGAGCTGGTGCAACTGCGCGAGGCCGAAACGCTCGGCGTGTTCGATAACCATGACGGTCGAGTTGGGCACGTCGACGCCGACTTCGATCACCGTGGTGGCGACGAGGACGTCGATTTCGCCGCGCTGAAAACGGCGCATGACGATTTCTTTTTCGTCGGCGTCGAGGCGGCCGTGGAGCAGGCCGACGCGGAGGCCGGCGAGAGGACCGGTGCGGAGTTTCTCGTGCATGTCTACGGCTGATTTGAGGCCGGATTTTCCGTTTGGGCTGGCTTCCTGCGCGGTCTTCGGGAAGAGGTCGGCGGATTTTCCTTTGCGGGCGGTTTTGTGCGGGGCCGGTGTTTCAGGCGGGGCATCGGGGTCGTGAGAGAAATCCAGCTCAGGCTGGTCGTCCTTGGTTCCTTCGATCACTGGGTAGACGACGTAGGCCTGGCGCTTGAGTGCGACTTGCTTGCGGACGAACTCCCAGACCTCCTCTTCGCGCTCGCCGGAGACGCGGCGGGTGACGATGGGCGTGCGGCCGGGGGGTAACTCGTCGAGGACGCTGAGGTCAAGGTCGCCGTAGAGGGATAGGGCGAGCGTGCGGGGAATGGGGGTCGCGGTCATGACGAGTACGTCGGGTTCGGGCTGGTTGGGTTTCTTCATCAGCTTGAAACGCTGCAGGACGCCGAAGCGGTGCTGCTCGTCGACGACGACCAGGCCGAGACGGTCGAATTCGACTTTTTCTTCAATGAGGGCGTGGGTGCCGATGACCAACTGCGCTTCTCCGCGGTTGATGAGTCCGCGGGTTTGGCGCTTGCTGTCCTCGTCGAGCGAGCCGGTGAGGAGCACGATGCGCGGATGGCGGGAGGAGCGCTCCAACAGCTTGCGGGCGGCTAGGAAATGCTGCGTGGCGAGGATCTCGGTGGGGGCCATGAGGGCGGCCTGGTAGCCATTTTCCATGGCGACGAGCATGGCCTGAAAGGCAACGATGGTTTTGCCGGAGCCGACGTCGCCCTGGAGGAGACGGCGCATGGGGCTGGGGGCGCGCATGTCGGTGACGATTTCGCCGAGGGCGCGTTTTTGCGCTTTGGTGGGATGGAAGGGGAGCACTTCGCGAATGGCTTCGCGGACTTTGTCAGTGGCGGCGAAGGCGATTCCGGCGCGCTCGCGCATACGGCGGCGCTTGAGTTCGAGGCCGAGCTCGAGGAAGAAAAGTTCTTCAAAGATGAGGCGGCGGTGGGCCGGGGTTGAGGACGCCATGAGTTGCGGGAAGGGCGTGCCTTCGGGGGGGAAGTGGACGTCGCGGAGGGCGGACTCGCGGGGGGCCATGTCGAGGCGGGCGAGGAGCGCGCGGGGCAGGGATTCGGGGACGGCGCCGCGCAGGGATTCGAGGAGATTGAAGATGGTTTTGCGTTGCCAGCGGGAGGCGAGACGGCTGCCGCCTAGAGACTCGTAGACGGGTGTGATGCGGCCGACTTCGAGGAGGCGGGTTTCGGCGTCGTCGCTGGAGTCGGGCAGCAACTCGAACTGCGGCTGGATCATTTTGAAGTTGCCGGTGGAGCGAGAGGGCTCGACTTTGCCGTAGAGGGCGATGGTTTGCCCGGTCTGGAATTTGCCGTTGAGATAGGTTCCGTTGAACCAGAGGCACTTGAGGACGCAACGGCCCTGGCCGACGTTGAGTTCAAAGATGGGCGCGCGGCGGGTGCGCACGAGCTGGGAGTTACGCACTTCGGCGATAACGCTGGCCATTTCGCCGGGCTGGAGTTCGTCGAGACTGCGCGGGTTCTGGCGGTCTTCGTAGCGGAAGGGGAGATGGTAGAGGAGATCTTCTGCGGTTTGGATGCCCTTGGCGGCGAGCATTTCGGCGACTTTGGGGCCGACGCCCTTTACGTACATGATCGGAGTGTCGATGGCGGGCACATGTTGGATGCTAAATGGCGCAAGTCGGGCGGGACAAACCGCAGCCCTGTGTGGTGCTTGGAGGATTGGGGAGAAGATCGGGCTGTGGAGAGCGTGTCAGCTGACCTTTCAAATGACGCAAGGCGCGCCGTAGAATCGCACGTGGAATGGAAAACGGGCTGGGAAAGCTGCTGGCCGGTGGTCAACCGTAACTTTTACAAGTCCTAAACCAAGAAGCGAGAAGAATAGATATGAAGATGGAATTTGGCCTTATTCTTGCAGAGTCCTCAGACGGTATTGGCGTAATCACTCTGAACAATCCGAGAAAACACAATGCACTGAGCACGGAACTGATTGAGGAGTTTTGCTCAGCCCTGGAGGCGATGCGCCACGCGGATGCGCGCGTGATTGTTTTGCGTGCGCCGGCCGGGGTGAAGGTATTTTCCGCGGGACACGATATCGGGGAGTTGCCGACGAATGGACGCGATCCGCTGACGTATACAGATCCACTGCGGTTGCTGGTGCGGACGATCGAGCATTTTCCGGCGCCGGTGATTGCGATGGTGGAGGGGAGCGTTTGGGGTGGCGCATGCGAACTGGTGATGAGCTGCGACTTGATTGTTGCCGGCGACGATAGTACGTTTGCCATCACGACGGCGAAGCTGGGCGTGCCGTACAACATATCGGGGATTCAGAACTTTCTGAACGCGGGCGGAATGCCGCTGTGCGAGGAGATGCTGTTTACGGCGCAACCGATCGGGGCCAAGCGGCTTCTGGAGCGTGGCATGGTGAGCCGGGCGGTTCCGCGCGATCAACTGGAGAGTGTGACGCGGGAGATTGCCGAACAGATTGCGAAGAACTCGCCGCTGGTGGTGAGCCTGCTGAAGGAAGAGATACGGTTGCTGTCGGTTTCGCACAACCTGGGCGCCGAGACGTACGAAAGAGTTCAGGCGATGCGGCGCGAGGTTTACGACAGCGAAGACTACCAGGAAGGCATACGGTCGTTTTATGAAAAACGAGTTCCTCAGTTCAAGGGGAATTAAGGACGTTAATCAATAGAGGTGCGACAGGGCGACTGAATCGAGTATTGTTAGTAGCGGAATTTTGCAGCAAACCTGGAGGGTTTGAAATGCACGAGCTGAATCGAAGGAGTTTCTTGAGGGCTGCGGGGGCGGTAGGGGCGGCGGCGATGCTGGGCACGAAGGTCCATGCATTGAGCGCAATACAGAGCGAACCGGGCAAACCCGTGGCGGCGAACGATCACATCCAGGTTGCGCTGATTGGCGCGGGCTGGAAGGGGCAGGAAGATGCGGCCGTCGCAGTGCAGGTTCCGGGAGTGAAGCTGATGGCTGTGGCGGACTGCTACGACGGCAGGCTGGCGCATAGCAAAGAGTTGTGGGGCAACGATGTTTTTACGACGCGCGACTACAACGAGGTTCTGGCGCGCAAGGACATTGACGCGGTGATTATCGGCACGCCGGATCACTGGCACAAGCAGGCGTCAGTGGATGCGATGAAGGCCGGCAAGGACGTGTATTGCGAGAAGCCGATGATCCATCTCTACGCGGACGGGCCGGAGATGATTGAGGCGGCACGCGCGACCAAGCGGATTCTCCAGGTCGGAAGCCAGCGCGTGAGTTCGCTGCTTTACATCAAAGCCAAGGAACTGCTGGAGGCCGGGGCGATCGGCAAGCTCAACATGGTGACGGCGCGGTGGGATCGCAACTCGGCGATGGGCGCATGGAACTATACGGTTCCGCTGGATGCATCGCCGGAGACCTGTGACTGGCCGCGTTTTCAGGGGACGGCGCCGAAGATTCCGTTCAACGCCGAGCATTTTTTCCAGTGGCGGAAATGGAAGGCCTACGGCAGCGGCGTAGCGGGCGATCTGTTTGTGCATTTGTTTAGTGGAACGCACTTCATCACCGGGTCGCATGGACCGACGCGGGGCATGGCTACGGGCGGGTTGCGCTTCTGGAAAGATGGGCGCGATGTGCCGGACGTGATGCTGGGGCTTTTCGATTACGAGGAGGGCTTCAACCTGAGTCTTCGCGTGAACTTTGTGGATGGCGGCGAAGAGAGCGAAGGGCTGATCTTTACCGGTTCGGAAGGCACGATGGAGATTGGTGGCGGGGCGGTGACAGTGGGCCGTGTGCCGCGCGCACAGGCTCCGGGCTACGCGATCGGCAGCTATACAGAGGCGATGCAGAAACAGATTCTTGCCGAGTACGCGAAGAAG
This sequence comes from uncultured Occallatibacter sp., assembly GCA_964419175.1. Classification (GTDB taxonomy): domain Bacteria; phylum Acidobacteriota; class Terriglobia; order Terriglobales; family Acidobacteriaceae; genus Telmatobacter. Next base: position 4,288 of record CAYQOQ010000003.1, on the reverse strand, counting down.
TATCCTGAGCACACAGGACAAGAGTCGCTGGGCGGAGTGGAGAAGTATGAAGCGCCGCACGGCTATAGCGACAGCTACGACCACTTCAAGAATTTCTTCGATGCGGTGCGGACACGTAAGCCAGTGATCGAGGACGCGGTGTTCGGATTCCGCGCGGCTGGGGCGGCACTGCTGAGTAACCTGAGCATCGAGCGCGGGGAAGTGGTGAAGTGGAATGCGGAGGCGATGAAGGTGGTTTAGCGGAGACTTGCGGTGTGGATCCCAGGTCTCAAAATCGAATCCTCACCCCAGTGACGAAGACCTGTCGCTGGGGACCCCGAGACCTGGGCACCCGTTATGCAGAGCGGGGAATAGCACCGGGATTCGTCAGGAACCTTTTACGAAGTAGCTTTCGATTGCGCGATTCAAGGTCGCATGGTCGAGGTGCGGCTCTTTGTTTTCGTATTGTGCGGCCCAACAGGCCTGGTTCACAATGTCGCGCGGGTAGCACGATCTCAGCTCCTGCTTGAGAGTGTTGTGGACAAAATCGATGAGAAGCTGCGGGATATTGGGGTCAAATGGAACCTGCTTTTGGGCTGCGACGCGACGGAAGATTTCAGAGAATTGCTCGTCGGAGACTGCGCCGATTTTGATCTTGGTTTGAATCCTGCGCATGAAGGCGGGATCGATCAGGTCGTTTGGGTCCAGGTTGGATGCAAAGACTACCAGCAATTCAAACGGAAGCTCAATTGTCTTTCCCCCTGCGAGAGTCAGAAAATCGACTCGCCGGTCGAGAGGAACGATCCAGCGGTTGAGCAACTCTTCCGGGCGAACCCGCTGGCGTCCGAAATCGTCGATGATCAGGACGCCATTATTGGCTTTCATTTGTACGGGGCCGACATAGAATTTCGAGACGGGGTTGAATTGCAGGTTGAGCATCTCCGCTGTCAGCTCGCCGCCGGCCAAAATCGCGGGACGATGGCAAAGCACCCAGCGCGCGTCATGATTCTCGGGTTCCAGCTCTGGTATCCGCCGATGAATCGCCGGATCGTAGACGGTGACGATCTGGCCATCGATTTCAACCGCATAGGGAATCCACACTTCGTCTTCGGCGAGTACGCGCGCCAAGACCTGCGCCATGACGGTTTTGCCGACTCCCGGTGGGCCGTATAGAAAGATGGGACTGCCGGAATTGAGTGCGGTTCCGAACTGGCGCAGCATCTCAGTGTCAATCACAAGATCGGCAAAGGCGCGCTGGATGTCATCGGCGTGCACTTCGATTTTCTGAATGCTCTGTTTGCGGATCTGGTCGACGTAACTGGGAAAGGATACGGGGGCGATGCCGGTATATTGACTCTGGGCTAGCAGATCCACGGCGCGTGCTCTACCCCTGGAGGTGATGGCAATTTGAGGAATATTGCCAGTCATTCCAGTTACCTGGCAAAACAGTCCCGCACGCAACCGGTAAACCAGCTCACCTGCAATTTCGAAGCAGAGTCCGGTCATGCGGGAAAGGTCGAGGATGGAGAGCGAACCGGCGAGGTAGATGGTTTTGAGTGCGAGATCCTCGAGGACACCCTTGCGCACATCGAGTTCCGCGAGCGATTGCGGCCTATGCGCGGGCCCTGCGGCGGACTCTAATAGGAGGGGGCCGAATTCAGAATCCTGTGTTTGCAGCAAGGTCCTTCACCGTCTCAGCGACCGCTGTTCCCAATGTAACTGGCGCCGGCTCCGATTGATCTGCCTCTTTTGTGACCCTCCGGATTCCTCTTTAGTCGTAATTGGCGGTGCCTGGTTTGTTTTCCAGAGGGATTGGATTTCCAAGCGAGGAGGTAAAGGAAATGGCGCAGGCTGCGCGAGGCGTGTTTTGCTACACTTCAGGTTAGACCGTTCCCCTGGTTTGCCAATGGCCAATCTGAAAGAAGAAAACGGCGGGAGAATCCATGCCAGTTGTTGAGCTTGCGGGCGTCACGAAGGCCTACGAGAACAAGGTTGCTGTCAACAACCTGAGCCTGTCCATCGATGCGGGTCAGATGTTTGGCCTGCTGGGACCGAATGGGGCGGGCAAGACCAGTTCCATCCGCATGATGATGGGGATCACGATTCCGGACTCGGGTAGCGTGAGCCTGTTTGGCAAGCCGTTTGCGCGGGAGAGCCTTGAGCGCGTGGGCTATCTGCCCGAGGAGCGCGGCCTTTACAAGAAGATGAAGGTCATTGAACAACTGGTGTTCTTTGGCCAGTTGCATGGACTGACGGCAGCAGATGCGCGCAAGAGGGGCACCGCATGGGCCGAGCGGATGGAGATTGCCGAGGCGCTCGATAAGAAGACTGAAGAGCTTTCAAAGGGCATGCAGCAGAAGATTCAGTTCATCTCGTCGCTGCTGCACGAGCCGGGGTTGATTGTGATGGATGAGCCATTCAGCGGGCTCGATCCGGTGAACGCGGTGCTGGTGGAGCGGACTCTGCTGGAGTTGAAGGACAAGGGGAACGCGATTCTGTTTTCGACGCATCGCATGGACCAGGTGGAGAAGCTGTGCGACGCGATCTGCCTGATCAACAATGGCGAGGCGGTGCTGGAAGGGCGGGTGCGCGAGATCAAGAGCCGCTATGAGCGTAACCATGTGATTGTGGAGTTCGAAGGGGACGCAGCATTTTTGCAGAGCGGAGAGATTGCAGAGGCGAAGAATTTTTCAGGCCACGCGGAGATAAAGCTGAAGCCACACGGCAATGCGCAGAAGCTGCTGCACGAAGCAGCGGACATGGCGAGGATTTACAGGTTCGAGTTGGTTGAGCCTTCGCTGGAAGAGATTTTTATCGAGACCGTGGGAGGCAAGACCGATGCGTAATATGCTGCTGATTGCCAAGCGCGAATACCTGGAGCAGATACGCGGGCGTGCGTTCAAGCTGTCGACCGTTGGATTGCCGGCGATATTTGCGGCGATTATCGGGATTGGTTATGTTGCGAGCCTGGGACTGGGCGCGAACAAGCACCTGGTGATTGTGGCAGACGACGCGGCGCTGGCGAATGCGATACGCATGCAGCTTTTGATCGACAAGGACGGGACGCCGAACGTGGATGTTGTGTCGCCTGAGACACCGGGCACACGCGCGGATCTCGTTCGCGAGGTGCAATCCAAGGCGATCGATGGTTTTCTTTCAATTGAGACCGAGGCGGCCGGAGTGCCGAAGGCGACGTACACGGCGCAATCGTCGGGTGATTTTATGACCAACGACCGCATGAGGAAGGCACTGCACGATGGCATGGTGAATGAGGGACTGACGGGCGCGGGCATGAAGCAGGCGCAGGCGGAAGCCGTGGTGAAGGGCGTCGCGATTGAGACCTTTCAGGTGAAGAAAGACGGAACGGTGGTCAAGAGCAACGCGGAAGCGTCCTTTTGGAAGGGCTACGTGATGGCGCTGCTGCTGTCGATGACCACGATGATTTATGGATTGAATGTGGCGCGGTCGATTATTCAGGAGAAGACTTCGCGGATTTTTGAAGTGATGCTGGCGACGGTGAAACCGAGCGACATGCTGGCGGGAAAGCTGATTGGCGTGGGCGCGGTGGGGCTGACGCAGATTGCAATCTGGCTGGTAACGGGGACTGCGATTGTGCTGTCACCGTTTGCAGCGGCGCTGCTGACAGGCGAATACGCGGTTCATTTTTCGTGGGCGGAGGGCGTACTGTTCCCGGTGTATTTTCTGCTGGGCTACCTGCTCTATAGCTCACTGTTTGCGGGGCTGGCGGCTACGTGCGAGACGGAGCAGGAACTGCAGATGTACATGCCGTTGGCTGCTGCGCCGACGTGGCTGAGCTTTGCTCTGATTGTGCTGATTATCAACGACTCGAATTCGGTGTGGTCGATCGCGGCTTCGCTTTTTCCGCCGACGGCTCCGATCATCATGTTTCTGCGCATGGCGTCGGAGATGCCGCCGGTGTGGCAGTTTGCGGTTTCGATCGGGCTGATGGTTGTGAGCATCTGGGCTACGCTGTGGTTTTCGTCGCGGCTCTATCGCGTGGGCATTTTGATGTATGGGAAGCGGGCTACGCTGCCGGAACTGGTGCGGTGGCTGCGGTACTCATAAAGTAGCTTTCAGTGCGCGCGAATGCGGACTTCGTTTCGCCCATCCTTGCGACTGAAGAACGTCGCAAGGATGTGGCACCCGCGACGAAAAGCAACAGCAGATCCTTCGACTCACCACCCCCACGCTCCACCCCAAAGAGCAAAAGCGCTCTTTGGGGACCCCGGAAAGCGCTTGGGGCCCCGTTCGCTCAGAGGCTGTGACTACATCAAGTTTTCCATTTTCA
>CAYQOQ010000002.1:0-79896 GCA_964419175.1 uncultured Occallatibacter sp. | reverse complement strand
GCTCCCGCTCCCGGCGATGCAGCGCCGCGCGTATCTCGCGGATCAGCCGCGCCGCTCCGGAGAGCGCAAAGTTGATCTGCAGCGGAATCGCCAAACCGGCCTGCTCCCAGATTCTCTCGGCAGCGGCCGGATCGCACTCCGCCATCGTCTCGTCCACCACCACCGCGGAAAACTCCTTCCGCCGCAGTGCTGCCAGCGCGGTCTTCCGCCCCTCGGCCACTTCTACATCCATCCCCAACTGCGCGCTCACTACGGCTGCGCAATTGCGCGCACCCTCGACTCCGGTCACCATCAGTATGCCCATCTTCTTTTCCTCGTTCCTTCATTCCGGCCTGCGGGTTGGTTGTTATCAGCCTTCAGCCTTCAGCTCTCAGCTAAATACGTTCAGATTTTGCCTTTTGGCTTCATCGACTGCCGCCACTCCCAGCCGACGACATCCGGCTTCCCTGCTTTTCCGCACACCACCCGGATGGCCGGAAGCTGTCCCCTGCAACCAACGGGCTGAAAGCTGAAAGCTGGAAGCTAGAAGCTAGAAGCTGAAAGCTGGAAGCTAGAAGCTGAAAGCTGAAAGCTGTCTTTACTCTTCGTGAAGTGGATCGGCGATGCCGTACTCTTTCAGCTTGCGATAGAGCGTCGTCTTACCGATGCCCAGCAGCTTCGCGGCCTGCAGCTTGTCGCCGTTCAGGGTCCGGATCGCGCCCAGGATGGCGTCGCGCTCCAGGTCGGCCAGCGTCTTCACTTCCGGAGCGCTGCCCTCTCCGGCCGGTTCGCCGGCCGTGGCCACCGTCCGCCGCATCTCGAGCCCCTGCTGCTGAAGCTGCGTGGGCAGGTCGCCCAGGTGCAGAATCGGCCCGGATGACATCGTGCAGGCCCGCTCCACCGCGTTCTCCAGCTCGCGCACGTTACCCGGCCAGTCGTGCCGCATCATCGTGCGCAGGGCCTCGTCGCTCAGCGTGAACTTGGTGCCGTGCTCGCGGCTGATGCGGTCCAGAAAGTGCGCCGCCAACAGCGGTATATCTTCGCGCCGGTCGCGCAAGGAGGGCAGCCGCAGGTTCACCACGTTGAGCCTGTAGAACAGGTCCTTGCGGAAGGTGCCCTTCTCGACCATCTCCGCGAGATCGCGGTTGGTCGCCGCCACAATCCTGGCCTTGATCGGCACCCGGTGTGTCGCGCCCACCGGCCGTACTTCTTTTTCCTGCAGAGCCCTGAGCAGTTTGGCCTGCAGGTCGAGCGAGAGCTCGCCGATCTCGTCCAGAAACACCGTGCCGCCCTCGGCTGAAACCAGCAGCCCGTCCTTCGAGCGGTTGGCGCCCGTAAAAGCGCCCTTCACATAGCCGAACAGCTCGCTCTCGATCAAGGTCGGCACCAGCGATCCGCAGTCGACGGGCAGAAACGGCTTTTGCGAGTTCGGCCCGTAGGCGTGGATGGTCCGCGCCACCAGTTCCTTGCCCGTGCCGCTCTCGCCCAGCACCAGCACCGGATGCGTGCTCTGGGCCACTTTGGAGAGAATCCGGTAGAGCTTCTCCATCTCCCCCGAACGGCCGATCATCGCGCCCAGCCCCTGCGAAAGCCGCAGGCGCTCCCGCAACTGGCGGGTCGCCGTGTCGGTCAGGTGACTGGCCGAGGCGCGGTCCAGCACCGTCGAAAGCTCGTCCATCGCAAACGGCTTGGTCAGGTAGTCGGAGGCGCCGCAGCGCATCGCTTCGACAGCCGCGTTCACCGAGCCCGAGGCGGTCATCGCGATCACCGAGGTGTCCGGATAGAGCAGCTTGACCTCGGAGACCAGCTCCAGGCCCTGGTTCGATCCGGCCGGCAGGTTGACCAACAGGATGTCGGCGGCACGGCCGCGCATCTGGCTCCGCGCCTGGCCCAGGTCCCCCGTGCTCTCGACCGCATAGCCGAGGCTCGCGGCAATCTCGGCGCAGGCCGAGCGCACCGCTGTGTCGGCGTCCACCACCAGCAGGTGCAACCGTACCGCCGGCTCCGCAAGTTGGGGGATATAGTCCATGGCCCTTGTGTTCAGAACTGTTTCTAGCATTGTATTCGCCTCGCGTAGGTTCAAAAAGCTCGTCTGTTCGTTTGTGGTGCAATGAAAGCAGTTCTTAGTTCTTCGTTCTCAATTCCCAGTTCTTAGTTCGTAGTTCCCGGTTTCCAGTTCTCAGCCTTCGCACTGGCCTCCCGGCTCGGGCTTGCTCCTGTCTTCCTTGCCAGCAACCATTCGCTCTAACAATCCAGTGATCCTGTTTTCGTTGCTGCATCAAATCTCTTTTCATGTTCCGTTCAACATCTGTCTCAGCAAAATCAGGCTGAAGGCCGGCAGTTCGAAGCTAGTAGCTGCTTTTCCGAACCGGCAGTTCGATCTCGAAGCGCGCTCCGGACGGGACCCGGTTGGTGGCCACAATCCGCCCGCCGGCTGCCTCCACAATCGAGCGGGAGATGGCCAACCCCAGTCCGCGGTGAGTTGCCGGCCAGCTTCCCCTGGCTTCGGTCCCTTTCGCGCGGGTGGTGTGGCCGGAGGTGAAGATCTCCTCCAACGCCGTCTCCGGTATGCCGGGCCCGTTGTCTTCAATCGTCAGCGCCAGGGCAGCGGCAGCGCCCGCACAGGCGAGAAGGTCGTGCAGTTGGATCTGGATGCGGCCGCCTGCGGGCATCGCCTCGGCGGCGTTCTTCACCACGTTCACCAGCACCCTGGTCAGATCCTCGCCCGTCAGCCGCACCGGCCGCCCCGCTCCTTCCACGTCGACAGTCAGCGCAATTGTGGGCCCGGCCAGCGCGGCCAGCAGATTGTGATTGGCGAGCAGTTCCGCCGCCATGTTTTCGATCGGCGCCGCCGGCATCAGGTCCCAGCGACCGAGCGTCTCCAACCGCTTGCCCTCGGTCCGGCCACGCTCCAGAAGGCTGCCGCGGCCGCTGGCCTGAGTCGTCCAACCCGCGCCCGCCGGCTCAAAAACCGAATGAGCGGCGCGCGCACTGGTCCGCACGCCAGCGTCCTTGTTCTGCCCGGTAAGGGCGCTTCCCCCATCCAGCGCCACCAGCTTCTCCACCAGGCGCCGGCTGGCCGCCGCCACCAGACGCAGTTCGTTTCCATAGTGCGTAAACGGGGCGGTCAACACGCCCGGTTCCTCCAGCAGGTCGCAGTAGAGCCCCAGCGCCGTTACCATGTTTCTGGCGTCATGCGCCACCTCGGCCACGCTCTCTCCCCGGTTGCCCAGGTTGGCCAGCGTCTCCACCACGGCTTCCACCCGCTTCCGCTCCGCGTCGCACATTCCCGTCGTATCTTCTATCTGCCGCATGGCTTGCTCCCTCTCAGTTGTCAGTGAACCGTGAACAGTGGTCAGTGAACTGTGAACAGTTGCCTTTGCCGTCCCTATTCCCTACCCTGGTCCCTATTCCCTGTTCTGTTCCCATTCCTGCTTTTCTGTCCTCTTCTAATACACGTTGCGTGCCAAACCTGAACACTTCCCCTAAGTTCCTGATAAGGGAACACTTGGCCAATTAATTTCCACACCTCATCCTCTTGCCGCCCCCGCATTCCTTCCCAAAATGAAACGACCGCACTCTCGCACGCCCTACTAACATATTTACTTTCTTACACTTGCCCATCGATTCCCGTTTCGACCGCCCAAAATCTCGTATTCCCATCCTGGGAACGCCCTTCCCAAGCTCCCAATTCCGAGCAAGCACGACCCATTTCACAGTCCCCAAGTCCCTGTTCCCTATTCCTTAGTCCCTAGTCCCTATTCCCTGCCCTTAGGTCCCCGTTCCCGTACAATCCCCTTATGCACGCATCCAGCCCCTTTTTCCGTCCCGGCGGCAGAACTCCGCTCCAACTCCGCCCCCTCTCGCTCGTGCCCGGTTTCGTTCAGACCGCCGAAGGTTCCGTTCTGGTCTCCTGCGGAAACACCCGCGTGCTGACCAACGCCACCATCGAGCAGGGCGTCCCAGGCTGGCTCCGCAACTCGGGCCGCGGTTGGGTCACGGCCGAGTACTCCATGCTGCCCCGCTCCACGGTCACCCGCACTCCGAGAGAAAGCGAACGCGGCAAGATCGGCGGGCGCACGCACGAGATCCAGCGCCTCATCGGACGGAGCCTGCGCTCGGTCGTCGACATGCACGCCCTCGGCGAACGCACCGTCATCCTCGACTGCGACGTGATCCAGGCCGATGGAGGCACGCGCACCGCGGCCATCAGCGGCGCAGCCGTTGCCCTGGCCATCGCCTTGAACGCCCTGGTCAAGGCCGGAACCGTGAAGCACTCCCCGCTCAAGCAACTGGTCGGAGCCACCTCGGTCGGCATCGTCAGCGGCACGCCCCTGCTCGACCTCTGTTACGAGGAGGACTCGGCCGCCGATGTCGATATGAACATCGTCATGACCGAGGACGGCGGCCTCATCGAGACCCAGGCCACGGCCGAAAAGGGCAGCTTCTCCCGCGCTCAATTGAATGAGTTGATCGATATGGCCGAGTCCGGCCTCAAACAGATCTTCGCCGCCCAGCGGGCCGTATTAGAAGCAGGCGCATAGAAAACAGGGACTATGGGATTAGGGGACATGGGAACCAGGTTTCAGGCCGCCTCTTTTCGTGCGCCCAAATGCGTGCAGCCTCTACCTGGTCCCGGATGATCCGGCACCAAATAGAGGCTGCTCCAGATAGAGCAGTTCCGGAATTTCTGTAGACCGAAGACATGCACTCAAGTGGCTTTTTCATCAAGAAAAAGCCACCTTTCCATGCACTCAAAATGTCTATACTTATTCCGAAAATGCTCTAGCCAGCCGCCCCGGATTCCCACGCCCCCAGGCCCTCCGCGTCCTCGAAAAAGTCATCCGACAGGCCGTCGCCGCCACGCTTGCCAGTCATTAACTCCCCCTAACCACCGCCCTCACCCACATTAGAAAAATCCCATTTCGGACCAAATTCTTATCATTTTCCAAGAACAGGAATTCCGGCCTCCCTTATCCACAAAATCCCCCTTGTCCACCGTTGACCCCACCCCCACCCCCCTTAAAGTCAGTAAACGGGTGGCAAATTTTTTCCCCACCCGCGGCACCCTGAACCAAAGACGCCCAAGAATACCTAGCCCCACAAATGCCTCACTATTCGGGAGTAAAGATGCTCAAACTAAAGAAGATCCACATCCTCGGCTTCAAAAGCTTCTGCGACCGCACGGAACTCACTGTCGCCGGAACCGGCATTGCCGTGGTGGTGGGGCCGAACGGGTGCGGCAAGTCCAACATCCTCGACGGAGTCAGTTGGGTTCTGGGCGAACAGAGCGCTAAAACCTTGCGCGGCACACACATGCAGGACGTCATCTTTGCCGGAACCCGCGACCGCAAGGCCCTCGGCATGGCTGAAGTCACGCTGACCATGGTCGATCCGGAGGCCTACGAGGGGCCCGTACCCGTGGAGCCTGAAGTAGTTGTCGAACACACTGGGCCCGCCGACTGGGACGAAGATGAAGTGCGCCGCCGCAGCGCGGCCGAGTCCGAGGAGATTGTCGCGAACGAACAGCCGGGGCAAGTGATCGACGAAGATGAGCCAGAGGAGCCGCGCTCCGCCAGCGAAGGCCCCCAGGCCGTGGTCCTCAAGATTCGCCGCCGCCGCTTCCAGCGCACTCCGCAAAAAGGCGAGATCGTCATCACCCGCCGCCTCTTCCGCACCGGCGAAAGCGAATACCTCCTCAACGGCAAGCTCTGCCGCCTCCGCGACATTCAGGACATCTTCATGGGCACCGGCCTTGGGCCCGAGAGCTACGCCATCATCGGCCAGGAGCGCATCGGCCAACTGCTCAGCTCCAAGCCTCATGACCGCCGCGCCATCATCGAAGAAGCCGCCGGCATCACGCGCTTCAAAACCAAAAAGCGCCTCGCTGAGTTGCGCCTTGAAAGCGCCCGGCAGAATCTCGCCCGCGTCGACGACATCTTTGAAGAAGTCACGCGCCAAATGAACTCTCTCAAGCGCCAGGCCGCCAAGGCCGAACGGTTCGCCGCCGTGCGCGACGAATTGCGCGGACGCCTGCGCGTCGTCCTGGCCAGCCGCATGGCGTTCATGGATGCCGACCAGGCGCGCCTCGAGCAGGAGATCGCCTCGCTCAGCCACGCCGTCAACGAATCTGTCGAGGTCATCGCCCAGCAGGAGTCCAGCCAGCACCAGCTCACCGAGCGCGGCTATGAGCTCGAACGCAACGGTCACGAAGCGCAGAACCGCGCCAATGAAGCCGCTGTCGAACTCGAGCGCGCCACCGCCCGCGAGCGCAGCAACACCGAGCGCGTCGGCGAACTCGAAGCCCGCATCTCGACCGCAGGAGCCGAACTCGAGCAGACCCGTACCCAGTTGGCCGGCATCGCCGAGGAGCGCACCCAGCATCGCAGTTTCCTCGAGTCCGCTGTCGGTGAGGCGAAGGAGTTCCGACGCAATGTCGAGGCGCGCCAGCACGAAGCCCGCGCCGCCGCCGAAGAGGTCTTCAACGCCGAGCGGCAGGTTGAAACAGGCCGCCGCCACGCCATGCAACTGCTCACCCTTGCCGGCAACGCGCGCAACTTCACCGCGCAAGGCGAAGAGAGTTTGGCTGCTCTCGAACGCGAGGCCGAGCGTCTCAACTCTGAGATGGGCCAGGCCCACAACGAGCAGGAAAACCTTGGCGTCGAAAGCGGACAAGCGCGCCTCCGCTTTGAGTCCGCCGCCGAAGAGCTCAAGCGCCTTGAAGCCGACATCGCTGCACTGCGCGAGACATTGCACACAAAGCGCGCTGAAGAGGCCGCGCAGCGTACGCGTGGCAACCAGTTGCGCGGCGAGCAGGCCGCCGTGGCAGGCCGCCGCGACTCGCTCGAATCCCTCATTCGCAACCACTCCTACTCCACTGACACGGTACGCAAACTCCTCAAGCCCGGCGCCCTCGGTCAGGGCCGCTCGCCGGTGGGCACGCTGGCAGATTTTCTTGAGGTCAGCGGCGCGCACGAAGGCGTCGTCGACGAGTTCCTCCGCGAAGAACTGAATTATCTCGTCGTCGAGAGCTGGGGCGCGGCTGAAGAAGGCGTGCGTCTGCTCAAGACCGGCGACGGGCGGGCCACCTTCCTCATCCACTCCGACGCGCAGGGCGTGCTCTTCGACGAGAACGCCGGCGCCGTCAATGAGCCTGGCCTCACTCCGCTCAGAGATGCAATCAAGGTCCTCAACGGATTTGGCCGTTCGCTGGAATCCATCCTTCCCAAGATTCGGCACAGCTACCTCGTCTCGGACTCGAACGATGCCATGCGGCTGACCTCTCAGTATGCGCATGCGTATTTCCTCACGCCCGAAGGCGAATGTTTCCACAACGCCACGGTAACCGGCGGCAAACCGGCCAGCGAAGGCCCCTTGGCTCTGAAGCGCGAGTTGCGCGAGGCCGAGAGCAGGCTCGCCGTGCTTGAAGTCAGCCTGGCGCAGGCGGATACTGAAGCCGCCATTCTCGCCAGAAACATCGAGGAGTTGAACGCGCAACTCGAAGCGCACAGCGAGCAGCGCCGCGCCGCGGAGACTGAAGCAGCCAACCTTGGTGCAACCCTTAAACAGATGGAAGGCGAAGCGCAGCGTATCGAGCGCCGCCTCCAGGACTGGACCGCGCAGGCCGCGCGCAACAAAGATGCCTGCGAGGCCAAGCACGCATCCATCACGCAGAAGCGCGAAGAAACCATGCGCCTCGAAGCCGAACACGCGCAAGCCGAGGCGGGTCTCGATCAGTCGCAGGCTGAGCTTGCCCTCATGCGCCAGAAGCGCGAAGGTTTGCAGCAGGAAGCCGCGCAACTGACGGCTGAACTGGCCGGCCTTGAAGAGCGTAGACGCGGCGCCGAAGCCGCCTTCCAGCGCATCGACCGCCTTCATGCCGATCTCGAACGCCGCGTGCAATCCATCGAGCAGCAGCGAACCGCGGCAGCCGCGGAGCGCGAGCAGCGCATCGCCGAAAGCGCCACACTGGCCGAGAAGCAAAAGGAACTCGCCGCCTCGCGCGCTGAAGCCCTCGCCCTCACCCAGACCATCGCCGCGCAGGCGCAAGCCATCCGCCAACAACTGGTCGAGATGGAGACCGCCCTCAAAACCGGCCGCGCCGCGCTCGACGAACTCCGCGAGAAGCGCTCTGGCCTCTCCAGCGAACTCGCCAAGCTCCGTTCTGATCTCGAGTATCTGGAATCCAGTTGCCTGGCCGAGGTCAACGTCGAGGCACAGGTCTTGCGCGACGACACTGAGATCGTGCGCATCCTCGGCGACGAGCTTGTTGCCGAGGAGGAAACCTGCCGCGCGCTCAAGCAGCGCATCGAGCAGATGGGCCCGGTCAACATGATGGCCCTCGATGAATACAAGGAGACCGCAGAACGTCACGGATTCCTTGAAACCCAGCGCAAAGATCTCGTCGAGTCCATTGAAAATACCCAGGAGACCATCAAGGAGATCGATCAGATCTCGCGCACCAAATTCGACGAAGCCTTCGCCAGGATCAACGAGAACTTCGGCCAGGTCTTCACCCGCCTCTTCCATGGCGGCCAGGCTTTCCTGCGCCTCACCGACGTTGAAAACCAGGCTGAGAGCGGCCTTGAAATCGTCGCCTCGCCGCCGGGAAAGAAACTGCAGAATGTGCTCCTGCTCTCCGGCGGAGAAAAGGCGCTCACGGCCCTGGCGCTGCTGGTCGGCATCTTCGAGTTTCAGCCCAGCCCCTTCTGCGTGCTCGACGAAGTCGACGCCGCTCTCGACGAAACCAACGTCAGCCGCCTTGCCGATCTGTTGCACTCGCTCAGCAAGGATACGCAGTTCCTCCTCGTCACTCACTCCAAGCGCATGATGCAGTCCGCCGACATGATCTACGGCGTAACCATGCAGGAGCCCGGCGTCTCCAAGGTCATCAGCGTGCGCCTCGGCGCCCGCGATCAGCAGCGCGCCACCGCGTAACGCACCAAGCCTGAGGAACCTCTGAATAAGCCGCCGCGCCGAAAGGCGCGGCGATGCTTTGAAAGGTCGTAACAGGGATGGGGCTTTACATGCCGAGGAAAAACTAGCTCAGGCAAATAAACTAAGAGGCTTTGTAACAGGGCACGACTTTAGTCGTGCCGCAAATGCCGCAAAAACAGCGAGGGCTTGAGCCCCTGCATAATTCCGCTCAGCCCCAGAATTAAATTTAGGCATTCTTCCGCCGCCTGTTTAGTCCTCCACCAGTTTCACCAACCCGCAGGGGATAAAACCTTACCGTCCCGTTTCGCCCGCTAACTTGCCAACTTGCTATCTCCGCGTAGCGGAGGCTAACTTGCCGCCTTTGTCCGCTCCGCCTTACTCGAATTGTCCGAGGCACCACCCAACTGGAGCTTGTTTCTTATTAGCCCATCAGGGAATGATCGACTCTGAACACAGACAAAATCCGACTTGTGACGCCGCTGTATTGCAGGCAAGAAATTGCCCCCGAAGGATAACGTCTCTTCGGAGGCCTTGTATTAAAACAAGATAATAACGGGGACCAGTAGCCGGCACTGGAGGTCGGTAGCACGCGGCTACTGGTGATCCCTGCACAAACGAAGCTAGCCGCGGCTTCCCCTTTCCACTGCAGCTCCGTGTCGCCCGGCTCTAAGAGAACTTTCTTGCTCGCTCTCTGAACCATGTTGACAATCGAAGTTTCTCCCATGCAGAAGGTACGGTCCGTGACGGTCGTCACACCAGTCTGTGTATTCCCTAAACCCAATAGATCCGCCTCCACAACACACTTTTCCACCTCCTGCCGCTGGCTACGCCCCGCATTTCCGTCCCCAAATCTCGCGCCAACATTGCTCCATTGACAAAGCCCCTCCTTCGCTCGACAATCGGAGATTCAGTTCCTGCAAGAGAAGGACCCTCCTGTGACCGTGCTACTCACCACAAATCTGGGCTCGACACCTCTACTCGGGCGCGGCAAGGTGCGCGACCTCTACGCAGTCGGCGATGCGCTGCTCATGGTGGCTACCGATCGCCTCTCTGCCTTCGACCATGTGCTCGGCACGGGCATCCCGGGCAAAGGCAAAATTCTCACCCAGATTTCGCTCTTCTGGTTCGACCTGCTCAAGCAGATAACCCCCAACCACCTGATCACGGCCAGCGTCAGCGAGTTTCCCGCCGAGCTCAAGCCTTACGCCGATCAGTTGGAAGGCCGCTCCATGCTCGTCAAACGCGCCCAGATGTTTCCCGTCGAGTGCGTTGCACGCGGCTATCTCGCCGGCTCCGGTTGGAAGGAGTACAAGGCCTCCAGAACCGTCTGCGGCATCACACTTCCTGAGGGCCTGCTCGATGGCTCGCGGCTGCCTGAGCCCCTGTTTACCCCCTCTACCAAGAGCCAGGACGGCGCCCACGACGAAAACATCTCCTTTGCCGCCACCGAGAAGCTGCTCGGCCAGTTCGATGCTGCCGAACTCCGCCGCCTGACCCTCGCACTCTACCGCAAAGCGCACGAACATGCCGCTTCCTGCGGTCTCATCCTCGCCGATACAAAATTTGAGTTTGGCAAAACCGCCGAAGGCATCATCCTTGGCGATGAAGCATTGACCCCTGACTCCTCGCGCTTCTGGGAAACCTCCGCCTGGAAACCGGGCGGCGCGCAGGCCTCCTTCGACAAGCAGTTCGTACGCGACTATCTTGAATCAATCCACTGGAACAAGCAGGCGCCCGCCCCCAGCCTGCCCGACGATGTAGTCGAGAAAACACTGGACAAGTATCTTGAAGCGTTTCGCCGGTTAACCGGCCGCGAACCGAATCTGTAAAGAATTCGGCGTTGAAAATTACGGTGCAGAAATGACGTGGCCAATATGACATGGGTCGACTGGATCATCGTGATCGTGCTCGTGGGCTCCGTGCTGGGGGGGCTCTCCGAGGGCTTCCTTCGTTCCGTCTGCTCCCTTTGCGGTCTCTTCTTCGGCCTGGTGCTCGCCGCCTGGAATTATGCCCGCGTCGCTCACTTCCTGATGCCCATGGTGCGCATCGAGGCCGTCGCCAATGCCATCGGATTTCTGCTCATCGCGTTGCTGGTAATGGCGATTGCCAATTTTGTCGGTGCGGTCGCCTCAAAGACGCTGCACGGCATAGGTCTGGGCTGCCTCGACAGGCTCGCTGGAGGCGTCTTTGGATTGCTGCAGGGCGCCCTGTTGATCACGCTCGGCATCCTCGTGGTTGTGGCGTTTTTCCCAAAGGCTCACTGGCTCGCGGACGCAAGGCTGCCCAGGTATTTCTTCGGGGTCTGTCACCTGAGCGCGCACATAAGCCCTGCGGACCTCGCCGCCCGCGTGCACGAAGGTTTGCTCGCGTTGGAACAGCATGCACCAAAATGGTTGCATCCACCAGCCAGCTGAGTCTGATATAAACAAAGTCTTAGCAGAATAAATCAGAATGATCTGATGTAGATTCAAGAGGTGGACGTGAAACGAGAACTGGATAGCCTTGTGACCCAGATGCACTCCAGCGGCATTCCCTACGAGGAGGCCGTGCGCGAGTTCAAGAAACAATATCTGCGCGAAGTGCTGGTAGCGCACAGGGGAAACCAGTGCAAGGCCGCCGAAGAGCTGGGGATGCACCGCAATACGCTCAGCCGTACCATGGCGGAACTCGGCCTCGAACTGGCCGAAGTCCGTACCGGCCTCAAGCGTCCGGTGCGTAGCGAACGTCCAGTAATCAGCGCCTACCGCCAGAGCTACCGCTAGAGCCTGTTATGGACTCTGGAGGTACCGCCGGGGCTGACGGCGCCGGTCAACCAAAGATGCTGACAACTCCACCCAGCCAGGAACCGCGCATTGCCATCGAACCGGGATTCTCCTGGGATCAGCAGGATGCCTATTTATTCGACATCGATGGTACCCTGCTGCGCAGCCGCGACCGCATCCACTTCAACTCCTTCTCCACCGCGGTCGAGCGCGTCACAGGCTTTGAGATCACCCTCGCCGGCATTCTGCTCCACGGCAGCACCGACACTGCCATCCTGCGCGAAGCCTGCCAGCAGGCCGGCATTCCCCATGAAGTGATGGAGCACCACACCGCGGCCATCCTTGAAGCCATGGGCAACGCCGTTGCTCAACAGCGCAGCCTGTTGAACCTGGTCCTCATGCCCGGCGTAAAAGAGGTGCTGGATCATCTCGCCGGCAAAGGCGCCCTGTTAGGCGTGGCAACCGGCAACCTCGAAGCCATCGGCTGGATCAAAATCGAGCAAGCCGGATTGCGCGAGTGGTTCCGTTTCGGCGGCTTCAGCGACCATTTCTCCATTCGCCCCGAACTGATCGGTCATGCCGCCCGCAAAGCGCGAGAGTTGGCCGGCAAAGACGCAACCGTCTGCGTGGTCGGCGACACGCCGCGCGACATCGACGCCGCACGAGCCAACTTTTTGTCCGTCATCGCCGTCGCCACCGGCAACTACAGCTTCGACGAACTGCACAAGCTGCAACCGGAGGTCTGCGCCTCCTCGCTCGCCGACCTGCTCGCCCTCACCCGGAACACGCCGTGATGCCAGCCCTCGTTTTGAAAGCGCACGGCCGAGTACCCTCTGCGTGCCATCCCGCACAACTGACGGAAAAACTCAGACGCTCTGTAACAGGGCACGACTTCAATCGTGACGAGAATGCCACAAATTCGGCGCGAGCTTCACAGGCTGTGGAACAACTCGAACCAGTGAAGGATACGGGCTTTAGCCCGTACATTACCTCCGCAATATCAACGCGGGCTTTAGCCCCTGAGGGTTGCTTTTCGGGCACTTCGCTTAAATCCACTCCTTCCCCGCGGCCCGCAAAGCCCGCGATCCTTTTCCTTACTCTGGCGCTCGCCCTCGCAACCATCTCTCATGCCCAGGCGCCCACCCCGCCGCAAAGCTCCCCCACAGCCCCACCCGCCCCCGCGAGCAGCGACTCCAAACAGCCACGCAACAGCGACCGTCGCCACGCCGCCAAACTCTACCTTGCCGCCAGCAAGCTCTTCATGGACGAGCATTTCGAAGACGCAATGCGGAGCTACCAACAAGCTGCAACCCTCGACCCCGGCAATACAAATTACCGCCTCGCAATCGATGTCGCCCGCGCCCATGCCGTCACGGCGCTCATCCAATCCGCGGCCAAAGCCCGCCTGCGCGGCGATGCGGCCTCAGCACGCGCCGCCCTGGCCCGCGCGCTCGAACTCGACCCCAAAAGCGTCGAAGCCACGCAACACCTGTACGAGTTGGGCGACGATGCCGCGCGGCAGCAGCCACAGCAGCTCTACGTCCAGCAGGCAGCCGCCCCCGGCGATGCGCCGGCTCTTGCTCCCTCTCCCGGACTGCACAGCTTCCACCTCCGCGCCGGGCAGCTTCAGATCGTCCAGCAGGTCTTCAAGGCTTACGGCATTGACGCATCGGCCGACGACAGCGTCCAATCCCTTCCGGCCCGCCTCGACATCGACGACGCCAGTTTCAATGAGGCGGCACATGCCCTTGGCCTCGTCACCAACACCTTCTACGTCCCCCTTGATGCGCACCATGTGCTTGTGGCGCGCGACACCCGCGCCAACCGTCAGGAGTTCACCCCTCTTGAGATGGAGACCGTCTATCTCTCCGGCCTCAAACCAGAGGAGATCACTGAAATAAGCACGCTGGCCAAGCAGGTGTTCAACGTACAGCAGGTCACGCCGGAACCGGGCGCGCACACCCTCACCATCCGCGCTCCCAGAGAAACCGTCGCAGCCTTCAACACAACCATTCGCCAGTTGCTCGACGGGCACAGCCAGGTGCTGCTCGACATCCACCTCATTCAGATCGCCCACACCAGCTCGCGCAACACCGGCGTCACGCCGCCGCAATCCTTCACCGCCTACAACCTCTATGCCCAAGAGCAGTCCATCCTCAGCGCGAACAAGACTCTCGTGGACGAGATCATCTCCCAGGGCCTCGCCTCGCCGGGCGACACGCTCACGATTCTCGGCATTCTCCTCGCCTCCGGACAGGTGTCCAGCTCCCTGTTCTCAAACGGTCTGGCTGCATTTGGCGGCGGCATTACACAATCCGCTTTGGCGCCGACCCCAGCCACCTTAAACCTCAGTTTGAATTCCTCCGAAACGCGCGAACTGGACCAGATCCAACTGCGCCTTGGCGATGGAGAAGCGGGAACGCTGAAAGAAGGCGAGCGCTATCCCATCCAGACTTCCTCTTTTTCCAGTCTGTCCAGCAGTTCCTCTACGATTGCGGGTCTCACGGGAGCCGGCACCTCGGCCGCCCTTTCTTCCCTGCTCTCCTCGCTCGAAAATTCAGTGCCCTCTGTCCCGCAGGTCGAGTATCAGGACCTGGGCCTGACCCTCAAGGCAACCGCCAACGTGATGCGCAACAGCGATGTCGCCCTCACGCTCGACCTCAAGATCACGGCGCTCTCCGGATCGGCGATCAACGGCAATCCGATCCTCAACAGCCGCGCCTATTCCGGCGTAGTCACCATCAAGCAAGGCGAGGCCGTTATGGTGGCCAGTGAACTGGACAAATCCGAAAGCCGCAACATCAGCGGCACGCCCGGCCTCAGCGAGATCCCAGGCCTCAACGACATCACCAACAAAGACACCGAGAAGAACTACGCCACTCTGCTCATCGTCATCACGCCCCACGTCATTCGCGGAACCCAAGCCAGCGGCCACTCCCCCATGATGCGCGTGGAAAAGAGCACAGCCGCGCAGTAGCCCCTGCCCGCGCCGTAGGCGCAGCGCAAGTTAGCCCCGCGGCGGGTGGCCCAAATGACTGGGTGCCCCAGGTCTCGATTTTGAGACCTGGGATGTACGATGTTGGCATGACGAAGGGCTTGGTGCGCTATCAGCAGTGCGGTTGTTTCCACTTCATCACCTTCAGTTGTCATCACAGAAAGCCTTACCTCAAATCTGCTGCAGCTTGCGCACTATTCGAACGATCCCTGGAAGTCATGCGCGTCCGATACGATTTTGTCGTCTGCGGTTACGTAGTCATGCCGGAACACGTTCATTTGCTGGTCAGCGAGCCGAACAAAGCTCTCCTGGCCAAAGCAATTCAAGCCTTGAAGTTATCCGTATCCGTTCAACGCAGGGTGCGTCCATTCTGGCAACCGCGCTACTACGATTTCAACGTACATAACGAAGACAAGCGCGTAGAAAAGCTGCGCTACATGCACCGCAACCCAGTCAAGCGTGATTTGGTTGCCAAGCCGGAAGATTGGAAATGGTCCAGCTTTGTCCATTACGCCACCGGCACAATCGGCGCGGTCGAGATCGAGTCGGAATGGACGGCACAGAGGCGTGACGCGAACAAAATGTTCGCGCGGGGACTGCAATAAATCCCTATTTGGCCTCACTCAACGAAAATAGGGTACGTGGCCCGTGTTCCACACCAGAACAGGGTGTCCTAGACCCAGATTCTTGGAAAAAGGAGGGGCGCATTCTTCCGTCCGATCTCGACAAGAAGCCGGGGCCCCCATCCTCTCCGCTTTTTTCTGCGGAAAGGATGGGATAGCACAACGCTCAACCGGCCCATCCCCCGAACCGCGAATCGACCGGCCTATCTAAGCTGCTATAACTAAAATCCAAGACACAATGACCGACCAAGACACCTACTGGATGCACCGCGCCCTCGAGCTAGCCCGCCGCGGCATCGCCCTCACCTCGCCCAACCCCGCCGTCGGCTGTGTCATCCTCGACCGCTCCGGCCAAGTCGCCGGCGAAGGCTGGCACGAGTACGACCTCCTCGACCACGCCGAAGTCGCCGCCCTGAAGAATGCCGGGTGCCCCATCCATTCAGCGCCTTTTGCTGAATGGGTGGGAAGCAATGCAGCCAACCGCCTCAAAGGCGGCACCGCCTATGTCACCCTCGAGCCCTGCAACCACACCGGCCGCACCCCGCCCTGCACCCAGGCCCTCATCGCCGCCGGCCTCGGCCGCGTCGTCGCCGCCACCATCGACCCCAACCCCGCCGTCGCCGGCCACGGCATGCAGACCCTCCAGGCCGCAGGAATCCAAACCACCATCGGCCCCTGCGAAAAAGAAGCCCGCCGCCTCAACGAAGGCTTCGCCCGCTGGAGCCAGCATAAGCGCCCCTTTGTCTTCATGAAGGTCGCCATGACACTCGACGGCCGCATCGCCCCGCCCGCAGGCCTCCATCAGGTCCGCCAGCCCTATTGGATCACCAGCGAAGAGGCCCGCGCCGCCGTCCAGCCTCTCCGCTGGCAGGCCGACGCCGTCATGGTCGGCGTTGACACCGTCCTCGCCGACGACCCCATGCTCACCGACCGCAGCGGTCTTCGCCGCCGCCGCCCCTTGCAGCGCCTCATCCTCGACTCCGCCCTCCGCATGCCCCTCGACTGCAAACTCGTGAATACCGCACAGAACGACGTCGTGATTTTCACCGTCTCCAACAATCAAGCCCGCATCGCCGAACTCCGCGCCCACGGCATCCGCGTCGAAGTCCTCCCTGCGGATATGGGCCGCGTCCCTCTTGGCAAAGTCCTCGACCAACTAGGTGCAGAAGGCATCCTAACCCTGCTCACCGAAAGCGGCACCCGCCTCAACACGGCCCTTCTCGCCGGCGGCCACGTCGACCGCGTCCATTTCTTCGTCTCCCCCCAGATCATGGGTTCCGACGCCGTCCCCGCCTTCAAAGGCATGCCCGCCCCCATCCACATGGCCCAGGTAGAAGTCGAGCGCTACGGCAACGACCTCGGCCTCTCCTCCCTCCTAAAAGACCCCTGGCCAGCTCAGCAACTGTGAATGACCGTGTCTGAAATGGTTTGAAGGGTACGGGCTTTACAGGCTGCGGAAAAACTCCTCCCGGTGAAGGATACGGGCTTTAGCCCGTACATAAACCATGCAAAATGAGTTGGGCTTTAGCCCCGAGGGATGCTTTTCGGGTTTCGTCGATCTAAAAAACCAGGCCCTTCCCCCAGCCGCTCAATCGCGCCAACACCCAAAGCTGAAAGCTGATTCTTTGCCGATCATTACCCCCACCCAGCGCACAATAGTTCTATGCCCTCCCTCTGCTCCCACGCCCGTTCCGGCCAAAATCGACTCGTTTCCGTCCCCAAAAACCGCCTTACCCCCACCCCCCTCCCCGTCAATTGCACCGATTATGGTGCACACAAGTTATCAACTCATTCATTATCAATAAGATAAAAATTCAAAAAGTTTACTAAAAAGTAAACATACCCGCGAAAAAACGAGTTTTTTCGCCGATTTCCTGCCCCTCAACGCCACTTTTCGGGAGGCAAATGCCAATTTGCGCCTCGTTCGCTGAACCCTGAACCGCCGCGCACTTCCGCCGCATCAAAAACGGTAGAATGGTCGCAGGGCATTCCCCGACCCTCTGCCCGCCTCACTTTTCTTGAAAGGCTCGCTTCATGCTCTCAAAGACCGTCTTCACGGCCATCGTCTCTCTCGTCGGACTCTGCGGTGTCCTGCTATGGCGTGTCCGCGAAGGCCGCACCGCCGTAACCGCGCGCAAGCTCCTCATTCCGCCCATGGGCATGGCCACTGGCTTCTGCATGTTCTTTGTCCCCATCTTCCGCTTTCCGCTCACCTGGGCCATCGCCGCATTCCTCACCGGCGCCATCGTCCTGGCCTGGCCGTTGCTGGCCACCTCAAGCCTCCGCCGCGAAGGCGACGCCATCATGATGAAGCGTTCCGGCGCCTTCTTCGCCGTCATCGTCGTGCTCGCCGCCGTCCGCTACTTCGCCCGCGGCTTCTTCGACTCAATCCTCTCCCTCGAGCAAACCGGCGCCCTGTTTTTCGTCCTGGCCTTTGGCATGATCCTCCGCTGGCGCGCCAGCCTCTACCTCTCCTACCGCGCCCTCACCGCCACCGCGCCCCCACTCGATGCCGCCCTGGAAGAAGCCAGTAACTAAGTCTGCATAGGACAGACGTCAACTGAGCAGCTTTCCTGATCCCTGAACCCTGATCCCTTAAAATGTAACCATGTTCACCGGCATCATCGAGCAAACCGGCACCATCGTCAGCCTCAAAGACACAGGCGGAGTCCGCCGTCTCACCGTCGAAGCCCCAGGCCTCGCAGGCCGTCTCCGCGAAGGCGACTCCCTCGGCGTCTCTGGCGTCTGCCTCACCGCCCTCGACGTAGACCCCAAGCTCTTCCACGCCGACCTCGCCCAGGAAACCCTCGACAAGACCTCGCTCGGCTCCCTCGCCCCCGGCGCCAAGGTCAACCTCGAACTACCCACCGCCGCCGGCAGTCCGCTTGGCGGCCACATCGTCCAAGGCCACATCGACGGCTGCGGAACCATGACCGCCCTCGATCCCGTCATTCCTGCATCCAGCCCGCACTTCGACAAAGAGACCACCGACTGGACCCTGAAGGTCCACGTCCCCGAAAACGTCCGCCCCTGGATGGTCCACAAAGGCTCGGTCGCCGTAGAGGGCATCAGCCTGACAATCGCCGACTTCGACGGCGAGGCGATCACCATCGCCATCCTGCCGCTCACCTATTGGCGCACGAACCTGCACACACTCGCCGTAGGCGCGCCCGTAAACGTAGAAGCGGATGTATTGGTAAAGTTAGCCCACGCCGAAATGCAAGCCAAGAACAAGTCCTCGCTCGACCTCACCGAAGCCTGGCTCGTCGCCAGCGGCTACTAAGCCCAATCTGAAGTTCGCATCAATAATGCACTGGCATCCTGAGCGACCATAGCGTAGCGAAGGGAGTCGAAGGACCTGCGGTTGCTTTTCGGCCTGCGCGCCCTGGTCACTCTTGGTGTAGAGTGCTTTGAAGGGTACGGGCTTTAGCCCGTACATCCAATTCAGCAATAGGAACGAGGGGCTTTAGCCCCTGAGGGAATGTTGGCCCGACGAATAGGCTTGTTCAGAGATCCCCTAAGGCTTCGCCGCCACCTTCGGCGGATCAACCACATACTCATCGCCCGTCCGCTCCAGGATTTTCTGCCGCCTGTCGTCGAGCACCTTCAGTTGATTCGTCAACTCAACGAACTCCTTCTGCTCCTCGGCCGTCAGCGCCGGCGCACTCGCGTTCGCCTTATGCGCATCCGCAATCTTGCTCAGCGCATCCAGCCTCGTCTGCAGCCGCGCCATCTCCCGATCGATCAGCACTGGATGAATCACTGGCGTCTTCGTCCGCCCGCTGGCCAGGTCATTGCGGTTGTTCTCCCCCCACACCGGCAGAATCCCCACATGCCCCAGTTCCACCCGCACGCCGCCCGGCCCGTAATCTTTCCGCACCGCTGAAAACAGCCCAATCATCGAGTCGCGCGGATCGCCATCCTTGTCCGGCATGAGGCCATCCACATACGTCCGCGACTGGTTCGACAGAAAATTCCCCAGCGAATAGAAGATGACCGTATTGCGCCCGTCCGCCGTCTTGTAGGTCTCCACCGGCTGAAGCACATGCGGATGGTGCCCCACGATCACCGAAGCCCCCGCATCCAGCATCTTGTGTGCCACCACCACATCCTCCGGCCGCGGCGCCGTCGCATATTCGACTCCCCAGTGGACAGAAACCACCAGCAGATCGCACTTCGCCCGCGCTGCCTTGACCGCCCCAATCACGCCCGCCTCATCCATCCCCGGCGCCCCGCCCGCTTCTCCCGGATATGGGAAGAAGTTCACATGCGGCAGCTCGTCCTTGTCCGGATTGCGGTTGCCATTCAGCCAGCGCGTCATCCCCAGCCAGCCCACCTTGATGCCGTTGGCCTCCGTAATCACCGGCTGCCAACCCTGCTCTGCCGTATCTCCGGTGCCTGCAAACAACAACCCCACCTCGCGCAAGTGTTCGCGCGTCTCCGCAAACCCAGCCCACCCTTGATCCATCGCGTGGTTGTTGGCAAACGAAACGATCTTGATCCCGCTGGCCTTTAGTGCCTGAGGCAACGCCAACGGCGCGTCGAACATGAAGGGCTTCGATCCCTTCGAGTGAGCCGGAGCCACCGGCGTCTCCATATTGACGAACCCAAAATCGGCCTTCTCAAACACATCGCTCACGCCGCCAAACAGCGCCTGCCATCCAGCCTCGTCAACCCCGGCCGCGGCCGCCGCCTCGCGCACCGCCTGGTGCGGAATCACGTCCCCGCCCACCGCAAAACTGACCTGCCCCAGATCGTGCGGGTAAGGAACAACCACTGCCGCAACAGGAACAGACCGGAAACCCGACACCAGGATCGCGCCAATCGCGCTCACAGCAAGCAGGTCGCAGATCGGACGCCGGCGCTTACCCAGTACGGACATAAGCCTCTCGCCAAGTCTCAATCCGAAAATGCTTCCTCGCATCATCCAATCCATCCTCAGCACCAATCCGTGGCGCTTCAACGCCAGCACAAAACGGAACGCAATCAGAATACAGGTTCGCCGCAAATCGCAGAGAGGATTCAGATAAACGCTCATTCCTGAAGAAATCTTCCTTGCCCAGAAGAAGCCACTAATTGGTTGACCTGCTATACCCGCTCAGCAGGGACCACATTCGTCCCAAAACTCCCCCTTTCCCGAGCGCTACTTGTTCCTTTCGCGTCTATCCTTTACGAATATCTGTAGCAGAAGCTGGTACCCTTAAATTCGAGGAAAAAACTCTCAGGAAAGGCCGGCGAGCGAAGGCAATGGCAGAGTTCATCATCAAGTTGGCCGATGAGCGTGGGCGGGTGCAGGAGCAGGTGCAAACGGCGGCCTCCGCCGAGGAACTGCGCAACCGTTTCATTCATGCCGGCTACCACGTCTTTTCCGTCCGCGCCCGGGGCGGCTTGGGAATTCTGTCCAAGCGCAAGGTCAAGCTTGAGCCCTTCCTCATCTTCAACCAGCAGTTCCTCACTCTCATCCACGCTGGGCTGCCGATCCTGGGCTCCCTCAATATGCTCGGAAAAATCCAGAAAAACGCCCATTTCGCCGCGCAATTGGAAGACGTGGCAACCCGCGTCAAAACCGGCGAATCGCTCTCGGCTGCCTTCGAGGCGCAGAGCGGTTTCCCCATCATGTACACCACCACCCTGCTGGCCGGTGAGCGCTCCGGCAACCTGCAGGAGGTGCTCGAACGCTACGTCAGTTTCCAGAAAGTCTCGCTCGCCTTCCGCAAGAAGCTCACGGCGTCCATGATTTATCCGGCCCTGCTCATGACCATGGTCATCGGTTTGATGATCTTCCTGCTCGCCGTGGTGGTGCCGCAGTTCGCGCAGCTCTACGACCAGATGGGCTCCAAGCTCCCCGCCATGACGCTCGGCCTGCTCTCCTTCGGCAAATGGCTGCATCACAACTTCCTCTGGCTGCTTCTCATCGCCATCGTCATTGCCGCCTCCGTTTACCGCTTTTCCATCACCGAGCGCGGCCGTGACTTTATCGACGGTGTCCGCGTCAATCTCCCCGTCTTCGGTAAAATCTGGCTCAAATACCAGGTAGCGCTCTTCGCGCGCACCCTTTCCACGCTCCTCACCGGCGGCCTTCCCCTCGTACCGTCGCTTGAGACCGCCGCCCGCGCCATCTCCTCCCGCCGCGTATCCAAGGCGATTTTCTCCTCCATCGGAACCGTGCGCGAAGGCAAGAGCCTCGCCGAGTCTCTCGAAAACACCGGCGTCTTTCCCGCCCTGGCCTCGGAGATGATCACAGTCGGCGAACAGACTGGCGCCCTTCCGCAAATGCTCAACTCCGTCGCCGAATTCTTTGAGGAAGACGTCGCCACCGCGCTCGGCGCTGCCCTGGCCCTCATCGAGCCGGCCATCCTCGTCATCATGGGCGTCGTCGTCGTCTTCATTCTCATCTCGCTGTATCTGCCCATCTTCTCCCTGGGCCAGGTTAGCGGGGGATAGGAGGTTTCCGCATGGCTGATCCAAACGTGATTACACTTCCGGTTCCCACCAGCCCTGACGAACGGACCGAGGCCGAAGCACTCGCCCACCGTTATCACGCCGAATTCGTCGACCTCAAAAACTTCAAGATTCAGCACGATCTGCTGCGCACGGTTCCCGTCGAGCTGATGTTCCGCTACAACTTCGTCCCCATCGAGCAGCAAGACGAGGTGCTGGTCATCGCCGTCAGCGATCCCTCGCGCCTCATGGTGCTGGACGAAATCTCCGGCCTCCTCGGCCACCGCATTCTCGCCCGCGTGGCCACCCTCTCCCAGATCACCGATCTGCTCAAGAAGACCGAGCAGTCGCAGCGCGTTCTCGACGAAGCCAGCGAGGGGCTCACCTTCGACGTGCTCACCGGCGACGAAAACCAGGACGAGAACATCTCCATCGAGAAGCTGACGAGCGAAGAAGACATCAGCCCCATCATTCGTCTCGTCGACACCACCATCTTCACCGCTCTCGAACGCCGCGCCTCCGACATCCACATCGAAACCAACGACGATTCCGTCGTCGTGAAATACCGCATTGACGGCGTGCTCCAGGCCGCCATGGCCCCCATCGCCCGCGAGCACCACAACACCATCCTCTCCCGCATCAAGATCATGAGCGAGCTCGACATCGCCGAACGCCGCGTGCCCCAGGACGGCCGCTTCCGCGTGCGCTACAAGTCCCGCCTCATCGACTTCCGCGTCTCCATCATGCCCACCATCCATGGCGAGAACGCCGTCCTCCGCGTGCTCGACAAGGAGTCCATGAGCGAGAAGTTCCACAACCTCACGCTCGATGTGGTCGGTTTCGCCGACGAGGACCTGCGCCGATTCCGCCGCTACATTCGCGAACCCTACGGCATGGTGCTCGTCACCGGTCCCACCGGCTCCGGCAAAACCACCACCCTCTACGCCGCCCTCAACGAAATCAAAAGCGACGAAGACAAGATCATCACCATCGAGGATCCGGTCGAGTACCAGATTCGCGGCATCACACAGATTCCGGTCAACGAGAAAAAGGGCCTCACCTTCGCTCGCGGCCTGCGCTCCATTCTCCGCCACGACCCGGACAAAATCCTCGTCGGCGAAATCCGCGACCAGGAGACCGCGCAAATCGCCATCAACTCCGCGCTCACCGGCCACCTCGTCTTCACCACCGTCCACGCCAACAACGTGGTCGATGTTCTCGGCCGCTTTCTCAACATGGGTGTCGAGGCCTACAACTTCGTCTCCGCGCTCAACTGCATCCTCGCCCAGCGCCTCGTCCGCACCACATGCGAGTACTGCGCGCACACCGTCTACTACAAAGACGATGACCTCGTCGCCAGCGGCCTCAACCCCGCTGATTGGCAAGGCTTCGGCTTCCGCGAGGGCGCCGGCTGCATGGAGTGCGGCGGAACCGGCTACCGTGGCCGCACCGCCATTCACGAACTGCTCGATTTGACCGACCCCATCCGTGAGCTGATCCTGGAGAAAAAGCCCTCCTCCGAAGTCCGTAAGCTGGCCCAGAAGGAAGGCATGAATTTCCTCCGCGAATCCGCGCTTGATCGCGTCCGCCGTGGCCTCACTACGCTGAAGGAGATCAACAAGGTAACATTCATCGAGGCATCCCGATAGTGAGATCGATCCTGAACAGGGCCCTGAGCAAATCGATACCAGGCACCAATCCCGGCGGACGCCCCCCGGCCGCTGTGGAGCTTTCTCCCGAGGGCGTACTCGCTGCCGCATTACCGGGTTCAGGCTACGCCCCCGTCCACGCTTTCGTCCCTCTGCCTCCCGGCGCGCTCATCCCCGGCATCGGCGAACCCAACATCCGCGCCGCTGAAGCGGTCTCCAGCGCCATTCGATCCGCCCTCGGCATGGTCTCGCCGCGCACCCACGCCGTCACCCTCGTTCTGCCCGACACTGCCGTCCGCGTCTTCATGCTCGACTTCGATTCCCTCCCCAGCCGTGCTTCCGAGGCCATTCCCGTGCTGCGCTTCCGCCTCCGCAAAATGGTTCCTTTCGACGTCGAACATGCCGGGGTCAGCTACCAGGTACTCTCCAGGAATGAGAATGAATGGAAGGTGCTCACGGCGGTTCTGCCCAGCCCCATCCTTGCGGAATATGAAGCGGCTGTTCGCTCTGCCGGCTACGAGCCCGGCGCGGTTCTGCCCTCCAGCCTCGCCGCTCTTGAGGTCATCGATTCCATGGAGGCTGTACTGACTGCCAACCTCAGCACGCTCGCTCTCACCACCTCCATCACCAATGGCAGCGACCTGTTGCTTCATCGCACTCTCGACCTGCCCGAGGACCCCGCTCTTCGCATCACGGAAATTCAGCTCGGCATTGCCGTAGCCGCGGCCTTCTTTGAAGACAAGCTACAGGCGCCCGCGCGCACGCTCCATTTCGCGGGTTGCTACCAGACCTCCGAGTTCGCCAGTTGGGTCGACAACTCCGACCTCGCTGTCGTCGATCTCGCGCCCCGCCCTGAAACCGGAGCCGCCACCGCGCTCGGAGCTGTAAACATTGCCGGAGCCGCCGGCGCACTGGCGGGAGCAAGCTAACCCATGCGCATCACGCTCAATCTCGCCACTCGCCCCTTCGCCGATCTTGGGCCCGCCCTCAAGCGCCTCCGTATCGGCATCGGAATCCTTGTCCTGTTGGCCATCGCTCTCGGATTCGGCCTGCGCGCCATCCACCAGAAGGCCGAACAAGCCCGCGCCAGCGACCACTCGCTCGACGGCGCCATCGCGCGCGTCACCCAGGAGCGCGAGAATTATCAGGCCATGATGAAGCGCCCAGACAACGCCCAGTTGCTCTCTCAGGCAAACGACCTCAACAAGCTCTTCGACGAGAAGGCCTTCTCCTGGACCCTGGCCATGGAGAATCTTGAGACCGTCCTGCCTGGAGGCGTCCAGGTCTCCACCATCGAGCCCGCCCGCGCCAAAGACGGACACATCACCCTCCATCTGCGCGTTGTCGGTCCCCGCGATCGCGCTGTGGAATTGGTGCGGAACCTGGAGCACTCGCGCCGCTTTCTTCAGCCACGCATCGTGGGCGAAAACTCCGAGGCCACCAACAGCCCAAACCAGCGCATCGAGCCGGTCAGCGCCAGCAACCGCTTCAACTTCGACCTGCTGGCCGATTACAATCCGCCCTCGCCCGATGAAACAAGACTGGCCGCCAATTCGCGGAAATCGGCAACAGCCCAAGGCCCAGGCGCTTCACAGGCAAAGCCCCATCTCGGTCCCGGATTCCTGCAACGCCCTCTCCGGCCGCCCTACACCGGCCCGGCACGCAAGCCCAGCCCAGTCTCCGGAGGCCCGCGATGAATAACGAACGCCCGTCCTCCCTCTGGCGCGAACGTCTCACTTCGCCGCTCACCTGGCACTATGCATTGTTCGTCGTCCTGGTCGTCTTGGTCATTGGATTAGCCATCCGCCTCGGCTTTGACTGGGCCGCCGTCAACGGTCACTCCACCGATGCCCTGGCCGGCAAGCAAATCCAGTTGAAGGCGATGGATCTTCAAACCGCGCCACTGCGCGGACTCGACAAGCGCGTGGAAGAATCCCGCCAGCAAATGCGAACTTTCTACGACAAGCGCATCCCGGCCGACTACTCTTCCATCTCCGCGCGCATCGGCGATCTGGGAGTCGCCTCCGGCGTGCGGCTCTCGCGCGTTCAGTACACGCAGGGCCTGCCCGGTCCCGACCTCACTGAAATCTCCATGGAAGCCGGCATCAGCGGCGAATATGCGCAGATCATGCGCTTCGTCAACAGCCTCGAACGCGACCAGACATTCTTCGTCATCCGCTCCATGGCCCTCGCCGGCCAGCAAGGTGGGCAGGTGAATCTGCGGCTCAGCGTCTCCACCTGGCTGCGGCGCGCCGATGCCGAAGCCAGCGGACTGCCCCCAACACCGCAAGCAGGCGAACAAGCTGCTTCCGCCTCTCCGGCTGACGCAAGGGAGGAACAGTAGCCATGGCCCTGCAACTGGGAACCGAAAACAAGCGCCAAGTCTACCTGGTCATCGTTCTGTTCGCCATCATCCTCGGCCTTGGCGGTCGGCAACTCTACAAGATGGTATCCGGCCCCAGCGCCCCGGCGCGCCCAGTTCCAGCCCCGGCAGCCAGTCTTCCGGCAGCGGCAACAGCCTCAGCGCAACCCGGTCCAAACGCGGAAAAGCTCACCAACGCCGGCATTGATCCCTCGCTGCACTTTGAGAAGCTGGCCCAGAGCGAAGATGTGCACTACGCCGGCGCCGGCAGAAACATCTTCTCCGCCGACTCCGCCCCCGTAGTCATTGAAGCTCCAGTCAAGAGCGCCCGCGCCGGTGCGTCCACTGTCACAGCGCCCGTCGTTGCTGGCCCGCCCCGCCCGCCGGCCATCGATCTCAAGTACTTCGGCTACTCCCAGGCCCCCGACAAATCCTTGCAGGCCTTCTTCACCCATGGAGACGCTATCTTCATGGCCAAAGTCGGCGAGATCGTAGATCACCGCTACAAGGTGGGAGTCATCAAGCCTCTCAGTGTTCAAGTCACCGACATGGCCTACAACAACACCCAGACCCTGGTGCTAACGTCCTTCTGAGTCCGTTCAGCCGCGCCGGAGGCGCAGAGTTTGTTAGCCCCGCGCTTTAGCGTGGGGAAACGGAATGCCACAAATTCACTACGGAGTCCCGTAGGGACGGTGCAAGGACAGTCCTTCTGCAGAAACCAATACAACGCCTCTATACCATCACGGAAAAACAATGACCAGCCCCACCCCATCCCGCCGTCCTCGTCCTTCTGAAGAGGGCTACATCCTCATCTGGGTCATCTTCCTGATGGCCGTCCTCGCCATCGCCATGTCTGTCGCCGCGCCCAGGGTCGCCAAGGAGATCCAGCTCGACCGCGAGCGGGAAACCATGGAACGCGGCAGGCAATACACGCGCGCTATTCAGCTCTACTACAGAAAATTCCACGCCTATCCGCCCAATCTGGACGCACTAGTCAAAACCACCGAAATCCGCTTCCTGCGCAAAAAATACATCGACCCCATGACCGGCAAGGATGACTGGAAGCCCATTCGTTTTGGGCAAAACAAGGCGCCTACCGCTATGGGTTTCTTCGGCCAGCCCCTCGCCGGCTCCGCCTCTACCATTGCCGGCACCGGCCCCAGCGGAGGAGGGAGTGGACTCACTCCCTCTTCCTCAACAACGACAACATCCACGACCTCCTCAACATTGGGAACCCCATCGACCACTGCCGCCACCAGTTCCAGCACCGACACCGGCCTCACCGGCCAGACCTTCGGCGGCGGCGGCATCATCGGCTTCTCCCCCGCCAGTTCCAAACAGTCCATCCTGATCTACAAAAAGAAAAACCACTACAACGAGTGGGAGTTCGTCTACGACCCGCTGAGCGACATGAAAACCGTATCTGGCAACACCGGAACCATCGGTCAATCTGCCAGCAGCACCAGTTCCCCCGTCGGATCAAGCCCTAGCTCCAGTTCAAGCCCTAGTTCCAGTTCTAGCTCAAGTTCCAGCACCGGCACATCCTCTACAACTTCGAACCAGCAATAGCTGCGGGGCCCCCACCCGCTATAGCATTTTCGGAAGATTCCATAAACTCCCTTGGCTAACTTACCCACCCTCTTTCTTTGCCGAAAATATCCCCCAAAGAGCGCACAATCAATACATGAGAGATCCATCCAAATCTATCGAGATCGTCTCGGCCGTCATGCACTCCACGAGCCAGTCTTTCTATTCCCTATTCCCTGCCTTACCTACCCCCTCCCCCCTATTTCCCGTGAAACTGTGACATTCCAACCAACTAGCAGAGAATAAGCAACTTACGCACCAAACCCCCATTACCATCTAGTTACGATCCTCCACCCCGATTTAACCCCTTAACCAACACAAACAAAAAGGCTTGCAAGCAAAACAAGCCCTTTGCGCCGCGACGAGTTTTCAAAGAAATATGCCCAAAAAATGAGCCAAATCGCACCGAAACGCCCATTTCGCAAGAAAATCGAAAATTGGACCCATTCCCGCAACTGCCACAACAGCAAAAGGCCCGCCCCTTTGGGGGCAGGCCTTTTGTGCGAGCAAACCAAGTCCGGAACCCGGTCGTTACACGCTGAAGGAGGAGCCGCAGCCGCAGGTCGACTTCACCTGTGGATTATCAAACTTGAAACCGGCCGCTTCCAGCGTTTCGACGTAGTCCACCGTACAGCCATTCAGGTACATCAAAGACGTGGCATCTACAAATACCTTCAAGTCTTCGAAACTGAAGACCTTGTCCATCATGCCGCTCTGGTTCTCGAAGGCCATCGAGTACTGAAAGCCCGAGCAGCCGCCGCCCATGACCCCAATCCGAAGTCCGGCGGGAAGTGGATCCTGCGTAGCCATGATCTCGCGCACCTTGGCAATCGCCTGTGGCGTTAGAGAGAGGGGAGCTTTCTTTTCGGTTTCCTGTGCGGGTGCGGCGGTTACTGTAGCCATGATCTCTCCTGGGGATGGTGAATTACTTGCCGTACTCCTTAACTGTACCGTTCGCCAAGCTGGGTTTCAAGCCCAATTCATCCCATTTGTTACCTTGGATGCGATCCGGAGCGCCGAAGTCGCAGGATTAACTGCACTTCCCAAGCACCGCCGGCTCGCTCCGATTCCGCAAAAAGTACCTCCAGAAAATTATTCAACACAGCGATGCCCTTTCGGGGCTATCATGGTCAACCGTAAGGCCCCTCTACTCACGAGGCCGCGATTCCATCAAGGACTCGCCGGTATCTGGGACCAGCAAGTTTATAGGAGGTGGATTATGACATTTGTTCCGATCATGTGGTCCGTATGGGGTGTGTTCGTCGCCCTGATGCTCTCACTGCATATTTATCGCGGGAGCCTGGAAAAGAACGAAGACGACCAGATCTTTCTGGACGACTCGTTCGAACACGAAAAAGCCGCCCAGTTGGCCATCGTGGCCAAAGTCCACAAAGTGGAGCCCGTGTTACGCGTAGCCAAGTGGCTGGCATTGGCCATGACCATCGTCATCATCGTCTACTACATTCGCGACATCCTTATGCAACTCGATGTAATGCACTAAGGAAGTCCGGGCGAAAGCACTTTGAAACGGTTGCCCATTGCGCCCAGTTTTCCCGCCCCCGGCGGTAAGCATCTACCGACGGGGTTCCGGGGATGACCTGCGTTAAAAACTGCGTCGAATTTAAACTGCCTATTTGAACTGTTTGATTATATCCAGCACGTAATATCCGATTACAAAAAGCGTCATTGCGCCCAGCAGCCAAAGAGCCAGCTTCTTCACAGGCTCAATCTTGCTCACCTTCGCAGCTATGGAAGCCTGCGCCGATTTCTCCTGATCGAAACCTTCACCTAGAAATATTTGATCCTCTTCATCGCGAGCCAACCTCGACGAATACAAATTGACTGAGGCCAGTAGCACAACCAACACACCCCAAACCGACCACATTACCGGAACAAAACCAGTCATTCTCTCCCCCTTAGATGAGTGTTCTAGGCCCAGATGCCGGCGGGTCCGTAAAGAACACGCGGTCTCGCAAGTAGAGGGGCCTTTCGGGAAACTATCTTAGTCTTGATGCACTCGGTACCCCGTGACACGAGTCACAGGCACTCCCGAAGCAGTCCCGAATCGCCATAATGTGGAACATATGCCACCTCGCCCCAAATCTGCTCTCTCAGATTTCTTCCAGCGCAATGACGTAATGCCGGAACTCCAACACCTGCGCCCACACGGACAGCCCCTCAATCGCTTGTTCAAGCGAGCGCTCATCTTACCTTTTTCATGAGCCTCTCTACAGACTTGAGCAGCAAGACTCGCGCCGCCTTCCATGGCCTGCGAGGAACCAGCGATTCCCCACAGACAACTCCGGCAAACCAAGAGTTTCAGATTAGTTTTGGAATTGAGAAACTGTGGAACTACCCCTTCGGCGCGTGAAGGCCGCCGCGGTCCTCAGCCCCGTCTTTTGTACTGACCGCGCCTGGACGGCAAAATCCGCACGTCGTCTGCGCTTTCACTGTCCATGCGGGTCTTCGAGCCGTTCTCCCGCGCTTCCTCTCGGTCCTTGATGGGAATGAATTCCTTCGGAGGCAAGAACTCAGGCTCCGCCACGACTGGCCTTGCCGGCGCAGTCGGCGCGCTGGATTTTGCTGAGGAGGCCACAACCGGAACGGGTTCGGCAAACGGCGTAAACTTCTGGGCAAGCACCGTGTGTTCTCGCTCCTCATCGAGCGGCAGCAGCGATTCCTCGTCCACCTTCCCCGATTCTCTTGCCTTGCTCAGGTTCTTCAAACCCAGCGAGAACAGCATCCCTCGCAGACCATTCAGACGCGATGTGGTTTCATACGGGTTCGATTCCAGTGCACGTTGTGGCGCAGGTTCAAAAGCGGCTTCTTCATCCGCTACCGGAACCGCTACTGGAACCGCCGCTCTATCACTATCCGCCCGTCTCTGCTGCGTAAAGTCGCCTGAACCCATTGAGGTGTTCTCCCAGGACCGGGCCCGAGGCAACTGCGGTTCGATCTCCGGCACCGGCGGAGCGGGCGGTAAAGGCCCGCGCGATTTTGCTGATTGCCAATCATCTACCGGAGGACTGGATTGCGGGCGGCTCTCCATCAGCCACCACGGAACATTTGCATCCTTGCGAACTGCAGAGGCGGGAGCTGTCTGCTTGGCCGTCGCATCCGTAGCCAGCGCAGGAACAGCCGCAGTCGATTGACGAACTGCCGGTTCCTCAACAGGCTCGAAAACTGCCGCCGCCTCATTCGCAACCACTGCGGACTCACGAGGAAGTTCCTTAGGTTCCGGGGTGGATTCGTCTGCCATCTCGCTGGACCTCACCGTCCGCCTTGTTGCGGACAAACTCTGAGCGTGAAGATGCTTCTCAATATCGTGCACGGAGTGGCGGAATGCCGCGTCGGCCTTTACCAGCCCCACACGATTCAAGACAAATCCTACCGTACCCACTTCAAGCCGTTGCAACGCATTCACTGCGGCCAGCAGTTGCGCTCGCGTCGTCACGCCAGACTCAATCACGACAATCGCGCTGTCCACAAAGCGCGCCAGATATTCCGTCTCCGCGGAAACCAGCAGCGGCGCGGTATCGGTAAGGACCAGGCTCTCCTCCCGCATCTCCGTCTCCGCAGCTACCTTCTGCAACAAAGCCGTCGACCGGCTGCCGCGCTCGGCCGCGGGATGATCCAATGCCTCATTCGGAGATTCCGCACGCGGCGCCGAAGACGAGGTTCCAGATGCATCCAGCAGCACCGTCGGCCTGCCCATTGCCTCCAGAATATCTCTCACCCGTTTCAATACGGTTGTCACGCCGGTTCCTGGCGCAGTCCCAGTAAAGATGCAGTTCTTCAGGCTTCCCTGCTTGCGGGCATGCTCGATCGTCGCTGACAGGCGCAGCAGGTGTTCAGAAAACACCTCCTCTGAAACCTCATCGAAGTCCGGCAGAACAGCCATGGGCGCAAAGCCCAGCACCTGCTCAACATCGGCCGCGATATAAACCCTCGGGTCCAGATGGTTGGCAATCGACGCGGCCAGCAATCCCAGAATCAACCCTCCAAACACCAGCGGTATTACCTTCTTCAGAATTCCAGAGATCGTTGGGTGCAGAGGGGCCACTGCTGCCACTGATAAGTGCACAGCTCCGGGAGCGCTATCCTCAAGCATCAGATTGTGCAACTGCTCGTCCACAACGGTGTAGCGGTTCCGCAGCCGCACAACATCGGTCGCTAGATCGCTCGCTCTCTGCAACTTGGGCGTAGCGCTGGCGGCAGCGCCGGCCAGTTTACGCAGTTGGCCGTTCAACTTGGCCTCAACCCCGGCGGTTCGTTCCAGGTCGGTGCGCAACTTCGTCTGGATGCGCGCGGACGCCCTGGAGCGCAGATCCTTCATCATCGAATCGAGATTGGAATTGATCTTGGACAATTCCTCCGCGTCCTGCTTGTACTCGGGGTTGTTCGGCGTCAGGTTCGCCATATGCTTAATCAGCTCGGCGCGGCGCTGATTCAGCGATGTCTTCATGCTAGTCAACCCAGCATCCGCGGCAACAACATCGTCAGCTTCCGCATCGATAGCCGACGAAGAACTCCCCTGCCCCGCTTGCATGGCGGTAAACCGCGCTTCAGCCTGGTCGTGATCCGTCTGGGCCTTGATCAGTTCCTCGCGAGTCTTGCCGATGTCCCCGTCAATGAGATCAGGCGCTTCGGCGCCGATTGAGGCCATGCCCAGTTGCTTGTTCAGGGCGTCCTGCTCGGCATAATCGGCATTCAGTTGATTCTGGACTCGATCCCGCTCCTCGCGCAGAACTGTGATTCGTTGCGCGTCCCCCGCATTTCCCTCGCCCGACGCTCTCTCCACCATGCTGGCCGCCACTGCATTGGCTATCTTGGCGGCCGTCTGCGGGTCCTTGGCCTTTGCGGTAATCGTCACCTCGTAGCTGGTCCCTACCCTAACCACTTCGATGGCATGGCCAAGCCGGTCGGCCGCAACCTGCTCGTTCTCGCCGCTCCGTTGCCATGCGCCCGGCCCCATCTTGCCGAGCGCGCTCATCAGCACAGCCGGGTTCGAGGCGCTTTGCACTTGTTGCTGAACAAAGGAGTCGTACGCGGCGGAGTTCATCGGCCCGCTCTGCTCGTTCCCCGGCGCCATCACTCTCGACTGTGAGGGCTGAACATAAATCTGGCTCTGCGCCGTATACACCGGCCACGTTTTCACAACGTAGGCAAGCGCCAGCACAATACCGGCCAACGTAATTCCTATCGCCAGCCGGCGATGCAATTGCAGGGCGCGCAGCAGGTTCAACCGGACCAAAGGGCTCTCCTCGCCGCCGGTCCCCGCGTGGCTGCCGACTGCGGAAGGTATCCTGTCGCTTGCACGCCGCCGCGGCAATGAGTCCTCTCGACCGCGCACAAGATTCATAATGCCCCCGCGTAAAAGGCCATCGTCGCCACAGTTACCAGCGGACTCAGCCGCTCTAGAACGTACGAAGCCTTATAGAAGCCGCTCTTGGGCACAAAAACAATCTGGCCCGGCCTCAAGGTTATTTCCAGCGACTTTCCCGGGTTGAGAACGTCTTTCAGCGAAAGCAGCCTCGATGTGCCGCTTGCCGGATCCACAATCTGTATATGCGGGTTGTTACCCGCGTGGTCCGTGATGCCTCCCGCCTCGGCCAGAACGCTCGCCAGCGTCGAGTTGTACGCCAGCGGAATTGCACCCGGATGCTGCACCTCGCCAAGAACGGAGATAAATCTCTCTGACGCGCTCGGCACATACACAACATCGTCGCGGCGCAGGCGCAGATCGGCCAGCGCATTGCCCGACTCCATCA
Source organism: uncultured Occallatibacter sp. (assembly GCA_964419175.1). Taxonomy (GTDB): domain Bacteria; phylum Acidobacteriota; class Terriglobia; order Terriglobales; family Acidobacteriaceae; genus Telmatobacter. Next base: position 46,790 of record CAYQOQ010000002.1, on the reverse strand, counting down.
TCGCCCTCAGTTCCACCCAAACCACCTGGTCGCTGCCGCGATAGATTGCGCAACGCTCCGGAACCTGGCTGACGGTGGGAGTCGTACCCGATTTGTTCGGCCCCGCCTCCACACCACCACGAGAAAGCACTTCAAGCAGGGTCGGCGTCCCGTCAAACGTGAAGCTGCCGGGATGATCGACCGCCCCCAGCAGCAATACCCGGTTTGCTGTGTACTTGGTTACGGTTACCTGAACTGAAAAATTCGTGTAGTAATTCGTCAGCGCCGACTCAACCGCCTTCGCCGCTTCCGTACGGGTAAGATCGGCAACCACCACATCGCCCGCCAGTGGGAGTGTGATGCGCCCATCCGGCCCGACAACCAGTTTGGCCAGCATATCCGGGCGCCCGGAAAAACTCACGGTAATCTCGTCACCCTTGCCAAGCCGATACTCTTCATTCGCTCCCGGCTCAAATTTGCGCAGGACTTCAAACGGATTCGGCTTCAAAACCGGTCCTGCCGCTGGCTCCGATGTCTGTTGCGCCGCTTCCTGGGCACTGATCTTGGCTTCGATCTGGGCTCGATCCTCGGCTTGAATTTGCGCAGGGTCCTGGGACGCAAGTCTCCCCGCTCCAGGCAGAAGCAGAAGCACGCAAACGAATCCGATCCGGCGCTTCATGCTGCTTCCTTTCCAATGCGGCAAATCCAAATCCCCCGTAGGATCATCCCGCGTCCCCTTGATTTCCTAGCGCCGGTCTTCCCTTGCTGCCGCCGTCCAAACTCAGCACCCAATCGCCAGTCCCAATACAAAATACCCTCGCCCCTTCAACACCAATGCTAAACTCACGGTGCTTCTTTGCAGCCGGCTTTACAGGCTGGGGAAAAACTCCGGCTTGGCGCAAAGCCTCATGCTTTGTAACAGGGCACGACTTTAGTCGTGCCGAAAATGCCGCAAAATCAACGAGGGCTTTAGCCCCTGCAAAATCTCTCCCCACCCAAAAGCCAGAATCAGCCCTTTTTCCGCAGCCGGCTGAATCGCACTCCGGCAAAGCGCAGGTAGGGCAGCCACATCCCGGCATGTCAGAGTCCTTGTTCTTGCCAGAATATGCAAGTTCGCCGCAAGACTGAATCCCACAAACAGGGGGGTAAGACTGTCCCTCACTGGTAACCCAGGCACCTTACCCAACGGAGTTTATTGAAGTTACTCGCGCCGCCAGATTGTCAAAATGGCAGAATCGGCCGCCCCGCACAAAGCCCGCATTGCGCGTTCTTCTTTAAGCAATATCCAGGTGTGGAGAATGTCCAACTGACAGATCGATGCGCATTCAGGACGTTGCGGCCTTCCTCACTTACGACTGAGGCGAAGTGCTCGTCCCCGGCAAAACCACCGTTTTCAACGTCTCAATCGCCATGCGAAACTCCCGCGTGATTTCAGGGCTGGCGGTCACGTTGTCAGGATGCAACAGCATCACAACATCCCTTTCCCTTGCCTCGCGCAGCAGCCATTCCATCGGAAATCTCTTTGTGTCCCTCCAATACGGCTCCAGCCAGAAAGCCGATGGATAGTACAAAAGTTCCCCATCTTGAACCGGCCGCAACTCCGGATCTTCCAGATTGCCGAAGAACACCTTCATCCCAGCCTGTCTGGCCCAGGGCAGGTATCGCTCCGGCTCGTAGGGCGCAAAGTGATGCCGCCCCAGATGCAGCCGGCCTGATCCATGCTTTGAAAACTCCACCACCCGCCGTCCCAGTACCTGTTCAAGCGCGCCATGCTCCTCGCGAAATGTCTCTGCGGATTGCGAGTTTTCCAGATGAAGCCCAAACTGGTGCCCCCCCGCCTCCATCAGTTCGCAGACTTCCGCTGTGGGATATGTGCACTTTCTGAAAAACACATGGGCAATCTTGCCATTCGCATTGAGGATGCGAAGAATCGTTTTCAACTCGTCTAGGTAGCGCAGCCATGTCATTCGCGGCAAAAAATAATCCGACGCAACGCGGCTGGCAACGTGGCGCAGAACACCCTGCTTTCCATACGGGCGATCCACGTCAATTCGCACAATGAGCGCCATGCGCCGATCCCCTCCTAAGACAGAATTGCGGAATTACCTTCCCCACACCTACGCGGCCTCTTCGGGCGGAGGTGCAACTGCATCGTCCACCACTTTATATAGCTCCTCTTTTAGCAGATCCCAACGAAACTTCTTCGCAAACTCAGCACCATTCCGCGCCAGTTCAGCCCGCCTCGCCGGCTCCGCATAGAGACGGCAGATGCAATCAGCCAGTTCGTCCACGTTCCCTGGCTCGTAGTACTCCACTTGGTCCGGAGTGAAGTAATATTGGATGGCCAGCAGCCGCGGAGCAATTACCGGGATGCCAAGGTGCACATACTCCAGCAGCTTCACCGGCAACATGTAGTCTGTAGCCACATCGCGCCGATTCGGTATCAACCCTACCGACGCTCCCTGAATCATCTGCGCAATCGATTCAACGCGAAACATCTTTCTGCTGAAATCAATCCTGTCTTCCACGCCGGAAGCTTCGATTTGCCCCTCAAGTTCCTCGCCGGCATCGCCGTCCCCAAAGATTTCCAAGCGAGCTCTTGGGCACGCTTTCGCCACCTTGGCAAAAGCACGCACGCCCAAATCCAGCCCCAGCCTCCTCGCAATTGTCCCGTGATACACAAGCCGGAAAGTGTCCTCGGTCTTGCGAGCGGGGCCATCCATGTGAAATATGCGCGGATCGGGCACATTGGGCAGCACTGTAATCTTTGCCTGCGCAGCCCCCCGCTTGCACAGGACATCCCTATGAGGATGATGCACACAAATCACCCTGTCCGCGAACCGAATGCTGAACTGCTCTTGGAATGCCAGAAATCGGATTAACAGATGCTTCTCCGAGATTCCAAATTTCGACATGTACAGTTCCGGCATCATGTCATGAATGTTCAGCACGATCCTAGCTCCGAAGAGCTTCGGGATCAACCCCACCAGCACCAGCAGATCCGGCATGGTGTGAACGTAGACAATGTCGTAATGTTCCTTCCGGAAAAGCCGCACCAGTTTCAGCGTTGCCGCGCACAAAAATCTAAGGTACGCAAAACCATAGCTCAGACCGCCTCCACCACGATAGCGCAGTTGCTTCACACGAAACACGCGCACGCCTTCAACACTCTCGATGGAGGGCCGGTCTTTCTCGCCGAGAGCGATGAAATCCACTTGGTCCCCCCTGCACACCAATGCCTCCGCCTCTCGCCGAGGACGAGCATCGGAAAGATAGTTCGTGTAGGCGACCATGCAGATCTTCTTCAAAGCCGTGTGCCGTTCCTGTCTTCGGTGACGTAAATCGAATCCCGCTTCAGCGTATAACTCCGCCGCGCAACCTATGCAAGCGCAAGCGGTTTCAGGCGCTCGGCCGTATCCTGCTGGTCCCGAGCGGTCAGCTCCACCTTCCGAGCTTCATTCGATCTCTTCATAACTTCTAGAAACTCAGATTGAAAACGCTGCTGTAACAGCTCGATATTCGGCATCACGCAATGTCCGCCGATAAAGCCAGGCTGGAATAACACGCTGGGAAGATACCCTATCTCCCGGAAAAACTTGCCAACCTCCAAATAGTCGGCGTTGACAGTTTCGGCAAAGCGATTCATCTCCTGCGCCCATGCAATCAGTAAACCGAAATACGTGGTCTCCAGCAGCTTGGCCAGCTCCAGGGCCTCAGGCGTAGCCATAACTTCCGGCTTCATCCCCGCCGCTTCAAAGTGTGTTCGCACGCACTCCGTAGCCTGCGCGTTGGTTCCAGCCACAAACTTTACATACGTCAGCAGCTCATCCACCATCTTCGTATGCTTGCCGCGAACCGGGCTGTAGACGCACGGCACGCCCGCCTCCTCTTCTATGGATCGCGTAGTGCCGGGAACCGCGGTGCTGTTGATCACAACGACCTTCGGATCGTACTTCCGAACATACCCAACCACCGCACTCTTGAATCGCGGCAAGTCAATAAAAGGGAAACAGATGTGCATAACGCCAACGGCCTTATCTACTTGTGCCGGCTCGATGTCAATACCGATGGCATCTGGTTCCTGTCTTCTCAAAATCGTGTACAGTGGCTTTCCAACTTCTCCCAGCCCAACCACCAGCGTAACCTGTTCCTCACCTATGTTCATTGACTCTCCCCGTTCAATACTTATTGAGCGACATAGTCAGGCGCAGCCGCGCCTGTCATCGCCTTATAGTCGAGTAAAATCCGAGTTTCCGGAATTGTCTTTCCATAGCACCTGCTGGCATTGAAAATGAGCGGCCCGCCTGCCCCTCCGTCGGAGCCTCCCATTTCATGAAGATAGCATGCCTGCGCAGGATTTCCGTAGCTATGCCCGCCCGGTCCGGCCCCTCCGGTTACGTCAGGTCCAGTTGCGGGAAACGGCATCGCACCCCACCACTTCGGCTTACCAATTCGGTACAACGACGCCGGCAATTGATGGATAACTCCGGGCGCCCACACAATCACTCCTCTGACATTGTTGTAATTTCCATGAAAGAAATCCTTGGATGAAGTCTCAGGACGGTGGCATGGAGGAACGCCGCCCCCACATCCAGTCCCCGTACCATCGTCGCCCGTCCTGCCATAGCCGAAACTCCAACCATAAGCAGTGGAATCGTAGCTGCGCGCTGCGGGATATTCAATCGTTTCTTGCTGTGCCAACGAATGGTTATACCCCTTCAAGGACTGCATCTCCGCGGACCCGACAACGTTCCCAACAAAGTTTCCCAATGTCCCCAGATAAGACATTTCAATAGCGCGCGCTGCCTGGAATCCATAGTGGCCATTCGTCCCGGAACAGTCCACCGGACTCCGTCCGCTTATAGGACTGCAAATCCGGTTCGTGCCAACTGCCCAGTTTCGAAAAGCCGTTGTGTGGCTGGAACTCCCCCACACCGAATCCGCTGTAATCTGAGTAACGACATTCCCCTCGATCAAATTGAACTGCGGATGCGCCCCGTGAAAATCAATTCCTCCAATGTCAAGATTGGGTGCCCCGCTATCAAACTCTCCCATTGTGTAGTTATAGGCAATTACATTGCCCGCGGCGCCCCACTCCAACATAATCGATTCGTGCGTGCGTTCAATGATATTATTTTCGACCAGGCTTGCGCTGGTTTTGAAAGCAATCTGAATATCCGAGTCATGCGCACCATGACTGTGCAAAAACGCATTCGAGAAGTAACTGTCACGAATCTCGTCGTGAAAGCCCCAATACGCTTCCACATGGTCGCCATCCGCATAATTCGATTCCACGCCCTTGACCCAACAATATGCACATTTAGACATGCTGACATTTGAGGAATACCCGCTATTGTTGGCATATACTTGGAGATCCTCAACTCCCGAATAACTCGCCGACATCTCGAACGGGACCGCAATAGGCATGTTCGCGTAGGCGCTATAAAGTCCAGGTGTTATCGAGATGGCTCCTCCGCTCATCCCCGTCACAGCGACAATCTGTCCACGAGCGAGACTTCCACCGCCCGTCCAATCTCCGTCGCACCAGTTGCAATTCCCTCCACTGCCGGCGCTCGTCACGTAAATTGGATCATTGAGTTCCGTAATTACCAGATACATACCAACCCGAATACCAGAAACGTTCCTGACCTCAATGCCCGTCGATCCGGCGGCGGCTCCAGCCGTGATTCTGTACGGTTTGAATGCAACCGCCCCTGATCCCATGCTGATGACGCTTCCTCCGCCTGTTCCCTTTGCGGTCAGAATTGTCAAGCCTGCCCCGGCGCCACGCAACGTTACATTAGACGGAATAGTCACCGTCCCGGTAATGGAATACGTGCCTGCCGTAAGATAGACCGTCTCTCCGCTAGGACAGGATGCGAGCGCCGAGTTGATGTCGGCAACCGTAGCGGCCGGCGTCAGCGAGCTGCATTTGGTCGCACGGGCAGGAATTACACCCACACCCACATTTGTCCAGTCAATCGCCTGTTTCGAACTTAGAATCGGCGTCCACTGCTGCGCACAGCCAGACACGGTCAAAGTAACTAGCATGGTCAGAATGATCAATACGCTTACCGCACGGCCTGTTCCAGAAGATCGATCGGCGCGAACAATTGACACCATCTCCCGCAGCAGTCCATTTAACCTCCTTAATGGCCCAATGCCCCGATAAAGCAGAATAACTGCGCTTAAATACAGGCACAGAAACGAGAGCGATACAACGACTATTCGAATCGCGGCTCCCCGCGCACCCGGCGCTCCCGAGTACATTCGCAGCCTTGAAAGGACCAGATAACTTGCCGCGCTGGCCAACAGCGACGCAACAATATATCTCCACACCACCGCGGATATAGCTCCAACTCCAAGGTCAATCGGCTTGCCCGCATACCACATTGCCGGAATAGTCAGCACCCAGAACGACACGCACCATGCCACGGCGATTCCCTGCGGCCCCCAGTGCAGCCCAGCTATAAACAGCAGGATAGTTACAGTCCACTCTACGATTCCCCAGCGAAACCATCGATCCGCTCTTCCGATCGAAAGGTGTATCCAACCGTGGGTGCCGTAAAGAATCATGATTCCAATACCCGGCGCAAAATAAGTAAATATCTGCCCTGCAGTCCCCCACCCCGGCCCAAGAAGTACGCGGATTACGTCCCTTCCGATAAGGGTCAGATCGCCCGCGATCCCCATGCCGATAAATGCCATCACCGCCATTGCGCCCAGCAGATAGCGGCGATATTGAGCGCGATCTTCTCTCATCCGGCTCAGCGCAGACACTGCAACCACAGATGTTGAGGCCACAAGTTGCGTCGCGGAAAGAGAGAACAGATCGTAAGCCTTCTTGTAGAATCCGAGCGCGGGCGCGCCAAACCGCCATCCGACGAGAAGGTTATCGGTGTTCCGTGCAAAGTAGTTAACGCTGAACCGTCCATAGGTGTACATCGCATACTTCAGCATTGCACCAGCGCCCTGCGTACGCCGCGGCCGCCCTGGTAACCACCGGCACAGAATGAACGCTCCGATCGTTGTACTTAGCGGCAAAGCGCATGTGCCTAACACCAGTGCCCAGTAGCCCCACCCCGCCCAACCAAAGAGAATCGACACAACTACCGAGACCGCCCTGGCGACGATGTCGTTCTTTGCCACCGCGGAGAAATGCATTGCGCGCTTTAGCAACGCCAGGTGTACAACCGAGATGCTGGTTAGAGCAATCGACACTGATATTCCGGCTGCTATCGGTACCACTAGCGCCTCGCCATAGAACTTCGCCAATGCAGATCCAGCCGCCGCAAATCCACCAGTAAGCAACAGCCCCCCGCCTAGACTAATCCAAAAGAGATTGCTTGCAAGCGTGCGATCAATCTGCTCGATCTGAACCACAGCTTCAGTTATGCCGTTTATCCCAAAGTTCGAAAGCAGCAGGCTAAACGTTGTTACCATCGCGACTAAACCAAAATCCCGGGGCGTAAGAAGGCGCGCCAACACTACAGTAGCGACCACCTGAATCGCCAACCCAAGGCCGCCAGATAGAACCGTCATTCCAGCGCCCCTCACAGCAATGCCTCTCAGCGTATCTCCGCCCCTGGGAACAGAGAGCGCAAATGCGCCATTTGTGTCAAAGGGCTTCAATCAAACTCCATTCCTGGGCAACAAACCACGCTTCTCTCCAAGTTACCTTCATGCTTAGCAACAATTTGACATGGAAGTTAGTTCCCTTGCAGCTCGCTGGATTTCTCATTGAAGAATCCGCATCTGTCTGCGTCCTGTCGGCTGCTCCCACGCTAACTCAGGTGCCTCCGAAGATCCCTGTACTTGGGAATCTGACCAGACACCCACAATCGCTAGAAGAAACGCAAACCAGATCGGACTCAGCATACGAAAACCTGCCTCGGTTAGACTGAATATCAGTGCCGCTGTCAAATACCCCAACCGCAACCGGCCATCGCTCGCATCGCGGCGAAACGCTGTAAAGGCGTTACGATATCCGCTGACTATCAGCCACCCCAAAAGTAGCAGGCCCACACAACCGAGATTCAAATAGAGTTCTATGTATCCGTTATGCGCCTCCTGGATGCCCTTCACACTCATATTCCACACTGTCTCAAGACGGCTGCCAAGCCAAAAACTCTCAAAGCCGGTCCCAAACAAGGGGTTCGTGTGCAGTGATAGCACCGCCTTCCAGATTGAAGTACGTCCAGTCAGCGTTGCGTTCCTTCCCAGTGAATGCACCAGCGTCCCAACTGTGTTAAAGAATAAGGCAAACAACGGAAGCACAATTGCAGTGCATACAATCATGTGCAAGCTACGGGACCAGCGAACAACCCACCTCTGCGAACTCATCACCATCACCGATCCTGCCAGAGCAAGACAAGATAGCGACGTCATGGAATCTGCCGTGACAATAAGCCAAACAGCGGTCCCGACCATCGCTCCGTGAGCAATCAAATGCCCTGTCCGATTCGGCATGGCAGGCTCTCCATATGCTCCGATAAATGACCAGAGCGACGTTAATCCAAACACCATGGAGATCATTCCAAGTAAGTTCTTGAACGTTGTTACGCCGAAATACATCATCGTGCCGTCTTCAGGGTTAGGGGCACTTCCCAGGTCCGGATAGCACACAATAAAAAGCACTGAAAGTGGTAACAATATGAACGTGGTACGCGCAAACAGGCTTCGTATAGCGCGTAACTTATCCCTATCGGTAAGCACGATCATGAGCATCACCAGATCACCCGTTGACTTAGCCCATCGCTTGAGCGCAATAAAGGAATGATCCGACCAGATAACGCTGAGCGCACAATATGCAAAGAACACCAACAGCGGTATGTTTGCCCTGAGAAACCCTTTGACTCGACTCGATCGGAAGTTCAGCACTAAGATTCCAGCGACAATCAACACTCCATAGATGGCAGCGTCTATTGGGCTTCCATCTGAGTACTGTTGCGCCAGACTAACTTTTGGCCCCATATGCAGCCAAGTTGACACGCTGCGGGACCCATTGATCAGCATCCACACAGTCGGTATCCAAAGTGCCTTTGAAGGACGCGCCTCTCTATCACGATCCAGGACAAACAGTCCGATCATGCTCACAATGCAAACGATAGTGCCAAGCAATTGGGTCATATCGAGTCGATAAACAGGCGGTGCACGAGTTCCAGCGTTAACATCTTATGAATCGCCGACGTGTAGTTACGATCTCCTTTAAGGTGCCCGTTCACTACGTTTTCGAGAATGCCGCGATTCAGATATGGACGGCTGAGGGTCTTTGAATCAAGCAACATCTCGCGAACGTAGTTTCTTAGTGCATCCCGATACCAAACGCGGTAGTGATAGAACTTATGACGTCCGAGAAATAGCCGCTCCAGATGCAGACCAGACAGTACATGATCTGCACGTGCCACCGATTGAGGCATCCCATAGTCGTATGCATACTCAGCCTTGAACGTGAATTCCAGATAGGCGCGCTGCAAATCGCCCGCCCAGGAGGGAAGACTCCCCCCCGACCCGCGATCGGTCCTAATCTTACGTAGTTCTGTGTTCCCATCGGCAATCAGGCGCAACGATAAGTCGTCGTTTGTGAGGACCTTCGCAGGCGCACGAAAGACAGTCCTCACAATATCATTGTCTAGAAATGGCGAACGTAGTGAGAGTTGGCTCTGCTCAAGACTCAAAAGGCCGTGGTGATGCCAGGGCGCCTGTCGAAACACCGCAAAGGATAGGGCGTTCCCCTCCAGCAGCCTGCGATACGTTTCCTTGGCGTGCTCGACATACGCAGAGAATTCAGGCTCAAACAGCCCCGGCACTGGATCGATCGGCTTGAACGCGCGAACTCGACGAAGCACTTCTCCGCCGTAGTTTCCCGTCATCCGTACAGGAGCGATTCTTGCGGCGCGCTCGTTGACATACAAATCGGCAGAGTGCTTGACCTCGACGCACCCATCTGTGAGATATACCGTGCGTTCGGAATACTCGGCAAACCTAGAAAGAAAGTCTCCGTCAACAGATATAGTTTGATGCTCTTGCTTACAGGCTCGTGCGACCTTTCGTGCGATGACAACATCCTGAGACTCGCGATACATTCCGCCGAAAGAGTAACACGGAAGAGATCCTGGGGCGGCCTTGCACCATGCCATGATCATTCTTGAATCCAGGCCGCCGGTGAGAGAAATACCAATTCGTTCAGGGCCACTGAAGTAGCGAGGGAGCCTGCGTGAGAAGGCCTCACGCAATTCTCGATAATAGAGTGCAGGCTCTAGTAAAGTCTGCTCTTCCCACTCTTTTGCGTCGAAATAGACATTCTTCCGCATTACCCGCCATCGATGGAAGCTCCATGAGGAGGCAGGCGGCAGCACGCTAATCTCTTTGAAGAGCGTCCGGTTATCCAAAGTGCATCCGCAAGACACAAATTCACCTAATCCAATTGGATCAATCGATTTTAGCTCCGGGCGGATAGCTAGTATCGCCTTGGCTTCGGCAGCAAAGTAAAAAGTCCCCTTCGCTTCGTGATAATAGATCCTGTGCATCCCATATCGATCATTGAAGAGTGTGACTGTCCCCTTCCCTCTATCAGCCAGCACTCCATGGAATAGCCCGTTTAGACTCCTCGGAAAGCTTGTGTTCTCCTCGGCAACATGTACAAGATACGAGGGACCCTCCGCTTCGAAGGAATGGCCGCGCTCCCTCAAGCGAGATAGGACTTCTGGCTCTGCAAAATCGTCCCCGGAAATTGCAAGTGCCAAATCGCGCTGCTCGTTATAGAAGGGCATCCGTCTTGCCATCGACTCACCGCGCACCACCCAGCCAACGTAAAGGCCTAGTGACTCCTCACACCACGTCCCACTCGCATAGGAGGGGTCGTGGCACAGAGCCGCAACCATGCGCTGCAGTTCCGCCTCAGCGTGCTTACGCGGCCTTTCGGTAATGAGACCCACCAGCCCTGGCATTCTCTCGCCTTGTCCTTTAAAGAGCCTCTTTGGAAGAGTGAACCTTGCGGTTGTACATTTGCTTGCGAAACTCACGGAGCCTACCCGCAATCGACTCTGGGATGCGATCTATAAGCCGGTGATGGAAACCCATGCGAAGAGCTACACTGCCAAAACGCGTCAAGGGGACATAGTAGCGCGGGACGTCAACTCGCTGAAATCCATTTCGTTCTTTGAACTCTCGCAGGCTGTCGTGCTGCTTCTTCCCATAGTCATAGTTGGCGTAAACCAGATAGCCTATCTTCCGCTCAGCACAAGACTTCACTGCATGCGCTATCAGCGCGTTCGTCGGCGCCTTGTCTCGGTGCCGTATCTTCGACAGAATATTCATCAGTCCGGCCTGCACGCCCGTTTCGTCAACCACCATCTTGATAAAGCCAATTAGCTCCTCACCTTGAAAGGCTCCAATAAAGGTGCTGCTGTCAAGATAAGTTGCTTCGTCCTCATACACCGTCTCCAGGTCTTTTCCGTAGTGCGGGAATCGACGCCCTTGACGCATAGGAGATTCGTTGTAGATCTCCCATATTCCGCGGACCAAGTTGGCATCGAACGGCACTTCACGAACCACGATGCCCTTTTTCTCGGAATTCCTGACCATATTTCTTGTCTTGCCACCGATTTGCGCAGTCCACCAGTTCTCGAAACTTGAAATCGGTAAAATCGCCAGATTATCCCACTCCATCAGGTAGTTGAACGCCGGCTTCGTATCTGTCAGGCCTTGCATAAATGTGAAAATGTCGACGCTTTCGTTCGAGTTGCACAACCAATCAATCATTAGTTGCGGATTCGACAGAAACTGGTACAACTCCGCATCTAAGCGCGCAATACGCAGAGTGTGTCCAGCGATCCGAATTTTCTTGCTTGAGTCATCCATGAATCTATCAACTTTTCTTTCGCGCTCGGCGAGTTACGTTATCGCATCGTGAGAAGGCTCGTTTATTCGCTCACATATTCTTCATGAATTGGGTTGATCCCCATCAACATAAGCAGCTTCCCGGAGTGGTCGCAGATCTTCACAAGCAACATCATGAAGTATTGCTGCCCGGCAAGCAACGTAAAGGGCAACACCGCCAAATAGAGAGGCACGGCAATAATCGATTTCACAATATTGATGAAGCCGCAGTTTGGCTGCAAAGCAGCTGTCGCTCCCTGAAGCAAGGCTTTACGCAGAATATAGCTCCGCTTCCAGCGCGCGGGAGGAATGGTTTCCAACACGACTGCCTCGGCAGACCAGATAAAAACGCACCCCTCTTCCGTCTTTCGCCTGAAGAAGTCCTGATCCTCTCCAGCCCTGAACTCGGGCCGGAACGGCGCCGTATCGCCTGCAAGAATCTTCCGCTTCAGTAAGACATTCCCTGTGCGCGCGTCTTCCCAATCAACTAGCTTCCCGGTAGGGTTAACCGGGCGGTCATAGATATTGCTCTTCTTGAACCACGCCGGTGGGTTCTCCTCGAAATGGCGCTTAACGGGACCAAGTACGCCATCCACTTTGCGCTCATTGCAATTCCTGAATAATGCCAGCAACCACCCTGAGGCCGGAAATTCATCATCATCGATAAGCGCTATATAGTCTCCCTCAGCATTCTCGACGACCTTGTTTCGCGCCAAAGCTATATTGCGCCTGGGCTCGGCGCAATATTTCACCGGAACCCCGCAAACCTGGCGCATTTCCTCTACGGTGGCCTCGGCGGATCTAGCCTCGTCGTTGTCAGCCACCACAATTGAATAAGTAAACAATCCACCAGTCTCCTGCCGGTTCAACTCCATAAGGAGGCGCCTCAGAAGTACCGGCCGCTTGTAAGTGCAGATACAGACAGCGATGTGCTCAATTCTCTTCGGATCAACGGAGTCCATCGGCTCCCAGGCCCCTGCTGGCGTCATTCCGCTCGCCTCCACGCCCGACAGACTCATGCCTCGCCCCTAACGCAGTTGCTACGATCTTTGAATCGTAGTCTATAGCCACGCGCTACCGAAACTTCCCCGGCAAACTGCGTCAACTCTCCATCGACAAGAAATTTGTATTCGACGTCGTGAACCGGATGAGTTTCGACCTCGACATCGAACTGCTCCGCAAGTTTGAAAATTTCTTTCAGCCTTTGGCGCGGCTCCAGTGGCTGCAAATCGAAGAAGAAATCGGCAAGTCGATAACGACGCGCTAATTGCTTGTCTTGGACGCGCCGATAGAAACGATTGAAAGGGCTCTTTTCTCCGGCCGCGAAGGAAAGATTTCTGCGCACGATGATCCCTGCGGGAAGAAGCCCCTGAGCCAGTACATTAGCGCAAAGATGCATGTGGTGGTGGCCATCTATGCGATTTGCAGGGGCCCCGTAAATCCGCTCATACTCCTCAAGCTGTGACTTAACAGCGTATTCAAAGGATGAGCGAAGTCCGGGATGATAGACTGCCGGCGCCAGCCTGTGCCACCTCAAAAATCGTGAAAGCTTCTCCTGATGATCTCGCAGACGGGGCGCGCAATCTGGCGCGGAAAATGGCATGGTGAAGTTCAGATGTAGACCTGTATCGACGTCGTGCTGCCTAGCCAATTGGGCCGCCTGCTCCGAGTCCTCCATGAACACCATTGCACTTACTGAAGAAACCGCCCCACGAAGAACGCAATCGAGCGTGCGGCGAGATGTGACCGCGTCTCGCCCCCAGTCATCGGCATTCACAATAACGGCAGCACCGGGCATAACTTCTTCACGCGCGCGAGAGTTATCGGTAATCGGCCCTGCTTGTTGATTCAAGTTCATAAACTGGCGCTGAACCCTCGACTTAAGAAATCATGCTGGCCGATGCATCGATAATGTCTGCCCACACGTTATCTAGCGGGTCTCATGCGCTTTGCCCTGCGCGGCCCCGTAGTTTTCGACAGACACCCCTTTGCCGGTAACTTTGTTCTTCAGGCGCTGCATCTGCTCGCGGCGGTGGAATCGCATGAATTCGCGCGATACCGGCCTTTTCACGCCGCGGACATAGCTCCATATATACCCCATCCCTAGCGCGATACCGCGCACCAGGTAGGGTTTCCTCGTCATCTGATATGCGCTCCGGAACAACTCCCACAAAGGATGATTTCCCATCGCATAGTCCATCACGCCGGTGGTGAAATTAGCCTTGATGGGCCCGCTCTGGGCTGTCCCAACCTTGCGATGGTGCTGACACACCTTATCTGTGAACGTGCGGGTCTTCCATCCCTTCATCCTGGCAGTGATTACAGCGATGCAGTCTATTGTGCCAATTTTCACCGGAACATAGCCGCCAATCGCCTCATAGCACTCACGCCGAAACACCTGGCATGCGCCGGATACATGGTCCAGACTGGTAAATCCATAGTTGAAACTCTCACCCGTTGTTTCCACATAGGGTGTGCCGACCACACCCAAAGCCGGGTCAACGGCGAGCTTTACCAACAGATAGGGGAAGTAGTCTTGCTCAAAGGTGATGTCCGCATCCAGATTGGCGATTACGTCGTATGTCACTCCTTCGATCTTCGCTTTGCCTGCATTGAAAGCGTATGCCTTGCCGGCAAAGTGGCGCTCCTTGCGCTCCGGCATACGCAGCAACTCGATCCACTCATGTTCGGCGGCATACCTGCTCACAATCTCGTCGGTGCCGTCCGTTGAACCGTCGCTCACAATAACCCACTTCAGCGGGCGTACAGTCTGCGCCACAACCGACTGTATTGTCGATTCGATAAACTGCGCCTCATTTCGCGCCGGCGTCACCAGTACATATGTCGGAAATTTCAGCACAACTGCTCCTAATCCAGCGCTGGACATTGCCGTTCGAATTGATTCAATACTGTCCCGGCAGACGGTCCCGAGTACTCACAGAAAGACGGCTAGACTTCAGGCGAGCGAAAGCATTGCAAGGCGGCAAACCGGCCGGCCGCTCACTCAAACTCCAGCCCGCGATCAAGAAACGAAACACAAGCCAAAAGCTCCTGAAGTTTCTCGTCACCGTGTCGCGCCTTGCAGAGCTTTGGAGGTAAAGGCCAGCACCTGCTCAGCCACCCTTGACTGCTGCCTGACGCTTAGCTGCGGGAACATCGGCAAGGAAACAATCTCCGCGGCAACTCGCTCTGCAACCGGAAACGCTCCCTGGCCGTAATTCAGCGAGGCATAAGCTTTCTGCAAATGCAATGGGATAGGATAGTGAATTCCCGTGCCAATCCCCGCCATCTTCAAGTGCTCCATCAGGCCTTCACGGTCGCCCGTACGAATCACATAAAGGTGATACACCGAACGTGACCAGGAAGGCTCATACGGAAGAACCAGCGCGTCGTTTTCGGCCAGTAAACGGTTATACTCGGCGGCACGGTCGCGACGCTGTGCGTTCCACTCCGCAAGATGCGGTAGTTTGGCGTGCAAAAGCCCGGCCTGGATTGCGTCCATCCGCCCGTTATAACCCTCCACGTCGTGGTAATACTTCTTCACCTGGCCGTGATCGCGCAGCATTCTCGTCGTGCGCGCCACGTCACTGTCGTTCGTAGTGACCGCACCCCCTTCGCCACAAGCCCCAAGGTTCTTTCCGGGATAGAAGCTGAACGCAGCTGCCCTGCCCATCGACCCGGCTTTCATCCAACAATTACGTTCCCTTGAAAAATACTCAGCGCCATGTGCCTGGCAGGCGTCCTCAACTACCATAAGGCCGTTTCGGTTAGCCAGCTTCAGAATTGAATCCATGTCTGCCATCTGGCCGTAGAGATGCACCGGCACCACCGCCGTGACTGGGCGTCCGCTGCGCAGGCTGATTGATTTCCCCGATGCGTCGCGCGTGCATTCCTCTTCCAAAAACCTCTGCAAACGCTCGACCGACATATTCGATGTGGGTTCGTCTATGTCGATAAACTCGGCAATTGCGCCTGCCTGTGAGATGGCCTCGGTCGTGGCAATAAACGTGTTCGGAACCGTCAGCACAACGTCCCCTGGCCGTACTCCTGCAGCCATCAAAGCGAAGCGAAGCGCATCCGTACCGCTGCTGACTGCAACGCAATGGCCGGCCTCGCAGAAGGTCGCGAACGCCTTCTCGAACTCCTCGACCATTGAGCCGCCAACAAAGCCTGCAGTGTGCAACCCGCGGCGAAAGACTCCCACAAGTTCGTTCTCAAGTTCCAGGTGCGGAGTCACAAGATCGAGGAAAGGAACGGGCTCCGGCTCTGGGGTCTGCACAGGCGGTTCGAGGAAGCGCAGAACCCTGGCAGGATTGCCAGCCACGATAGCATCGCTGGGGACATCCTTGGTGACCACGCTGCCAGCGCCCACAATGGCGTTCTCGCCGACGCTGATATTGGGAAGAATCGTAGCTCCGGAGCCGATCGATGCGCCCCTCTTGATCACCGTCCGCTCGACCTTCCAGTCGGCCTCGGTTTGCAGTTCTCCTTCCGCTGTGGTGGCGCGGGGATAGCTGTCGTTGATGAACATGACCCCATGCCCGATAAACACGTTATCTTCCAAAACCACGCCTTCGCAGATAAAGCTGTGGCTGGATATTTTGCAGCGCTTTCCAACTCTGGCGTTTTTCTGGATCTCAACGAACGCACCGATCTTGGTCTCGCTCCCAATTTCGCAACCATACAGATTGATAAACTTCGAAAGCTTTACGCCTTCCCCAAGTTTGACGTCATCCGCGATGAAGTTATAGGAGTTCATAAATAGACCAGGGATCCTCTCTGCTTCATTGATTCGCTGGCTGCTTCCAGCATCTTGACCACCCGCAACCCGGAACATCCGTCGTTAAATGGATCCTTGCCGCTTGAAATGCAATCGACGAAATAGGACAATTCCCCCCGCAGAGCCTCGCCCTGCTCCACTTGAGGTGCCCACATATCGCCGGATCGATAGTGAACCAGAAGATCGTACACACCCTCCTGGTTGGTAATGTTTACTCCCCTGTCGTAGACCCTCAGCTTCTCGTCTGCTACAAGATCGTTCCACATCACCATCTTCTTCTCTCCGCCAATCAGCGTATACCTGATCTTCACCGGCGAAAGCCAGTTGACGTTGATGTGCGCAATGATCTGCTCGGGAAAATACAGCGTCATGAAGGCAACATCCTCATGACCGTTCAAATGATTCTGCCCGGTCGCGACAACCGCCTCTGGAGTCGCCTTGATAAGGTAATCCATGATGGAAAGATCGTGCGGCGCAAGGTCCCAGAGAACGTTCACATCGTGCTGAAAAAGGCCCAGATTGACGCGCGTGGAATCGTAATAATAGAGCTTGCCCAGCGCTTCTTCGTCGAGCAGTTGCTTGATCTTCTTCACCGCGCCCGTAAACAGAAAGGTGTGGTCCACCATGATCCTGAGGTTCTTTCTCAGGCCCAGTTCGATCAGTTCCTCCGCTTGCGCAGCGCTACTCGTAAGCGGCTTCTCCACAAACACATGCTTGCCATTTTCCAGCGCGGCCTTCGCCAGTTGGAAATGCGTCCAGACCGGAGAAACGATCGCAACGGCGTCGATCTCCGTCGAAAGAATCACGTCCATGGGATCCGCAGTGACAGTGATGCCCGGATACGCCTTCCGGGCGCGCGCCTGGGCCGCCGGACTGAGATCCGCAATCGTCAACACCTTTGACCCATCTAATGTTGAAAGATTCCTGACAATGTTTGGCCCCCAGTATCCGTAGCCAATCACGCCGAAGTTCATTACCTTACCACCGTTCTACCTGCATGTTGTTAATCCTGGAAACTCCGCAATGAAACTGTCCTTCCCGCATTGTGCGCTGCGTGTGCACGTTCAACAGCGGCCAAACATCAGGCTAAAACTCGCAATTCAATACGCGCCTGAACCCCTGATCACTGCCAGCGGCGTCAACAAAAGGATCTTTAGGTCAAGCCAGGGGGACCAGGACATTGCGTACCGCAGATCCATTCGAACCATCTCGTCGAATCGTACGCGGCTCCGTCCGGCAACCTGCCACACCCCGGTAATGCCTGGTTTGGCTTCTAATACGCGGCGCCTGTGCCAAGTCTGATAGGCAGCCAATTCATAGGGAATCGCGGGGCGCGGCCCAACCAGCGACATATCCCCCTTGAGGACGTTGAGTAACTGCGGCAACTCATCAAGACTGGTTCTCCGCAGAAACCTTCCAACCCGCGTGATTCGCTTATCGTCTTTGAGCTTGTATACAGCCTTCCCATTGCGGCCAGACGGCTCGTGTTTCGCCTCGTTCGAGATCAATTCCGTTACAAATTTCTGATGCACACGATGATCGTTGTTGACGTACATCGAGCGAAATTTAAGGAATGTAAAACACTGCCCGTACTGGCCAATCCGCTTTTGCCTGAAAAGCACAGGGCCTTTGGACGTCACCTTGATGGCTATGGCTATTGCGACAAACAGCGGCAAACAAAGAAGCAACGCTAGCGCGCTTCCAGCAATGTCAAACGTCCGCTTAACCACAAGCAATGTCCGTTTACTCTTTCTGGCGCTGATCAAATCGGGATAGAGCGCTGGATTGCTCGGACGCCCGGAACTGGCATGATCCCAGTCGTCGGGGAAAAAATGAAATGAAATGCTGACCTGATTCGATTGCTGGAAGACCAACTCCTCCCGCAGCATCGATTTCACCCTGTTCAGAATCGTACTCAGAACTGAATTCTTGTCGTTAACCGCGATCCCCGTAAACATCACTCCCACGATTTTCCGGTCCTTGTACCAGCCGACAATGTCCGTCTCTCTGCTCGATGCAAGCAGTGCCGTCGCCATTGAAGACAGCAATGCTCCGTTCAACTCCGAATCCGGCTGGTTGCCGCTCTCCAAAAGCATCAGAAGAAATGGCTCCTTGGAACGCTCCGTCCTTTTCCGCTCGATGGCGATCATGCGCCTGAAGGTCCGTTCGCTCAGTACTTCGGGTTCCTCGTCCGACAACGACTCGAACGGAGAACTCGTCTGGCTTGTAGCGCCATTCACGCGAGGCGGGATCAAGATAAGCTCCTCTTAGAAACGCAATCTGCCCTCATTGCGAAATTAGCAGGCAGACGGGATAACAGATATGTACTCATACTCGCCAGTCCGGCAAAGTGTTTCAATCCAACGTTCGGGCCAGTTTTGATAGCGCGCAGGTAACTATAGTTGTATTACTGAATCGCGCCAGCGCCCTTTTCGGCGAAGTTGGGATGAATTCTCCCTTCCGCCTGTACGCGATGCTGCCCCATACCTATTGTCGCCGCTCACGGCTCACATTGCATGAAACCCAAAAATTGCACCTGTCCACACCCAATTCGTCCTCTTCCCGCCATCGGCAACAAATACATAGAGTGCCATTTGTAACTCAGCCCTCGGCTCACGCAAACGGCTAGCCCCCTCTACCACATTCTGTGTAGATCGTCTGACCCGTAAACCGTTGACTCGTCATGGTATATTTCAACCAAGGCTTACAGAATAGCCGCAACTCCGCGTCGTGCACGACAGTAGCAAGCAAAATGCCCGTTGAGGCCCCCAAGATGGGAACAGGGATCTACCTTCAATACCATAATGATAGACTGGGCTTCTCCCTGACCCGCGGCCCGCACGAGTTTGTTGAAGATCAGGTTGAGCGAACCCCGGATGCTTGCGCGCTCGCTATGGGCCAGGAGATCATCTCCTATCGCGAGCTAAACTCGCGCTCAAACCAACTCGCACACTTTCTTCGCGAGCAAGGCGCCGGCTCCGGAAGCTTGGTGGGTGTATACCTCGATCGCTGCACCGACTCCATCGTCAGCCTCCTTGCCATTCTCAAATGCGGCGCTGTTTACCTTCCGCTCGATCCCAAGTTCCCCAAAGACCGGCTGCAGTTTATGGTCGCGGACTCCGAGGCCTCGTTCCTGCTTGCCCACTCTAGCCGCCTGCACAGCATCCCGCAATCCACCGCCCATGTGATTCTCCTCGACAAGGAGAGCGAATCCATTGCCAAAGCCCCCGTGGCAAACCTTGCCTTGAGCTGCGATCCGCTTGAGACCGCCTACGTCATTTACACGTCCGGTTCCACGGGAAAACCCAAGGGAGTCATGATCCCGCGCCGCGCCCTGGTCAACTTCTTGTTGTCCATGGCGGAGACGCCGGGTATCAACGCGGCAGACACACTTCTTTCGGTAACACCAAGTTCCTTCGATATCTCGATCCTGGAATTCCTGCTTCCCCTCGCGCGTGGCGCTCAAATTGTCATTGCCTCGGCCGAGCAGGCAGCCGATGGCCGCGAAATCCAAAAGCTGCTTCGCCAGCACACTGTCACCGTGATGCAGGCAACGCCGGCAACGTGGCGGATGCTTCTTGAAAGTGGCTGGGAAGGAAAAAGCGATCTTCGCATCTTGTGTGGTGGTGAAGCGCTCACCCAGGACCTCGCGCGGCAATTGCTCCCGCTTTGCCGCGAGTTGTGGAACATGTACGGACCCACTGAAACCACGGTCTGGTCTTCGGTCGATCGCGTCCTCACTGCCGACCAAATTTCCCTCGGCTCGCCCATCGCCAATACTCAGTTTTATGTCTTCGATGAAAATCGCAAGCCAGTTTCTGCCGGTGTCCCCGGCGAACTTTGGATCGGCGGTGCCGGCTTGGCTCTGGGCTATCTCAAGCGCCCGGAGCTGACCGCGGAGAAGTTCGTCAACGATCCCGCCAATCCCGATGCACGCCTCTATCGAACCGGCGACGAGGTCCGCTACCGTCCCGATGGAACTCTGGAATTCCTCGGCCGTCTCGACCATCAGATTAAGCTGCATGGGTTCCGCATCGAACTCGGCGAAATCGAATACGCGCTGGCAAACATCAATGGAATCTCGCAGGCCATCGCCATCGCGCGCGAAGACCATCCTGGCGAAAAGCGCCTTGTAGCTTACTACACGGGCAGCGACGGCCTGAGTTCGACGGCGCTGATTGAGTCGCTCAAGGCCACTCTTCCCGACTACATGATCCCCGCGGCCTTCGTGCGTTTGGAGAAATTCCCGCTCACCCCTAATGCAAAAGTCGATCGCAAGGCGCTGCCCCGGCCAGCAAACAAGCGGCCTCTGCTCGCTCAAGACTTCATCGCTCCACAAACTACGTTGGAGAAGCAGCTAGCCGGCCTCTGGTGCGATCTCTTGCAGTTGGAAGAAGTCGGCATCGACGATAGCTTCTTCGAACTGGGCGGCAATTCGCTGGCCGCGGTTCGCATGGTCCGGCAGTTTCACACTCGCTTCGGCCGTGAACTTCCCGCCGTCAAAGTCTTTCAGCATCCCACAATCGCAAAGCTTGCGGAGATTCTCGAGGGAACCAAACACCAGTCCGATTTTCCTCTAGACGCCGCAAACCCGCAGCACCACAATTCAGCTCGTCGGCACGACGGAATGCGCGATGCCGTCGCGGTTGTCGGCCTTAGCGGCCGTTTCCCTGGCGCATCCAATCCAGATCAGCTCTGGCGCAACCTTTGCAACTCCGTTGAATCCATCTCGTTCTTCACCCCCGAGGAACTGAGCCCCGGCATTGAAGAAAATCTCCGCAACGATCCAAACTATATTCGCGCTCGCGGCATCATCGAGGGCGCGGATCTGTTCGACGCCTCCTTCTTTGGCATCGGCCCGCTTGAAGCCAAAGTCATGGATCCGCAACAGCGCGTCTTTCTCGAGCTCGCGCAGCATGCGCTCGAAAACGCTGGATACGATCCCGAGCGTTATCAAGGGCGCATCGGCGTCTTTGCCGGTATCGGCGACAACCACTACTACACTACGAATCTCCTCACCCATCCCGATCTGCTGGCCATGGCTGGCAAGCTCGCTGTTGAATACGGCAACGAGAAGGACTACATCGCCCTGCGCGTCGCCTATCTCCTCGATCTCCGTGGGCCCGCGATCAGCCTTAACACCGCCTGCTCCACAACGCTGCTAGCCGTCGACCAGGCCTACCGCTCGCTCCTCGAACATGAGTGCGACATGGCTCTCTCCGGCGGCATCGACATTACGATTCCGCAAAAAAGCGGCTTCCTCTATCAGGAGGGTGGCGTCTTCGCAAAAGACGGCCACTGCCGCCCCTTCGATGCCGACGCCACTGGAACCATGTTCTGTGACGGAGCCGGCATCGTCGTACTCAAGCGTCTTGCCGACGCTCTAGCCGACGGCGACACCATCTACGCACTCATCCGCGGCAGCGGCAAAAACAACAACGGCGCGCGACCGGCTTCTTTCCTCGCTCCCAGCATGGATGGCCAGGCTGAAGTCATTGCCATCGCTCAGGCCAATGCTGGTGTCCCCGTCGAGTCCATCCGCTACATCGAGGCACACGGAACCGGCACTCCTGTCGGCGACCCTATTGAGCTTGAGGCACTGAAAAACGTCTTCGAGCGCAAGACAGACAAGAGACAATTCTGTTACATCGGCTCCCTCAAGGGAAACATCGGGCATCCGACAAACGCTGCGGGAATCGCGGGGTTCATCAAGGCAGCCTTTGTTCTGCATCACGAACAGATCCCGCCGACGCTGCACTACAAAACGCCCAATCCCAGGATCAACCTCGCTGACAGCCCCTTCAAGATCGCCGACAAGCTCGTTCCCTTCCCTCGCGGAGAGCAGGTGCGCCGCGCCGCTGTCAGCTCTTTCGGCTTTGGTGGAACCAATGTCCACGTCATTCTTGAAGAAGCGCCCGCGCCCAAAGCCGCGCGTCCCTCTCGTCCTCGACAGCTCTTTCTGCTCTCCGCCAAAAGTGAAAAAGCGCTCAACTCCTACAGCAAGGAGTTAGAAAATTATTTCGAGACAGCTGCACCAGAAGATTTTGCGGACGCGGCTTACACGTTTCAAATCGGGCGCAAACAAATGGCGCATCGGCGATTTGTCGTCGCAGCGGATCCTCGCGAGGCTGCCACGCTGCTTGCGCAACCGAATCCATTGCACTGCGGCAGTAAACGCTGTGAGCGTAGAAATCCCCCCATTGTCTTTCTCTTTGGCGGTCAAGGCACGCAGTACGTCAATATGGGCCTGAACCTCTATCGCGACGAGCCCCTGTTTCGAGCGATCGTGAATGATTGCTGCGAATTCCTCGCGCCATCCCTTGGCGGAGACCTGAGGGATCTGC
Source organism: uncultured Occallatibacter sp. (assembly GCA_964419175.1). Classification (GTDB taxonomy): domain Bacteria; phylum Acidobacteriota; class Terriglobia; order Terriglobales; family Acidobacteriaceae; genus Telmatobacter. The sequence continues at coordinate 23,807 of CAYQOQ010000002.1, read as the reverse complement.
TCTATCCGCGGCCGGGAGATGAAATTACCGCTCAGATTTCTCTTGTAAATACGCTGTACACGCAGCCATCAATCTTCGTAATCGAATATGCTCTTGCGCGCTTCTGGCAGAGTCTGGGCCTTGAGCCCGCGATGATGGCAGGACACAGCATCGGAGAATTTGTCGCCGCCACGCTGGCCGGCGTGTGGGATCTTGAAGACGCGCTCCGCATCGTCGCTCTGCGCGGACAGCTCATGCACGATCTTCCAAGTGGCTCCATGATAGCCGTGAGAAGCAGCATGCAAGCGATCGGAAAGATCCTGCCGGACTCGCTTCAGATCGGTTGCAACAATGCTCCCAACTTGTGCGTCGTGTCTGGGCCGGAACCAAGTGTCCACGAATTTCAGTTGAAACTCGAATCGATGGGCATCATATGCAACCATCTGCATACCTCGCATGCTTTCCACTCGGCAATGGTCGATCCCATCATTGAACCGTTGCGGGAAGCCATCGCAAAGGTGCAGTTGCGCGCACCCGAGAAACCTTTTGTCTCGACAGTCACTGGTCTTCCAATCAGAGCCGCAGAAGCAACCGATCCCGCGTACTGGGCTCGGCACGCCAGGTCGACCGTAGAGTTTGGAAAGGCCATTCACTATCTCAAAGAGCAGGGATTCAACCTTTTCGTCGAATGTGGACCGCGCTCCACTATGTGCTCCCTTGCCCGCCAGCAGTTCACCCCCGATTCCCCTTGCACTGCCATTCCCACTCTTGGTGAAACGGCGGAGAACAACGCCGAATGGGACGCCTTTCTTTTCGCTCTGGGATCGCTCTGGCAGAGCGGCGTGTCGATTTCGTGGGATGCGTTCTACACGCACGAAGATCGTCAGCGCATACCTTTGCCCACCTATCCCTTTGAGCGGCTGCGATTCTGGGTAGACCCCACTTCGGTGGCAGCCGTAGTCCAGGACAAGCTCTTTGAGCCCGAATTAATCCCCGCTCCGTCGACGCCTTTAGACTTTCGATCCACTTCTCCTGCCCCCCTCGAAGACATTGCCCCGGAATCTTCCCCGGCATCCCGCAAAAACCGCATCGCCGCGCGCATCGTCGATCTTCTCATTGCGGTCTCCGGACGCGAGCGCTCGCAAATCGACACATCCGCGTCTTTTATGGAGCAGGGATTCGACTCGCTCTCCCTCACTCAGGTCTCCTTCGCCATCGGCAAGGAGTTCTCCGTCAAAATCACTTTCAGTCAGTTGATGAATCAATTTCCCAATGTTGACATGCTCGCCGCGCATCTCGACGCCACCCTCCCGGCAGATGTCCTCGCCGATTCTCCAGCTAATCGCGTCAATTTAGACATCCCCTCCAAGCCCAGCGCATCTCCAGCAGAGAACACACCTGCCCCCAACAATTCCCTCAATCAAATTGTCGCTTCGCAGGCACACACCATCGCCCGCCTTGCCTCCCTTCTTAGAGAGTCTGGCACCGAGTTGTCGGCCTCACTCGCAGCAGAAGTCGATGCGGCAGCAGCCTCGGTCTCGATAAACCCACGAGAGAATTCGCCGAAACACGCGCCATCCGTCTCCGGCGTACTGGTAGCTCCATCGACCATTCCACAGCGCGGCATCTTCGCTTCTTCATGCCTCTCCAGCAATCTCTCAGCCTCATACAACGAATCCATGACGGTTCGTTTCACTGGCATCGTCTCGGTCGAGACAATGACACGTGCCATCGAGCGCCTCGTCGAGCGCCACGATGCTCTTCGCGCCACTTTCGATGAGACCGGCCAAACGATGAGGATCGATCCGCGAAAGAAGATGGCGATGCCGGTAACCAATCTCTCCACGGTCCAATCTTCTAGAGACCAGGAGGAGCGTCTCCGCGACCTGATTGCCCATGAAACCGCGCTTCCGTTCCCGCTACCCGACGGACCGCTCTTCCGTAGCCAGATGATTCTGCTTGCCCGCGATCGCGCTGCGGTTATCCTCACCGCGCACCACGTCATCTGCGACGGCTGGTCCTTGGATGTGCTGATCCACGATCTTTGCGCTTTCTATTCCGAAGAAGTTTCCGGCGCACCCGTATCCCTCGGCCCAGTAGAGAGCTACTTCGCCTACGCCCGCAATGTTGTAGATCGTGAGTCTTCCGAAGAATTCGCGCAGGCAAGCACTTATTGGCACAATCAATTCGCCGGTGGCTTTCCTGTTCTAGTTCTGCCAACCGACCGCGAACGCAGCGCGCGCCGCGAATTCAAGGCCCGCCGCATTGACCACACTGTGCCCTCTGCTGTAGTGGCAAACCTCAGATCCGTTGCGGCAAAACAGGGCTGCAGTTTCTTCGCTGCGCTTCTCGGTTCACTGGCCATCTTCTTTGCCCGCGTTTCAAAGCAGCGCCGTTTCGTCATCGCCCTGCCCACTGCCGAACAACCCGTCTCCGGCCAGCCCGGTCTCGTCGGTCACTGCGTAAATCTTCTTCCCTTCGAAGTCGAACTGCGCGACGGCGAAGCACTGAGTGCGTTCCTCAAGAGAATCCAGGGTGACCTCGTTGCCGCCCAGGAGCATGCCATCTACACGATGGTCAGCTTGCTTGAAGACCTTCGTCCCATCCCCAACATCACAGGCATTTCTCCCATCTCGGCGGGCTTCACCAACGCCACCAAATTCAAGCCAAACCAACTGCCGCAATCCGGATTTGCCGTCGACTACGACGCCAACCCCAAGGGTTTTGAGTCGTTCGAGATCTATCTGAACGCCGTAGAGAATGAGGAGAGTCTCGATCTTCACTGCCACTATGACGTAAAGTTGTTTGAAGATTTCACAATTCGCCAATGGCTCTCAATGCTGGCTTCCATCCTCCGCGATGTCGCGGCAGATCCGCGGCGGGATGCCGTGAATCTTGCCCAACTCGCCCACTACGATACCTATCCGGAAGCCGAAGTTGTTTACGCCCATTTTTCAGTTTCGAAATCGGAACCGCCGCGCCAGTTCCCCGATCCCCACGCCGCTTCCTCGAACACAGAACCAGAATTGCTCCAGGCTCTGCTGCCCCTCTGGCGCAACGTCCTGGACACGCCTGAAATCGGCCCAGACGATGATTTCTTTGCGCTCGGTGGTAACTCAATCGCGGCTGCGCAATTGTTTGCCGTCATCCAGCGCACACTAGGATACGCCCCGTCGCTCGCTGTGCTCTACGATGCCTCCACACCGCGCCAACTTGCAAAGATACTGAGCCGTGGAAACCGGGAAGAAGATTGGAAGTCTCTGGTAGCAATCAACCGTCTTGGCAACCGGCCGCCACTTTTCCTTGTGCACGCAGCTGAAGGCAATGTCTTGCTCTATCGTTCCCTTGCGCAGCATCTCGGCGCCGATCAGCCTGTCTATGGTCTGCAATCCACCGGCCTCGACGGGCGAGCGCCAGTCGATCCGCAGTTCGAACATGTGGCCAGTCACTACATCGACGAGATCCGCAAGGTGCAACCACACGGGCCTTACATGCTTGGCGGATACTGCCTCGGCGGAACAATCGCCCTTGAGATTGCGCAGCAACTGATCGCTTCCGGCGAATCCGTCGGACTCGTGGCTCTCATTGAGGATTACAATGTCCGCGCTATGCAATGGCCGCTTACGAGGCGCCATCTCTGGATCAATCGCCTTTTTCTCAACCCCTACTTTCACCTCAACAACGTATTCAAGGCAGAGGGAGCAGGCAAGCTTGACTTCTTCATGGAGAAGCTGCGCGTAGAACTCCGCCGGGCCAGGGTGTCAATGCGCGGGATCTGGACTGCCCTTCGCCATCGCCTTGCACCCAATGGTGATGTCCCTGAACCGCGAGCTAAACTCGCGGACATCTACGAAGATGCACTTGTCCAATATGATGTCCGTCCCTATCCCGGAGAATTAACTCTCTTTCTGGCGGAACGCCATCTTGCGGGCTTCGACGTTCCGTTAGGTGGTTGGGAAGAGATCGCTCAGAGCGGCGTTCAACTTCATTCGCTGCCCTTCAGTCCGCGCGGTAGCCTGATTGAGCCCTACGTAGGACAGCTCGCGCGTGCTTTGCGCAGATGCCTTGACCGGAAGATAGATAAATCACCTATCGACCCTGGCGACCGCAACTCGGCATTGACCTGTCAGGAAGTAACGACCGATGGCCTCCAAATTGAGGTACATACCTAACCCTATTGAAAACCGGCCATCAGTGCGTGGCTATAACATCACAATGTGGGTCACCTCAGCATCAACAAAAGTGTTACTTCAGTTATGTTCGTTTCACTCAAAGCAGGTTTAATCTTGAAGTCAGGTTGGTACTCAGCATTGGCTCATCAATGATGTTCCAGCTATCGCAACAGAGTTGCGGAATGAACGTGCTTAACCAACCGAAAGGACCGGGTGCTGAAGTTCGAATTGCCGGTTAATAAGCAGATGGAAGCAAGACAGGCGTTGACAGACCACTTTCGGTGTCCAGACGGCTTTGGTGATTTCACGATCAGCCAAGAGCTTTCGGCCGGATCAGGCTATTTTCGCTTCGGATCTGATGTCATCTGCTATGGTCAATGCTCTTCAGGAGTCCCAGCTACAGAAGTAACTGATCCCCTTCATGATGTTCTTCCGTACGTAGACACAAACCGATCGCCTGTTCAGCTCCCCTTCGATCCCGTGCAAGTTCTCGACAACCTTCGCCATGAGCGCTATCTCTGCGACAACGCACGTGGCAGAACAGCACGCCGAACAAAACGCTGTCTTCAGAAGCTCTACTACCTGGTGCGGCCCTTGATGTCAGTCGATATGCGGAAGCACCTTCAAAGACTTTACCTCCGCGATTGGGAGCAGATTCCTTTCCCTCACTGGCCTGTTGATTCAACTGTCGAAAGCACGCTAGAGCAACTGCTGATTCTTTCCATGAATTCTCGTAACCAGACCAGCGTGCCCTTTATTTGGTTCTGGCCAAACGGCGCGTTAAGTTGCACTGCCGTAACACACGATGTGGAGACAGCCGCAGGCTGGGACTTCTGTAGCCAACTAATGGACTTGGATGACTCCTTCGGTATCAAGTCCGCATTTCAGATTGTCCCTGAAGAAAGATACCCCGTTGCGAAAGCGCGCCTGGATGCGATCCGGGACCGCGGCTTCGAGCTGAACATTCATGACTTGAATCACGATGGCAGCCTGTTAGCCGACCGGGATGAGTTTCTGCTCCGCGCCCAAAGAATCAACGACCACAAGAAGGAGTTCGGAGCCCACGGATTCCGCTCCGCCGTTTTATACCGCAATATCGACTGGTATAGCGCATTGGATTTCTCTTATGACATGTCCATCCCCAACGTGGCGCACCTCGATCCCCAAAGGGGTGGCTGCTGCACGGTCTTCCCTTTCTTCAACGGCGAGATGCTTGAGCTTCCAGTAACAATGTCACAGGATTACTCCATCTTTAATATCCTCAAAGACTATTCAATTACTTTGTGGGAGCAGCAGATCTCTCTGATCCGGCAAAAGCACGGTCTCATGCAGATGATCGTCCATCCCGACTACATTCTCGGCACATCGGAGCGCCACGTGTACGCTCAATTGCTTAGCTACCTTACCGCATTGCGTGCGAAGGGGGATACCTGGATCGCCCTGCCCGGTGAAGTCGCCGCATGGTGGCGGCTGAGGAGCAAATTGAGGTTGGTCAACGAGGCTGGTTCATGGCAGATTCAAGGGGACGGAAAAGAAAAGGCCCAAATCGCTTACGCCAGGATTGCCGATGGTAAGCTCCACTATGATTTAAAACCTTCCGAAGACTCTCCCACAAATTAGTAATCACAAGATCTAAAGAACCTCTGCATAAGTGGATGTTTTGAAAGGGCACGGCGGGGTACCCTCTGGCCCCGTGTCGTAAATGCTGCAAAATGAATGTGGGCTTTAGCCCCCGAGGCAATGGTCGACATGCAATAGAACTTGATCAGAGCCTCCCTAAAGCATATTGACCACGAACGGCCCAGACAGAACATTTTCCCAAGCTATTTCGACGACTGCGAATTCTGATTCAGCATCATCTGGCGGCGCTGTTCAAACAGCTTTTCCATATTTGTAATCTGCTCATGTGTGTCCGACGACTGAGCCGGACTTGGAATGGAGTTCGGCGAAGTTGAGTTTGGACTCTCGGGAGAAATAGGACCTCCATCAACAACGGCGGGCGCCGGATCGCCAGACGTAGCCTGACTTGCATTCGCCGCTGCATTCTCAGCGGATGCCGCCGCATCGTCCTTCGCCGTTGTGTCTGACTCGGAGGTTGCCATTGGAACGCTATTCTCGGGTGGTGGAGCGCCGGACCTGCCATTCTGGCGCATCTGCAAATATGCGCGGCGAGCTGGAGATAGGCCACTATCAGCACCAGCACCCGAAGACGTATCGGTCGCACGCGCCATGAGGAGAACCGACTCTACTTTGTTCGGGTCTAATTCCGACAATCCAATCACATAGTCGAAGCCAGTTGCAGTTAGCAGAGACGAGAGAACCTCCTGCGCCGGACCAGGACCCAACTTGTCGAACAATCTGCTTGTGGCGGCGCCATCCGGCATGTCGATCTTTGCGCCGATGCACTTATGCACCTCTGCCAGCACGCTTGCCAGCGTCGAGTTGTTGGTCGAAATTGTCAGTTGTGTGCCATTGCAGACCACAGTAGGCAGATTAGGCTGTGACTCAGGCGGCGTCTGTACTCCCGCCGCAGTTAAAGGCAGCGCGATCCCCCCGTTCGCGTTATCTCCTATTCCGTGGCTCGCCTGCCCAAGCGAAACGGAGATAGACATCAGCAGGATAAGGATGAACAAAGGCGGCTTAGTGAAACTACAGTTCGCCATGATTAACCTCCTCATTTAGCCACTCTGCTTCGCCCATCCTACCGTATGGCCATTGCACATCTCCATCACTCTATGTGCGCGCTGCAACTGCGAATTCCTGACCTTGCTGCCGGTTCTTGCTGACCTGAACCTCTTCTTGCTCATCGACCTTTGAAATAGACCGCCCTTTCCATAACTCGTAGATCGCCGGATACACCAGAAGCTCAAGCGCAAACGATGTAAAGATTCCGCCGACCAACGGAGCGGCAATTCGCTTCATTACCTCGGAGCCCGTTCCGATTGACCACATTACCGGAAACAAACCAATACAAGTGGTTGCGAATGTCATAAACTTCGGGCGCAGTCTCTTTGCAGCGCCGTAAAGGATCACTCTGCGCAAATCGGTCAAAGTATTCAGGCGGCCGTGCACCTTCGCGTCTTCGTACGCAAGATCGAGATATAAGAGCATGAACACGCCCGTTTCGGCGTCGATGCTCAGAAGCGCGATCATACCCACCCAGACAGCTACACTCATGTTGTAATGCAGAAAATAGAGAGACCACACGGCGCCTATTGCTGAAAACGGCACTGCGAGAAGAACAATCGTGGTTTTCATCAACGATCTAGTGCTCATTTGGATTAACAGAATCACAAGTATCAGTGTTACCGGCACGATCATTTGCAGCCGGCGGTTTGCTTGCAGGATGGCTTCGCTCTGCCCTCCCCACGAAATTGCATAGCCGGCTGGCAATTTCGTGGTATCTCGCAATACTCGCGTTGCTTCAGCAACGTAGCTGCCGGCGTCTCGATTCATCAGGTCCACATAGACATAGCCGGTCAACATGGCATTTTCGTCACGGATCATCGCCGGGCCATCTTCGCTGCGAATCGTTGCGAGTTCACTGATTGGTATCTGACGCTTTCCCCCTGCGGGAACGAGGATGCGGCCCAGTGCATCGGCGCTACTGCGATAGTCCCGCATGTAACGCACATTCACCGGATAGCGCGCCGACCCCTCGTACGCTGTGCTGACGTCATCTCCTCCTGCGGCACTGGCTAGTACTTCCTCGGCCGTGTCCATGCTGACCCCATAACGTGCAAGCTCATCCCTTCGCCACACAACATCCAGAAAATGCCCCTCGTTGGTGCGCTCGGCAAAGACCGAACGGGTACCTCGAACGGAAGGCAAAACCGCCGCGACCTGCTCACCAATCTTCTGAATCTCTTTCGGATCGTCTCCCGATATCTTCAAACCAACAGGAGTTCGAATCCCGCTTGTTAACATATCGACGCGTCCTCTGATCGGCATCGTCCACGCGTTGCTGACTCCCGGGATCTTCAAAGCAGCATCCATCTGGCTGATAAGCTCTTCTGAAGATATTGTGTCGGAAGTTATGTGACGGAATAATGGCTTTCCCCATTCCGGCACCCAGGACGAATACCACGTTGGAATTCGGCGCCATTGCGATCGAGGCTTAAGAGTGATTAGTGTCTCCAGCATCGATAGCGGCGCGGGATCCGTCGCCGTCTCCGCTCTGCCTGCCTTACCGAGGACTCGATCGACTTCCGGAAATTGCTTAAGAACGAGATCCGCAGTTTGCAAAACCTGTCGCGCCTGGGCAATAGAGATTCCTGGCACCGATGAGGGCATGTAAAGAATTGCGCCTTCGTCCATTGGAGGCATGAATTCAGAACCGAGCGACAGAAACACCGGAACAGTGACTGCAATCAGCACCGCCGCTCCCACGAAGACAACCCACTTGCGGCGAAGTGTCCACGAGACAGCCGGCTCGTAAATACACATCAGAGACCTGCTGACCGGATTCGATTCTTCGGGGCGGATTCTGCCGACAAGCAGTGCATTGACCACCTTGCACAGCCATGCTGGCCTGAAGTCGAACTTGCTGACTCTGGTTAATAGCAGACGAAGCGCCGGGTCGAGCGTAATAGCCAGAACCGCGGCAACAACCATGGCCGCAGTCTTGGTGTAGACCAGAGGACGGAAGAGACGCCCTTGCTCCCCTTCAAGAGTTAGCAAGGGAAGAAACGAGACGGCGATAACCAGGAGAGCAAAGAATGTCGGCCTCGCAACTTCTTTCACGGCTGCCAGCACTACGTCGCTATGGCTGCCGGGCCTGCCCGCCTTCTCCCACTGTTCAAGCTTTTTGTGCGTCTGCTCAACCACTACGATCGAGGCATCGATCAGCTCGCCAAATGCGATTGCAATGCCGGCAAGGGACATCACGTTGACACTGATGCCCATCATCCGGAAGGGAATGAACGACAACAGCACCGCCGCCGGCATTGTTACCAGTGGAATGGAGGCACTCGGAAAATGCCATAAAAAGACCAGAACGATAAGAGCCACGGTCAGGATGACTTCCAGAATCGTCTCTTCTGTACTATCGATCGTCCGGTGAATAAGTTCTGAGCGATCATAGATGGGGACGATCTTGACGCCGGGCGGCAGACCTGACTCGATCTCTTTCAATCGGGCTTTGACCCGGTCGATAACTTCCAGCGCATTCTCTCCGCTTCTCATAATGACGATGCCGGAGACCACCTCTCCGGCGCCATCGAGATCGGCAATGCCGCGGCGCATATCCGGCCCTTCAACAACTTCACCCAGATCCTTCACCCGAATCGGCAAGCCATCTTCAGGCGTGGTGACGGCGATATTCGCAAAATCGTCGCTGGAGGTCGCGTAGCCTCTCCCTCGGACCATATACTCAGTACCGCCAAAGTCAAGCATGCGCGCGCTGGATTCGTTGTTCCCTGCGCGAACAGCATCGACTACTTGTGAGATCGTGATTCCATACGCGCGCAAACGGTTCGGATCGACATTCACCTGATACTGGCGAGTGAATCCGCCAATAGGCGCCACATCGGCAACGCCCGGGACTGACGTGAGGCGGTAGCGCAGATTCCAGTCCTGGTACGAACGCAACTCGGAAAGACTGTGATGGCCAGTCGTATCGACGAGGACATACTGAAATACCCAACCAAGACTGGTCGCATCAGGGCCGAGTTCGGTCTTCACTCCGTCCGGCAGTCTGCCTAATACGCCGGCCAGATACTCCAGAGCACGTGAGCGCGCCCAGTAAAGATCGGTCTTGTCGTCGAAGATCACATACACATAGGAGTAGCCGAAATCCGACACACCACGCACTGCCTTGACATGGGGTGCACCGAGCATCGCCGTCACGATCGGATAGGTTACCTGCGCCTCAATGAGATCCGGGCTGCGATCCCAGCGAGAGAAAACAATGACCTGGGTATCCCCGAGTTCGGGAAGAGCGTCAAGACGCGCATGCGAGATCGACCACCAGCCATAGGCGCTTGCCACTGCCACAACCAGAATGACTGCCAGCTTATGACGAATTGAATACTCAATCACCCAGTCGATCACTGTCGCAGCCTCCACCAGGGCCCCATGCCCGCCATGACTGATTTGCGCGTTCTTCAGCGGCCGTTTCAGAAAGCACAGTGGCGGCGCGCGAATTGAAGATGTTTGGCCGCATTATGCAATCTTCTTTGGGATCTCAATTCATGCGGTGTTCCATCGGAACTCTCTCTTGCGAAGCCGATTCCATGAGACTTGTGGACTTGTCAGCCAGTTGCAGTCTGCTCTCTGAATCAACCAGAAAAGTTCCCGACGAAACAACAAGGTCTCCGGCCTGTAATCCCTTCACGATTTGAACTCGATCGCCGAGTTGCCAGCCGGTTTCAATTGGGCGCGATTCAAAGTGACCTTCAGACACTTGGACAAATACCCTTTTTGAAAGTCCGGAATCGAGAACTGCATCGACAGGTACGCTAAGGCCCGACGGAAGCGAAATCGGCAATTCCACACTCACAAACATGTTGGGGCGGAGCTTGAATCCAGGATTGTCGGCCTCCAGGCGAAGCCGGAGAGTGCGCGTAACCGGGTCCACCTCCGGCAAAACATTGCTCACCGTCGCTCGAAAGCTTTCCCCCGTTTCCGGCTGCGTTACGCGGGCAGTGGTTCCTGGCCGGAAAGCCTGGGCATCGCGTCCGAAAACTTCCGCGATGATCCACACACGACTCAGATCCGCAACGGTGTACAGCTCCGCTTGTCTTTCGAACCGCATTCCCGGAGATATGTTTCTTGCCAGGATGAATCCATCTGTCGGAGAGACGACATACACGTCCTCTGGAAGCTTGCGACTTTGGCTTATCTCGTCGATTTGAGAATCGCTCATGCCTAGATTGCGCAACCTGTCTGCACGAGCCTGAGCGCTGGCCAATCCCTGGGCGGTAGCCGCTGGACTATTGTCCCTTCCCACGTTGGCTAGACCAGGCGAACGCTCGTTTGCAGCCAGATACCCTCCTGCGACTGCCAAATAGTCTGGAGAATATACAGTGGCAAGATGCTGGTTCATGGCAACGTGGTTGCCGACGGCATCGTCGTGCGTCTCTTTGACATAACCTTCGGTTCCAGTTGTCACACGATAGATACGCGTCTCGTTGGCTTCTACGTGGGCAAAGACCTGAATGCTTCCTCGCCCTTGATCTATCTCGGCCTTGGCTAGCCTGATCCCGTACAACTGTTGTGCGGAAGAGTCGATCTGCACTATTCCAGACGCGGGTCTTTGATCGGAAGCAATTGCCTTTCCGGCATCCTCAGCATATACAGGAACCAAGTCCATGCCGCAATCCGGCGCAATGCCCGGCTTATCCGACCGATAGGCCGGATGCATCGGATCCTGATAATAGAGAATTCGGCGCGCTGCATTTGTCTTGGGCGCGTGGCGAAAGTTCCCGAGGGCCAGCCCCGCAATCAAGCCCGACGCGAGTAGAAGAATATAAAGCGGTCTCCTCTTCACCAGATGCCTCCCTGCGTATCCTGTTGAATTGCAGCCGACGCGGGTTTCGGGACTATAGCAATCTCGATGACAGAAACACTAGCATTGTCTATCTACGAGAATGTTTGCGCTGGAGCAAGCGAGGTGGAAAGCATCGCATTCTATCGGCAGCGGCGGCGTAAACCTGCGCACAACCCTGCCGTGCAATCACACGCCGTGAGTACCTTCCGTGCCACTTCCCTGGCTCCATTGACCAGTTCCCGGCTCAAAGTCGCTGCCGTATCAAAATGAATGTTTGCTTTCGAGCAAACCTTCACGATCCTTGTTTCAAGGAAAGTTGCAGCCCAGGCCATGCAAGAGATGAAGCCGTGATGTGCGCTTGTTGATATCACGGAATCAACTTTTGCGCACTTGAAACAATCTGCACTCCTCGCACCTGAAATTGGCAACTCTTTGCGCTTGCGCAAATAAAGAACAGCTCTCCCATATAATGTGATTTCACTGCAGATGTAGTTCGGCTCCGGCGGTGAACAGCAAGTCGCGCCGTCCCTTTTGTAGCTTTGTTCGACTCCCCTTTTTTTCCCCGAAGAGGGCATCCAGGAAGACAAAGTAATCTTGACAGCATCCCCAACTCATGCTAAAACCCCCGGTATAGGGTTCGCTGGCAAAGACCAGACAACGGAACCTCAAGCCTCTCGAACGATTTTGAAAGAGCAACTCGCGTCTTCAAAGCCGTTCGGATTCATACGTGCCCTGAACAGGGTGCGTAGCCAGAGTTGTACGAAATCAAGTGTCTTGGAGAAAGTCAATGGCGTCATCACGTTTGGCAGCAATTAAGCCATTTGGCGCATCGCCATCTAGAGAATCCAACCTTGCGGAACGCGTGGTTCTCCTGTGCGCGTCGGCACTGTTCGCAGGGCTCACTCCAACGGAATGCTCGGAGATAGCTTCCTGCGCCAGTGCGCGGAAGTTTGCACGCGACGAACTGCTATTCATGCAAGGACAGCCGGTCCGCAACCTCGTGCTCCTTCAGAGCGGCAGCGTGAAACTTACCCAACTCAGTTCAAACGGCAACGAAGTCATCCTGTGGATGAATGGCGAAGGCGATGCTATTGGCGGTCACGTGGAAATTCCGGGCTGTAATCACACCTGTTCTGCACGAGCGATGGAGCAATGCAGAGCTTTAACCTGGGAGTACTCCAAACTTCAAAGCCTGGTCGAGGAACATCCCAAGATCAGGGAGAACATCAATCAAATCCTGGCGAGCCGTTTGGAGGAACTCCAGGAACGGTTTCGCGAGGTGGCAACCGAGAAGGTGGCCAAACGGCTTGCCTTGACGTTGCTTCGCTTGCTAAAGCACGTTGGCAAGGAGAACCACGGCGGAGTCGAGGTTTCGCTCTCGCGCGAAGAACTCGCCCAGATGGTCGGCACTACCCTGTTTACCATCAGTCGCATCCTGTCTAAGTGGAGTGAAGAAGGCTTGGTCGTTCCGCGCAGAGAGGCCGTAGTAGTGCGTGATGCGCAACGGTTGAAAAAAGTGGGCGATGAAGAATTCTAGGCGCACTTCAAATATCCGCACCGTATCAGTGAGCGACTTTGATGCCCCGCCTTGGACTTATACGTTGAGCCGAAAGAGCAGAACCCGCAAAGTGCTTAATGGCTCTTTGCATAAGTCCATGTTTTGAAACGGCGCGGCTTTAGCCATCACACAAGTCAAGTAAAATGGCCGTGGGCTTTGGCTCCTGAGGCAATGCTCGACGTGTAATGGAACTTAATCTTGGATTCCTTAATGTTCGTTGCATCTCGGCCTGCAGCCATTACCTAAGATATCGAGGCTCTTTACTGAAACCCGCCTTTGTGCCCAGCTCAGTTTCCCCTCAGACTCTTCGAATCGAGACTCCGTGCTCCAGAGCAAAGACACGGCCATTGCCAAGGGGTTATAAGAAATTGCTGCGCTACAAGCCGCCCGCTGGCGCATTGATTAAACAACTCTTGAGCAAGGAGCAATCATGCACAACATCCGACGCTGCATCGCGTTCTGTTTAATGCTGTGTACTGCAGCAGCCATCGTTTCGGCGGAGAGCAGAAAAGCAGGTCTATGGCAGATGACAACCATAATGACCTGGCAAAAAGCGCCATCGATTCCTGGCGAGGAGGGCAGCCGTTTGAAGGGTGGCACTCATACCACGCAAGTTTGTCTTACCCAGGAGATGATCGATAAGTACGGAGCTTTGCTCCCTCAGTCGCGCGGCCAATGCGCAATCGCCAACAAGGTGATCATGCACGGCTCAATATCTGCCGACTATATGTGCTCGGGAATGATGAGCGGCAAAGGCGCCCTGAAGTCCACATGGTCCGACACCGCACACGAAACCGGAACGCTTCACTTTGTGGGGACGTTCCAGGTAGGGTCGGAGGCGCAACCCATCGAGTGGACGACCGAGTCGACTTCCGTCTTCAAGAGTGCGGATTGTGGCAGTGTAAAACCCCCTGCCCTTCCGCGATCCGCACGCTGACTCCGCAATTTTGAAAAGCGCGCAAGAAGACTGAGACCAGGAATCTCAGAGTCCCCAACAGGCCGCTCTCTCTCTTTGCTGTTCCCTGGCTTTGCAGAAGATTACCCCCGAAGAGCGCACAATGAACACATGCGAGTTCTATCCAAATGCATCGAAGCAATCTCGGCCTGCATAAACTTCTCACGGCGGCCCTACAATTCCGCCTTACCCCCTGCCCCCCCTTTCCTGTGAAACTGTGAGACTTCCCATAACAAACAGAAAATAAATGACTTATGCGAGCAAAACACAAAGCCGCCCAGCCGCCCTAAGCTACCCAGTTCAAATCCTAACCAAAAGAACTCAATAGACTTAACCTCTAATGAGCCCCCCCTGGGCTCATGCGGATTTTGCAGGATTTATGCAAGAAAAATGAGCCTCATCGCCCACTTCCCGGGGGTAAACCCTAATTTGTACGCAGTCATGCAGAGAAGCATGAACCTGGACCCAGACCCTTTCTTGTTCCCTGAAGTGGCCGAAATTCCACCTCAACTAGCCTTGCCTCAGCCGGCTCGGCCTGCGCGCAAATCTCGCGATCGAGATTGCCGGTTGACGTGCCTGCTGCGTTCGACACGTAAGTTGCAACGCACACAGAAGAGCAGCCGCGAGAAGACAGATCTGGATCATTGTCGCCTCCTATAGCACTTCCGCATCACAAGTCATCTGCTGCAGAATGCCCTTAATGTCCTCTTGGCGAACTGCAGATGACTCCGTAGAGCGGCGTGAAGAATTCATTGTCAGATGCTGGCACAGTAAAGAAGATTCCGTCTTTGCAATGGAACAAACACAAGTCTCTGATCGTTCCTGAAAATCGAGTTGGCTGGCTGGCATCAAAAAGGCCTGCCTCCAGCCTCCAATAATTGGACTCGGTCCTGCGATGGAACGCGCCAAGTCAATTGCCAGCTGCTTTCAATTCTCAGTTGAGCGATCAATGCCTGTTCGCAAGCAAACTAACCGCGGATTTTGATCTTAAGCAATGAGCCAGCCGAGTTGACCGTCTAGAGTGCTTGCTTAGGGTAGATCCAGTGCTTGCTTTGACGGTCGTAACGTTACCGGGTAAGAGGCAAAATGATGCGATCACGGTTTCTGTTCCTGGCTATTTTGACTTGTATCTTTACGGCCGCGGTTCTTGGTGAGAGTGCCGAATCCGCTTACAAGTCTGGCGAACGAGCCGAGAAAAAGAGCGATCTTGACGCCGCCTTCCTGGCTTTCAAGCGTGCGCATGACGCCAAGCCAAACGAACCAACGTACATGGCCGCCTATGTGCGCCTGCGTTTTTACGCCTCTGCGCAACACATCCATGCCGGCGGCGCCTTTCGCGACGAAGGTAAGCTGCAAGAGGCATTAGCAGAGTTTCAAATGGCCGCGCAGATCGACCCAAGCAATTTCGAAGCTATGGGCATGGTTCGGCGCACTGCCGATGAAATTCAGAAGCAGATTCGGGACAAGGACATCAGCGTCAAAGATAAAGATCAGACCACCGCGTTAGAGAAAGAGGCCCGGAATGCCGCTGGCCCCGTGACGCTGGATCTCAAGTCCAATATTCCCGTCTCGATTCACATGACAGCGAATGTCGACGCGATCTACAAGACCATTGGCAGGCTCGGTGGCTTGAATATCCTGATGGATCCGGAGTACAAACCTCAGAAGCTCACGTTCGAATTATCCGACGTCAGTCTGAGAGATGCGCTTGGCATGCTGGCAATCCAGTCGAAAACGTTTTGGCGTCCGCTATCATCCAACACCATTATTGTTTCAGCCGATAACGGTTCTAAGCGCAAAGAGCTTCAACAGTCTGTCATGAGAACATTCTATTTGCACAACGCCGCCACACCGGCCGATTTGCAACAGGCCGCCGGCACACTGAAGGGCATTCTCGACATCAATCATATTCAGGTAACGCCGGAACTCAGGTCCCTCACTCTTCGCGGCACACCGGAACAGATGGTGTTAGCGCAGAAACTGCTGGGGGACATCGACAAGGCAAAGTCCGAGGTGCTTGTCGACGTTGTCGTAATGGAAGTGAGCCGTAACAGGCTACGTACTCTCGGCACTGTTCCGCCCACAAGCGTCAGCGCCTCCATTGCGCCAGGCGGCTCTTCCTCCTCGGGATCATCATCGTCGTCGCTCACGCTGAGTTCCTTTGCGGGGCTCGCTGCAGGCGACATCTCCGTGTCTGTCCCTGGCGCAAGTTTCAGCGCAATTGCGTCGGACGGCGCCACGAAGGTCCTACAGCGGCCAGAGATCCGCGTGCTTGATAGCGAAAAGGCCACGCTCAAGATCGGCGATCGCATCCCAATCGCCACCGGATCCTTTCAGAGCGGTCTTACGCAGGGAGTCAATACCCAGTTCCAGTACATTGACGTTGGCGTAAACGTCGATATAACTCCGTATGTCCACTCGCAGAACGACGTAACGCTCAAGCTTAGCCTCGAAGTCTCATCGGTCACTGGCCAGCAGACCATCGACGGCGTAACGGAGCCAACGATTGGGCAACGGCGCATCGAGCACGAGGTGCGCCTTGCCGACGGAGAGGTCAATCTGATCGGCGGAATCCTCGAAGACACCGAGTCCAAGTCGCTAAGTGGCTATCCCTGGCTTTTAAACGTCCCCATCCTCAAGTATCTGTTTGGACAAGAAACCAAGCAGCGTCAGCAGAATGAGATCGTCTTTGCGATCATTCCTCACATTGTTCGCTGGACCGACGTAACCGACGAAAACCTGAAGATGGTAGACCTCGGTTCTGAAAACTCCGTGACCTACCGAAGGGCAGATGCGAAAGAGGCGCCGATTCCACCTTTACCAACACAGGCTAATCAAAAACCGGCAGCAGCGCCGCAACACCCCTAGTTAAGCCGTCGATCAAGCGCCGTCTCTTGACTAACCCTCTTCGCCGGCCTCCACTGCGTTTTGCTACACCATTAACCAATGCTTACACCGAGGCTTCAGAGAATGCGTTCAATCCTAAGTAAGTTCAAGTTCGGCATCGAGCGAGTTGGACGCCCACCTGTAGTGGTCGAGATTGCACCCGGCGGCGTGTTGGCGGCTGCTTTGCCGACGCTGGGGCAAGCGCCGGTCTGCGCGTTTCAAGCGTTGCCGCCAGATAGCGTCATGCCCAGTATCATCGAGCCAAACTTGCGCTCGCCGGAACTCGTATCTAATGCGATTCGGGCCACGCTGAAGCAGGTATGCCCGCAAACTCAAGATGTCACCCTTGTGCTGCCTGACATCTCGATCCGCGTCTTCTTGCTGGACTTCGATTCCCTGCCCAGCGACAATGCCAGCGCTGTGCCCATCCTGCGCTTTCGGCTGCGCAAGGTAGTTCCCTTCGACGTGGAGAGCGCAAGAGTTAGCTATCAGGTGCTTTCTCGGGACGATACCGGATGCAAGGTTCTGGTGGCCATTATGCCGGGCGCAATTCTTAGGGAGTATGAAGCAGTGGTTCGCGCGGCCGAATACGAGCCCGGAGTAGTACTGGCCTCCAGTCTAGCGGCACTGGCGGCGCTCGACTCACCAGATCCCGCACTGACCGCCTGTCTCGGTGATCGGTGGCTCACCACATGCATCACCAAAGGAAATGAACTCTTGCTTTATCGTACGCTCGACCTGCCAGCAGATCCCGGCCTCAGACTCACTGAGACGCGGCGTGACATTGCCGTTGCCGCCGCCTATTACGAGGACAAATTAATCAACCGCCCGCAACGTCTCTACTACTCTGGCGTCGGTACCGCCCAAGCGTTCGCCAGCACGTTCGATGCGCCGGAGTTCGCCATAGTTGACCTGGCGCCGTGGCCAGAAACCGCAATGCCGATGCCGCCGGGCTACATGAGCTTTGCCTGCATTGCGGGTGCCCTGGCAGGGGCAAGGTGAACGCCTATGTTGATCGCTCTCAATCTCGCTACCCACCAATTCGCTGACCTCCGCCCGCTACTCAAGCGTATGCGCATCGCCATGGGCGTGCTTGCCCTAAGCGCTATCGTTCTTGGACTTGTGCTGCGTGTTGTTCACCGCAAAGCCCATGAAGCCAATGCGCGCATTCTCTCGATCGATGGAGACATTGCGGGCTTTATGCGCGAACGGCAGGGCTACGAAGCCTTGATGAATCGGTCTGACAATGCGCGGATTCGCGTTGAGACTGCCAGCCTCAACCAACTCTTCAACCAAAAGGCGTTCTCCTGGACCTTGGTCATGGAGGATCTTGAAACCGTCTTGCCTTCGGGTGTAAAGGTAACTGTCATTGAACCAACCCTGGCCAAGGATGGCCACATCACTCTTCACGTGCGCGTACTCGGCCCTCGCGACCGAAGCATCGAACTGGTCCAGAACCTGGAGCACTCCAAATGCTTCCTTCAGCCACGCATCGTCGCTGAGTCCTCTGACACCACCATGGGGCCTAATCAGAAGTTGGGGCCACCTACCGCTTCCACTCCGACGGACTTCGATCTGCTTGCCGAGTACAACGCCGACTCGGCTAACGAGTTTACAGCAGTGATCCCTGCGGCCGCTTTGGTTGCAGCTCCGGTCAAGCTGACTACCCCACGTGAACCCAGCCTCGATAAACATCATCTTCTTCGCGCCGGCATCTCAACTTCGACCACTCGCCGACAAGTCAGCGCCGGAGGTCTGCAATGAACAGTCCTTCCCGCAAAGATTGGAGAGAACGCCTCAGTTCGCCACTCGCCACTCACTGTGCGGGGCTGGCGTCGCTGGTTGTCCTCGTCGCGGGACTGATCGTTTGGCTTTGCATAGACTTGACCGCCATGCACTCTGGCGCCTCCGTCACGCTATACAGCAAAGAGTCCGAACTAGAGGCTTTGAAGCTGGAGACAGCTCCGCTGCGCGGCTTTGATAAGCGGCTCGTCGAAACCCAGCAACAGATCGAGACGTTCTATGCCAAGCGCATTCCCACCAGTTACTCGTCCATCGCAATACGCATCGGCGAATTGGAAGTGCAGTCAGGCGTGCGGTTATCGAGAGTCCAATACACGCAGGGCCTTCCCGGCGCTGACCTAACTGAAATCTCAATGGACGCTGGCATCAGTGGCGAATATCAGCAGATCATGCGCTTCGTAAATGAACTTGAGCGCGATCAAGACTTTTTTGTCATCCGGGCCATGGCGCTGACTGGACAGGAGGGCGGCCTCGTGAACCTCCGGCTCCGCGTTTCCACCTGGCTGTGGCCCGCCGATGCGGCTGCCAGCGGGTTGCCCACCACACCAATGTCAGGCCAAATGGTGCCTCGACCCACCGCCGGAAAGGAGGGTGAGTAGTCATGGCCATTGCTCTGGGAACAGAAAACAAGCGCCAGGTATATCTGGTCGTAGCCCTCTTCGTTGTTGTCGCAGTAATCGCAGCCTGGGAACTCCACAGCGCCTTCGGAAACTCCTCGGCGCCAGTTTCTCAGCCTGTTGAACGCACCATCACGGCACAACGTAAAGTTGGCTCAAGCCGAAGACCAAGCCTTGGCGAAATCGAGCCCAAACTGCAGATCGGACATCTGGTTCGCAGCGAGCAGGTGGCGTACGCTACCAGCGGGAGGAACATCTTCTCCGGAGAATCCGCGCCCGTATTAATCGAAGCTCCTGTAGCTCCAGCGCGGCCTACTCCAACGGTTGCTGTCGCGCCGTTGCCCGAGCGGCCGAGACCTCCGGCGATCGACCTTAAATACCTGGGCTACGTACAGGGCAATGACAAGATCTATAACGCGCTCGTTATCCGCGGCGACGACTCCTTCCTCGCCAGGTCTGGCGAAATCATCTTTCACTACTACAAGGTCGGAAGCATCCAGCCGGCGGGCGTTCAGGTAACCGATCTGAGATTCAACAACACGGAGACAATCGCTCTCACCGAAAAGTGAAAGGCCGCCGCCATGACAATCTTCCGCCGCATTCGCCACAATCGGCCTTCGGAAGAAGGCTATATGCTGGCCGCCCTCACGCTCATGGTGGCGCTGCTCGTCATGTCTATGTCCGTCGCCGTGCCCAAAGTGCGAGAAGAAATCCAGCGCGATCAGGAAATAGAGGCCATGCATCGCGGTCAGCAGTACGTCCGCGCAATCCAACTCTATTACAGAAAATTTCATACATACCCACCGAGCGTCGATGCGCTGGAGAATACAGGCGAGGTCCGCTTTCTACGCAGGCGATACACTGATCCGATCACAGGCAAAGATGACTGGCAGCCGATCCACTTTGGGCAGAACAAGCTCCCAACGATCATTGGCTTTTTTGGAGAGCCTCTTGGCCCCGGAGGCGTTCCTGCGGCAGCGGTCGGACTCAGCGGTGGAAACAGCACAGCAGGCGACTCTCAGCTCGGTTCAGGAAGCAATGACTCCGGCGGCAACTCTGCTGCGGGCGCAAGCTTGACCGGCCAAACTTTCGGCGGTGGAGGAATCATCGGCTTTTCCCCCACCAGCACAAAACAATCCATACTGATTTACAAAACAAAGGATCACTACAACGAATGGGAGTTTGTCTACGACCCGCTCGCAGATATGAACATGCGCGGATTGATAATCAGCCAGCCCAACCCTGGCCCGCCGCCCAATGCCGGCAGTCCCGGCTTCAACCCCGGTTCGGCGTGGTCTAATCCCGGGGCTAGTACTCCTCCACCTCAGGCAGGGGAGCAACAGTAAATCCAGCCTGACGATAACCTTGGAGTCCTTCGGTTCACTCTATTCGGGAGAATGCTTGCACTATTCGAATCGCTAGGGATCCTTGGCGTTTCCTAATGACATTTCCGCGCGCACGTACACCAACTATTGCGGCCTGAGCGTCACCGATGCTTTGGTTCGGGGGCATTCGTGATCGCGGAAATCTCCAGAGAATCCGGCTTCATAGTAATCGCCATCGCCAATGTTTGCTGAAACTGCATGCCGAACTCTTGAACTAGTAAGGCGCGAGTACGGCGAAATACTTGCCATGAAAGCCACGGCATCTCCAGCGCGCGACCGATGGACTTTAACCGCCGTGCAGCCACATTGATCTGGTTAATCGGTCGGCCACCCTTGGATACGAGGACATAATCGTTCCAACCTGCATTCGTTGCGCGGCTTAGTCTGAGGAACATCGAATACAACAGGTGAGGTATGGATATACTCTTCCTGCGGCCCTCCGGCACATTGCTTAACTCACCGCGGTACCACTGATACCTGACACTGACGGTCCTGGGCGGAATCAGTTCGCCCTCCCTGTTAATGCTATGATCCGCCAGGTTCACATGCTTCCATTGAAGTCCGCAAATTTCCGCCACGTTCATCCCAGCAAGAAGGGCAAGCAACGTCATCTCCTGTTCTGGGTAGCGCATAACCTTGAGCACTCTTACTGTCTGCTCAAATGTCAGCACATGAGCCCTCTTTCGAGTCATACCAGGCAGGGTGACGGACAGCGCGGGATTCGTCCCCAGGAAGTATCCCTTCCTGATGGCGTGAGAGAACATTGCGCTGACAACGTTACGTATGTGTTTCGCCGTCTGAGTTGAATACCCGCTCTCGATTGCGGCTGAGACAAGGCGTTGTACATGTTCGGGCTCAACATCGCGGAGTTGAATGTTGCTCAGGTAGGGCCAGTTGGGATTGGCCTTGAGTTTAGTATGTGACCCTACTGCGTCTTTAGCGAAGATGCTGTCCACTTCCCCAGGAGGGAGCACATGCTTCAGAATGGCCTGGTAATGCCTTCGGCCCGGAGTCCTCTTGGTCGCAATGTGCTCCGGCAGGAATCTGGCTTTCACAAATTCCGCAATGGTCATCTGCTCTAAACGTTGTTCCGATACCTTGAGTTCTGGATCGGACGAGGTGCGGGCCCCAGCAGTGCGACGCGCCTCTTCCCCACCTGGCAAGTCGCCGCCAATTTCGGGACGGCCCCAATACGGTTTCGTATTACTCCTGTACTCAGTGCTTTCCATCGACCCTGCCTTTGCGTCCGTCCGTAGCATCTTCAGAGTTGCTGCGGGCTGAGATTACAGACATAGAACCAAGGCGGTTCGAGCGGTTCCACAGTTGCTGTGCTCCCGGAACCGCCCGAATCCAGCGGTCCGCCACGGCGGAAAGACCGGTTGGAACCAGAACCTGCATGCTAGTGCAACCAATCCCGCTAGCCGCTATCTCCATCGGCACGCTTTCGTAGATGATTGAAAAGAGAGCGGGAGTTGAGAGCGATCTCACAAGGTCCCGTTTTCCCTGGAAGTGCCCCAACCAAGACAAGCAAACCGAGTAACCTGCGTACCGTCGGAATGCACGTCCCACTTCATCATATGCATGCCACTAACTTCCCTTTCCCGCTTTGCCCATTTACCGAGTTACCAATCATAAAACCGTTATGTATTGTCTAGCGGCTAGCATAAGACTTCGCATGGACACTCTATTTCCATGCGGGCGGCAGATCCGCCTCTTTCGCAGGCCTCGACGTTTCTATCTACAATTTCGGCAGCTGAAGGATTGCTACGAGTCAAGGTTGGTGTCTCCGGCGGCGATAATCATGTTGGCTTGCCCAACGGCAAGGCCGGCTACAGGCACATTACGCAGCATCTTTTTCACCTCGCTGCTTGTCTTGATGTCTATCGTTAAATCAGAAGCCGAGCGGGCGCTCCCATCTTGCTCTGGCGTCCCGTACTTCCTATTATTGAACCACAATTCTTTCCGGGTGAAATTGACCAAAGACAACGTTCACGCGGTCTAAATTGCACCAGTTTGCCTGGATTTGAGGAGGACGCGTAACAAGCCTTGCACGCTTCAGATATGCTGCTTTGCCTATCGCGCTTAGCACCAATCTTGCGGTTGTCAGCGGACGATGAACAGTCAGGTTCCGACACCGGAGCAGATTGCGCGAGAACTCTAATTTGCCATAGATCAAAACGTCTCGGAATCCAGGGTGGAATTCTATGAGTTCGGTTGTGAATGTATAGAGGGAGGCTCAACCGATCTTTGAGGTTCGCCTCGTTTATCTTCCTCCCAATTGAAAGGGTTTCGTATGAACAAGCGTCGGCTTGTGCTAAGCGTGGCGGCAGCGACTGGCTTATGTTTCTTGATCGCAGTGCCGGGTCTAGCAGAAACGCAATCCAACCAGGTTAACCCGACCATAGCTCCAAGTAACTCTCCACCCGCGGACGGAACGCGAAAAGTCATTCGGCCTGATGACGATCTTGCCGGCTTGATGTTGACAGACGCCCAGAAAGCTAAGATCGACCAGATTCGTCAGAATATGAAGGCGCGGATGGATGCCGTCGCCAAGGACGAAAAGGAAAACGAGGACCAAAAGGATGCGATGCTCGATGGCCTCCAGCACATGGAACTTCGTCAGGTTCTCCAGGTTCTAACGCCAGTGCAACTGTCAGAAGTTCGCAAGAAGGTGATGATCCCCCGCGCGGCAGAGCAAGAGCAGAACAAAGTGCAACAGGGGGCTTCTCCAAGGTGAGGTCATTGATCAACTCTCGAGTCACTTTCTAATTAGCATCAATTAGGTGTTACTCCTTCACGAAGAAGAGCCATTGACTAAGCCAAATGCCGGCCGGCTGGGCGGAATCTTTTTGCGTACAACTCTTCAGGCGGTATAGCCTTCACTCTGCTTGCATCTTGCAACCTAGCCTTAATACTGTTCACTTAATTATCCTGATAGCTTCTTGGATGTTAATCGGAGGCAG
>CAYQOQ010000001.1:0-83262 GCA_964419175.1 uncultured Occallatibacter sp. | reverse complement strand
CATCACCACGCTCATCTTCTCGGCCATCAGGTGCGTCTTGCCCTTGCGCCGGATTCCCGCCGTATCCACAAACCGCAGTTGCTGGCCTTCGAACTCAACCACCTCGTCCACCGCGTCGCGTGTCGTCCCCGCAATCGGCGAAACAATCGCGCGGCTCGTCCCCGTCAGCGCATTCAGCAGCGTCGACTTGCCAACATTCGGCCGCCCGATAATCGCCACTGAAGTCTCGTGCTGCTCAAACTCCCCGTGCGTCCGGTGAATCGCCTCCGCGTCCTCGCCCTCTGGCGCGCTGGCAGCGGCTGCCTCATCCGCAATCTCTGACTCCGTCAGCGGAACGTCGGCTGGCGCGGGAATCGCCTCTGAAATCGCATCCAGCAAGTCGCCGATCCCCAGCGCATGCTCCGCGCTGATCGGATACACATTGCGAAGCCCAAGCTGGCGAAAGTTCTCCGCCGCCATCGCCATCGCCTCGCCCTCAACCTTATTCACCGCCAGAAACACAGGCTTGCCGCCGCGAATCAGCAGCTTCACTAGGTCGTAGTCCGGACTCGCCAACTCCGTCCGCGCATCCACCACCAGCACCAGCGCGTCCGCATCTTCCAGCGCAACCTTGGCCTGGTTATAGATCTCCGTAGGAATCAGTTCCGGATCGTCAGGCACAATCCCGCCCGTATCCACCAGCCGAAACTGCCGCCCCGACCACTCGTACTCCCCATAAATACGGTCCCGCGTAATCCCCGACTCGTCGCCCACAATCGAGCGCCGGCTATGCGTCAGCCGGTTGAACAGCGTGGATTTGCCCACATTGGGACGGCCCACAATAGCCACCAGCGGTAGCGCTCCTGCGCCTGCCCTGCTGGGCACAACCGATCTGCGATACGTCGGCAAAACTTGTCTCCAATCGGATCTGCGCGCGCTAAGATAAGTCTGCTCTTCGGCTCGCTTGCCTCAGAACGGCCCATCCTGCATGACCCCTCTTACCAGTCTACCGTCTGCTGGATACGGAAACCTGTTCTCGCCCCCGCACGGCTGCATTTACCAACAGCCATTCCGTGGGCGTCATTGAAGATAAGCCACATCTAATACTCCCGCCCCGTTCCTGGTGCCTCGATTGCCTTATCTTACAAAAGGAGGGAACGATGCACATTCACGGGAACTCCATGAACCTCAACCCCGCAAGTTTCTACTCAGCCGGCAACGCTGAAGCCGCCGCCACCAAACGCGCCGCCGACGTCCGCAAGCGCCTGCTAAAGTCCGCCGCCAGCCTCGGCGGCACAGAGTCCGACGATGAGGCTTTGCTGGTCAACCATTGGCTC
Organism: uncultured Occallatibacter sp.; assembly: GCA_964419175.1. Lineage (GTDB taxonomy): Bacteria > Acidobacteriota > Terriglobia > Terriglobales > Acidobacteriaceae > Telmatobacter. The sequence goes on along the minus strand of CAYQOQ010000001.1, from coordinate 81,946 downwards.
GGCGCGAACCCCGACCAGTCGGAAAGCGACGCCGAGTACCACTCCACCTCCGGCAAAGACCCCGATTTCGGCTGAAATAACTGACCAAGTGCAACATTCTCCCGCGCATTACGCTCGAAATTTGTATAAACTAGCGCAATTCCCCAATTCGACGAGGTCACCCCATGCCCAAATTCGTAATCGAACGTGAAATCCCCGGAGCCGGTTCCATGTCCGCCGAGCAGTTGCAGGCCGTCTCAGAAAAGTCCTGCTCCGTCCTCCGCAACCTGGGCCCACAGATTCAGTGGCTCCAGAGCTATGTCACCGAAAACAAAATCTACTGCATCTACATCGCCCCCGACGAAGAAATGGTCCGCGAACACGCCCGCCAGGGCGGCTTTCCCGCCAACAGTGTCGCCCAGGTAAAACGAATCATCGACCCCACAACCGCCGAATCCGCCTGACCCCCATCCCACCGGGACCCATCGCCCCCTCCGCATCACTATGATGGAGTGAGCACCAGTCCCGATGGCCTCCTCCGAAACCTCAACCCGCGCCCTGCCCTCCCTCCATGAGTTCTTCTCCCCCGGCGGCATCCTCGCGCGTTCGCCCCTCCCCTACGAGTACCGCCCCGGCCAGCTTGAAATGGCCAAAGCCGTCGAGCGCGCCCTCGCCGAGCGCCGCCATCTCATCGTCGAAGCCGGCACCGGCACCGGCAAAACCCTCGCCTACCTGCTCCCCGCCCTCCGCACCGGCCAGCGCGTCATCGTCTCCACCGGCACCAAAGCCCTCCAGGACCAGCTCTACTTCCGCGACGTCCCCTTTCTTGAAACCCTCATCGGCGACCTCCGCGTCTGCTACATGAAGGGCCGCGCCAACTACCTTTGCCGCCACAAGCTGGTCGCCCTCCAGCACCAGCCCATCTTGTCCGGCCTCGAAGAAATCGACCAGTTTCAGCAAATCGCCGACTGGGAGCGCACCACCGAAACCGGCGACCGCGCAGAATTATCGGGAATGCCCGAGTCCAGCCCCCTCTGGGCCAAGCTCGACGCCCGCTCCGAAGCCTGTCTCGGCAGCACCTGTCCCGACTACAACCGCTGTTTCATCACCGAGATGCGCCGCAAGGCCCTCGAGTCCGACATCATCATCGTCAACCACCATCTCTTCTTCGCCGACCTCTCCGTCAAGCAGCAGGCCGCCGGCGCGCCCGACGCCGGCATCCTCCCCGAAGCCGCCGCCGTCGTCTTCGACGAAGCCCATGAGCTTGAAGACGTCGCCTCCAGCTACTTCGGCCTCTCCGTCTCCAACATCCGTTTTGAGGAGCTAGCCCGCGACACCGACGCCCTGCTCCGCGGCAAAGAGGGAGCCGACAAGCTCCCCGCCGCCACCCAGCAGCTCCGCGACCGAGCCCGCATGTTTTTCGCTGGCCTGCCCATGTCCGGCGATGGCCGCCAGCCCTTCCTCGCCCGCGAAGAGTTCCTCGAAACCTCCAGCGATCTCTACCTCGCCGTCCGCACCACTCTCAAGCTCATGGAATCCGAGATGGGCCGCCTCAAAGACATCGACGAAGCCACCGGCCTCAAAAAGCGTGTCGCCCGTCTCCGCACCGAACTCGAATTCCTCCTCGAGTCCAACTCCTCCAACATGGTCTATTGGATGGAGCGCCGCATCCACACCGGCTCCGGCCGCAACGCCTCCCGCACCACATTCCTCCAGGCCACCCCCATCGACGTCTCCGAGCTGCTCCGCGAGCAGGTATTCGACACCATCCCCACCGTCATCCTCACCTCGGCCACGCTCACCGTCCAGGGCGGCTTCGAACACATGCGCCGCCGACTCGGCCTTTCCGAAGCCCGCGAACTCGTCGTCCCCTCCCACTTCAAATACGAGAAGCAGGCTCTCCTCTATCTACCGCCCCACATGCCCGACCCCCGCGACCCCGCCTTCCCTGAAGCCGCCGCCCGCTGCATCCAGCGCGTCCTCGAGCTATCCCGCGGCCGCGCCTTCTGCCTCTTCACCAGCTATAGCCAGATGCGCCTCCTCTACGAGCGCCTTCTCCCCGTCCTCGATTTCCCCATCCTGTTGCACGGCACCGCCCCCCGCAAGGCGCTATTAGAGGAATTCCGCAATACCCCCAACGCCGTCCTCTTCGGCACGGCCAGTTTCTGGCAAGGCGTCGACGTCCAGGGTGAAGCCCTCAGTTGCGTCATCATCGACCGCCTCCCCTTCGCCGTCCCCAGCGACCCCGTCGTCCAGGCCCGCATGAAGGCCATTGAAGAAGCCGGCGGCAAACCCTTTTTCGACTATCAAGTCCCCTCCGCCGTCCTCACCCTCAAACAAGGCTTCGGCCGTCTCATCCGCTCTTTAGAAGACCGCGGCGTCCTGGTCCTCCTCGACCCCAGAATCCGCACCCAGCGCTACGGCCAAACCTTCCTCCAAAGCCTCCCCCCCTACCGCCAAACCACCACCATCACCGACGTAGAAGACTTCTTCAGCAAATAACCGCAGTCGAGCGATCTGCGGTTGCCGTTGCTTTTGTTCTCTTTCGCTGGCAGCCCAGATACACCCCGGGTGCCCCATCCAAACCGCGCTTTTTGCGGTTTGGGTGGGATACGACAAACTCCCCCGCCGAGCCCCGGGCCGTGCCTTCGTTTTTGCCTTTCCGGAGGGAGCCGTCGGTTTCTCAACCCCCGCAAAAACCCACACCAGGATTCGGAAGGTCGCAGTCGCGCAGCTTTCAACGCCCATCCTGATCTGGTTCCCACCCCGAACCTACGGATGCCATCAGAATCCGGACGGCAAAGCTGCCTCAAGATGGATTTGTTCTCCCGTGATGGGGTGCTCGAATTTCAGAAATTGGGCATGCAGCAAATAGCCTCCATCGCCCGGAAGCCCGGGGTGATCTTCAAGCGGCTGGCCGTTCACCCCATACAGAGGATCGCCAACCAGCGGATGCCCGATCGATGCCAGATGGATTCTGATCTGATGCGGCCGGCCGGAGCCTAGGCTTACCTCAAAGGTTGTCGAGCCTGTGCCGCGTGCAATCACCTTTGCCAGGGACTTTGACGGTTTGCCACTCGGGCTGGCCGCCCACACAGAACCGAGGCGCGGATGCGGAACAAGGCCGATCGGCGTAACGATCTCGTAGGCGTCCTGCCCGGCAACGTTCTGCGCCAGCGCCCGGTAGATCTTTTGAATTCTGGCTGTGTTCCAGTTTGCGGTCAGATGCGCGGCCGCCTCCGCTGTCTTGGCAAACAGAACAATGCCGCTCGTGCCCCGCCCCAACCGGTGAACCGGGTTTGCCTCGGGCGCATGCTTTTGCACCAGGCGCAGAAGAGTATTTTCCATAAAGTCCGCGCCGGGCAGGGTGGGCAGTCCGCTGGGCTTGTTCACGGCCAGCAGATAGGGGTCATCCAACAGAACTTCGAAGTGCAGCGGAGCGTCTGGTTCCACCCACGGCGGACGGTTCCACACCAGCGTCTGCCCTGCAGCAATCGATTCGCTTCCCCTAGCGGCAACGCCGTTCAGGGTAACTTCGCCGTTGTCCAGTTTTTGCTGCCACGCCTGCGGGCTCGAGTGCGGGTAAAGGCTAGCCAGGTGCGAAAGCAGGGTTTGCCCATGGTATCTGCTGCTGATAATTGTGGTGTAAGCATAGCCCCGATTGAGCATCTAGTTTGAGTGTAAGCGCAGTCGAGCGATCTGCCGCCGCCGTTGCTTTTGCTCTTGCTTTTTCGCCCGCTTCCACCTACACACCGGGGTCCGGATTTTCGGACATGGGAATCCATACAGCCGGGTGCCCCAGGTCCCGATTTTGGGACCTGGGAACGTAGCCGCACAACCGCCATTTGCTTTTGTCTTTGCATTTTTCCGCTGACAGCTCCGATACAGATCGGTGCCCCATCCAAACCGCGCACTTTGCGGTTTGGGTGGGATACCATGCACTCCTCGCTTGCTTCACATAGAATCGATCTCACAATCATATTGGCTAATCGGATACAGGCTATCCAAAGCAAGTATCCTAGGATGCGGTTGAAAGAGTCGCACCAGTCAGCCTGAGGGGCGGAAATATCAAAGGAGGCTCTGATGAGTAATGAACGAAATACTCTTCCACTGGGTGCAGATGTCGATGTCCAACTGCAAAAGATTCTGCAAGGCGTGAGAATTCTTTCAAAGCTAGTCGAGGAACCCAAGGTCCAAGAAGCGCTCGATGTCAGTCATAGCATGGAAGTAGCACGCGCACTCGAGCATCTACGCAGGCTGCAGCATAGTCTTCGCCAATACACAGAACGAGGCCGAGATCTATTCTATGTAGCTTTTATTGGTCACTTTTCTTCCGGAAAATCGAGCACAATAAATTCTGTATTCGACCTATGGAACACTCAACTTGAGAGACGCGTCGACCTGAACCCGACCGACACAGCGATAACTCTCCTCACCGATTCCCACAATGAGCAATCATTACTGGCCTTAACTCGTGAGGGGATTGTTCCAATTCGAACACGTTATATGGACCTGGAATTACTCGCGCACTTAGTGGTAGCGGATACTCCTGGAACGGGGGATCCTCAGGAGCTTCAGGAGATTGCACGGCAATTCCTACCTCTCTGCGACATGGTTCTTTTCTTCTTCTCCGCCGCAAGCACGTTCGATGTAACTGATCTCCCGCTTCTAACCGAGTTGCGCAAGAGTTTGCCATTTATCCCCATAAGGTTTGTCGTCACGCGTGCGGACGAATTTCGGCGCGCGCGCCATCAACTCCTAGACGCATCAAATTTTGATGAGCAACACGCAAATTCATTCCTGGCGGATGTGATTGCACGGCTGAATAAGGCCACTGGGTTCGCGCTGACGCTGGAGCCGGGAGACTTCTTTCTAATCGACAATATTGACCGATTTCGAATCGACCTGCTGAAAGAATTCCTCACCACAGTAAGTGATGAAACTACAACCTCTGCCCGGATTCAAATGCATGGTCATAAGGTACAATTTTTCCGCGATTCAGCAACTGAATGTCTCAACATTCTTGGCGGGCGTCTAGCAACCCAATTCGACGATATAGAGAAGATCGTTACTACCGCCAAAAGAAACGTAGAGAGATTCGAGGCTTGTATCATGCCCTCCAATCTCACAATCACGAAGCGATGGGCGGAAGAACTGCAACGTTTAACGGGTGCAAGAGCTACGGAGACAGCGGCTCAACCTGTCTTAAAGGCTCTGCCTGTGACCATTGCTGACCTGCCCCAGACAGCCGAAGCCTTCAGACAATTCCAAGCGAATATTGACCGTGATGCCCAAGCTCGAGCTTCTCGAATTGCGCAAAAGGTCGCTTCTGAGGCTCTTAACCATATCAATTTGTATCTGGCAAACATGCAGCAGGAATTGGCAAACTTAGATATTAGAGAAGCCGATCCCCTGAGTATTAACCATCTTTACTCTGCCAAGACATCATTTGATTTGGACGGAACCGAACTGCATTCATTGTCCATACGGCAGTGGGTGAATGAAGCTACGGATAGATGTTTCACTGCTATTGAGGATCTGTATTTATCCACAAAGGATAACTGCGAAAGGCTTGAACGACGAATAGCGGGTGGCCATTTCGCAAAAGCAGCTCAGGGCGCGCTTAGCGTTGCCGCTGAAGTGCTGGATCTGGAATTAGATAAATACTTTGAAATTGTTCTCATTTATCACGGAAGCGTATTTGCACGCCATGTGAAAGAAGCTATCTCCCGGGCAGGGCTAGGGCGTCGCTTAGATGAACTAGAGCATGATATGTCTATCGACCAGCGTGAAGAGACCAAGACTGACGCGCGCAGCCGCTTGCTGAACGCCTTTGCTCAAGGACTCGTTAAATATGAATCTGCGTTGTCCAAACTCGGTGTTAAGGCGGATGCTCTCAGAGCGCGAGCTGCAGCGCTTCACGTCGAGCGGACGATTGGAGATAACGACGCGCCCGAATGGATGAAGGCTCTCGACAGTGAGCGTCAACAATTGAGCGAAGAGATATCACAAAGCCTTGCCAATAATGTTGACATATTCATTCAAGAAGTTGAGGCGCAGATGGGCAAAGATTTAATCGCAGCCAAGAGGAAATTCGGCGAGGAAAAAAGAGAATTATCCTCGTCGAGGACAAAACGGTTCGGTTCACTTATGGCGGGCGGGGCCGTTCTTGGACTCGGGTCCTTCGCCTTGTATCACTTTTTCAAAGGACCGGCGAATCACGAGTTAGGCGCAACAATATTGATAGGGGCAGCCAGCGGGATACTTGGGAACCTCGTTGGTTATGTTTGGGCGAAGTTGACCGACAGTTTCCCGCGGTTTGTTAACTCGCTGGCAAAAGAGCATTCAGAAGCTTTGCGCCTACGTCTATATGAAACATGCACATTCAAGAAGGACAACTATCGCGCGCTTGAAACACAAGAGGAGGATATTTCACATCGTCTCTCGAAACTGATGTCCATGCGGCTAAGCCAATACTTAATCGAGGATGATCGGAGTTATGCTACCCCAGCATTGCAGCTATTGAACTCTCTACGCGAGGAATACGAAACTCTCCGGAATGAATTCTTTGTTAGTTTGGAATCCCTACTGCAATCTGCCACCCAAGCACTAGGGCAGCCCCAATTATCGGGTGCCAAGCTTGAGGAGATAGCTACAGAAATTCGGTCTAGAGAAATCTCGCCATCATTTGCAGTCTTGGATGAGACACGGGCAAAGTTCCAAGAGGTTCAAGAGAGCCTAAACGGGATTGCATTTAGCTAGTTGATTACCAGGTGGAGCGCACAAATCGGGAATCTCTAGGTCTATTAGCTCTTCGCCGATTGCTACCCAACCTTTGCCGACAATTACCCCCACATCCCGCACAATGGACTCAGGCGACCCCTGGCCTGAAAGGCCAAAAACCCGCCGAGAAGGGCCCGACCCCCCACCCCCCTCCCCGTCAATTGCACAAATTATGGTGCACAGAAAAAATAACAACCCTATAATCAATAGTTTACAGACGCCTACCCATTACCACAAAGTAAACAACCCCGCGAAATTCAGCAGAATTTGGCGCAAAAATCCCCCTTTTTCGTCAGAAAAAGGGGGTATATGGTCGGAAAACGCCCTTAAATGTACTCCCGGAAAAGCTCCCGCGAGGGTGCCGCAATCACGCCTTTGCCCACCAGCATCCCATCGTCGCCTGCAACTTTTGCGCCAGCCGCAACCGCCGCCTGAACGCTGGAAACGTCGCCCGCCATCAGCACAAATCCCTTGCCGCCGAGAGCCATCGCGAGATGAACCCGCAGCAGCGTCACGTTCGCCGACTTCACCGCCGCGTCCGCAACCTCGATAATGCTCGCCGCCGAAAACGTCTCAATCACGCCAATCGACCGCAGCTCCGCCGGATCGACATCGACCGCATTCGAAATCGCCGCCAGCACCGACGGATGAACCCGCGCAATCTGCCGCCGCTCAATCAACGACGCGCCCGCCGCCGCCGCGCCCGCCAAAAGCGCCGCCTGCACCGATGTCACATCGCCCGACACCACAATCAAAAACTTGCCCGAGCAGATGCTCCGCGCCAGCAGCAGTTCAATATTCCCAGCCTTCAGCATCGTATCCTCGACCTGGAATCCAGTCGCCACGCTAGAAAGCTCGATCAACCCAATTGACTTAATCTCTGACACCGTTTTGGCTCCTTCTCGTTCACGCCACGTTGCTAGCTTTTGAAGGGGCGCGGCCTTCGCCGCGCCATTCATGCAGATTAAACATCCCGTGCTTTACCGACTCCGAAAAACTCGTCCCCGTGAAGGGTACGGGCTTTAGCCCGTACATAACAAACCCTGCAAAATAACTTGGGCTTTAGCCCCCGAGGGAAAACAAATTACGCCTCAATCCAAACCGCATCGCTCTGGACCGTCGCCACGCCATCGATACTGGCGTGAATCCGCGCTCCCAGTTTTCCTGCCGCCGGCATCGCCAGCAAATCCCCCACGCGCACCCGATCGCCCGTCCGCACCGTCGGAACCGAAGGCGCGCCCGCATGTTGCTTCAGCAGGATATTCACCTTCCGCGGCGCAAACCTGTACTCGGTCAGCGGCCCAACATTGTTGAACTCGCCCAGTCCCAGCTTCGCCATCAGCCGCCGCATTGGAACCCGCCGGTACTCCGCCATCGGATGCGGCGTAATCGACTCCGGCGTCCCTTTGAACGTCAGCCCGCGCTCCCGCGCCAGAGGCTTGTTCTCGACGCACACCCGCTTCGGGTCCAGATCCTCCGGGCAGGCAAACATCGTACACAGGTTGCACTCGCAGCAGTAGAGCGTCGCCACCATCGCGTCGGCCCCGTTCGCAAACCCCAGCGACCGCATCGCCGCATGAGGCTCAATCGGATGCCCCAGCAAAAACCGCGGGCAAAACTCCGTACAGAACCGGCACTGGTCGCAAGCCGACCGCCCAATCTTCGCCACATGCATCCACGGCGCGTTGTGCCGCCGGATCAAACTATGCTCGGCCGGCAGCACCACAATCCCGCCCGTTGTCTTGGTCACTGGAATGTCCAGGCTCGCCGCCGGCTTTGCCATCATCACGCCGCCCAGCAGTACGCCAAAGTCCGCGACCGTCGTCCCACCGGCAGCCTCAATCACCTCGCCAATCGTGATGCCCACCGGAACCCGCAGCGTCACCGGCGTAGCCACGGCTCCAGCCACAGTCAGATATTTGTGCGTCACCGGCTGGTCGAGCCCAATGTTCATCAGCGTCTCGACATTCGCCACGGCCGCATCCACATCCTTCGGCAGCCCGCCCGGCGGAATCACTTTCCCCGTAACCATATGCACCAGGATGAACTCATCCCCCGCCGGATAGCAGTCCGGCAGCGCCGCCACGCGAATCCCAGCCCCAGCACTCCGCTCCAGCTCCGCGATGATGTCGTGGTATTTCTCCTTGACCCCCACCACTCCCTCGCGCGCCCCAATCATCCCCATCGCTGCCCTCATCCCCCGCAGGAATGGCTCCGCGTAGTGATGCAGCAGCTCCTTGTCCTTATGCAGCAGGGGTTCGCATTCAGCCGCGTTGGCAATCAGCAGCGACGCCTGGGTCTTGAGCTTGACCGCCGTCGGGAACCCACCACCCCCCGCACCAACGATCCCCAGCTCTTCCACCCTCCCGGTCGATGAGGCCTGCACCCCACCCCCCTCCGAAGCAACTCTAGATCCGCTCGCCTTTGCCATCATTTTTTGGTTCTACCTCAGAATCTGTCAGAAATTACAGTTGACGCTGCTAAATACTGTATAGTATCCTTCAACTTCAATCAAGATCCTTCAAAAATGAATTGTCTAGTCCCAAATATCGGTAGCACCTCGTTCAAGTTCCGCGTCCTGGACATGCCCAGCGAGACCGTTTTGGCGCAGGGGCGCGTCGAGCGAATCGGTCAGCCGGGCGGCGAATGCGCCGACTACCCCGCGGCTATTCGCAAGTGCATCGCCGAGATTTCTGGCCCCGGTAGGCCCATCGAGAGCCTCGACGAGATTGGCGCTGTCGGATTCAAGGCCGTTCATGCCGGACCACTGAATGCGCCGCAGCTGATCGATGACGAGTTTCTGGCCGCGATGGAAGATTTTTGCTTCTTCGCTCCAGCCCACAATCCTCCTTATATTGCTGCGATCAAGGCTTTCCGTCAGCAGCTTCCGGGCGTTCCGATGGTCGCCGTCATGGAGCCGTTCCCCTACCGCTTCATGAGCGAGGCGGCAACCACCTACGGAGTCCCGTACGAGTGGCGCACCGAGTACGGAATTCGCCGCTACGGATTTCACGGCGCCAGTCATCGCGCCGCAAGTGAGCACACCCAGTCGCGGCTCGGCCGCAACAATCTTCGCCACATCTCCTGCCATCTTGGCGGTAGTTCCAGCGTGGCCGCCTTTCGCAACGGCGTGGCCATCGACACCAGCTTCGGCACATCGCCGCAGTCCGGCCTCCCGCAGAACAACCGCGTCGGCGACATCGATGTCTTTGCCGTGTTGCAGATGATGAAAAAACTCAAGCTCGACCCCGATCAGATGGCGACACTCCTTGGCAGCAAGTCGGGGCTTGCAGGGATCAGCGGTAAAAGCGGCGACGTCCGCGACCTCAGCGAAGCCGCCGCCGCTGGCGACGCGCGTTCGCGGCTCGCCATCGACGTCTTTGTCTATGCCATCCGGCATTATGTCGGCGCGTTCCTGCTCGAACTTGGCGGCGTCGACGCAATCACTTTCTCCGGCGGCATCGGCGAAAACAGCAGCGAGGTGCGCGCCGCGGTGTTGAAAGATCTATCGGGATTCGGCATCGAGCTCGACGAAAACAGGAACAGCTCCATCAAGGGCGAAGGGCCCATCTCCACAGATCGCTCCGCGGTCAAAGTCTTAGTGGTTCCTGCCAACGAAGAGATTGTCGTGGCGCGCGAGACGGTGGCAGTGGTCAGCCGTACCAACGCCGCGGTACAAGCAATGGCAGGGCAAGCAAGTTAAAGCAAGTTGAAAGCTGTACAGGAAACTTTATGGCAAGCACATCCTTTGCAAATTCGGTTGGTTCCATCTCGCGGTCCGCGGTCGAGCAGATCGTGCGCCAGGTGGCTCTGGAGTACCTGGGCAAGCAGAAGGGCGGATTGGCGCCGCTGCTCACCGTGCAGACCTCCTCGCGTCACATGCACGTCTGCCGCGAAGACATGGACATCCTCTTCGGACCTGGCGCTGAACTCACCTTCGATCGCCCGCTCTATCAGGAGGGCAACTTCGCGTCCAAGGAAACTGTCACCATCGTCGGACCGCGCAGCCGCCTGATCTCGAACCTCCGCATCCTCGGCCCCATGCGCAAGCAGTCGCAGGTCGAGCTCGCATTTACCGATGCCATTATGCTCGGCTTCAAAGACCTTCCCGTCCGGCTCTCTGGCGACCTCGCTGGCACGCCGGGCGCTGTCATCATCGGGCCCAAGGGCGTAGTCGAACTCAAAGAAGGCATCATTCGCGCCGCCATCCACGTGCACATGAATCCCACCGAGGCGACCTATTTCGGCGTTGCCAAGGGCGACCGCATGAAGCTTCGTATCGGCGGCCAGGCTGGACTCACCTTCAACAATGTTCACGTACGCATCGATCCCACATCTCGCCTCAACGTCCACATGGACACCGACGAGGCCAACGCCTGCGGTCTGCACCTGACCAAAGACATCGATTTGTTCAAGTAAAGCATTGTTCAAGTAAAGCAAGGCAACTGCAGAAGTAACGCTACTGAAAAGAGAGGAAGCGATGAAACAAGCGCTTGGAATGATTGAGACAAAGGGGCTGGTTGCACTCTTCGAGGCAACCGACGCCATGCTCAAGTCCGCAAACGTATCCTTCGCCGGCTGGCAGACTGTTGGTTCCGGCCTGGTGACCGCCTTTGTGGAAGGGGACGTGGCCGCAGTCAAAGCAGCCACCGACGCAGGCGCGGAAGCAGCAGCCCGGATCGGCGAGGTGGTCAGCGTTCAGGTGATCAGCCGCCCCCACGATGAACTGCCGTCTTTCGTGCAACAGAACAGCAAGCCGGCCCCTCGCAAGGGTGCGTAGTAGGCCACAGGAGAGCATATGAGTCAAGCAATTGGATTGATCGAAACCCGTGGCCTCGTCGGACTTGTCGAGGCATGTGACGCCATGGTGAAAGCCGCCAGCGTAGAGCTTGTCAAGACCGTGCAGATCGGCGGCGGCTATGTTACCGCCATCGTACGCGGCGATGTGGGCAGTGTGCGCGCCGCGGTAGACGCGGGCTCAGCGGCCGCCAAGGTCATTGGCGAGCTGGTGTCATCGCACGTCATTGCGCGTCCCCATGATGCGCTTGTCGAAAGCATGTTGAAGTAACAAGGATTCTGGAGAACGCACATGGCGAATGAAGCAGTTGGAATGATCGAGACCAAGGGCCTGGTGGCGCTGGTCCAGGCAACGGACGCAATGCTCAAGGCAGCCAGCGTCAAATTTGTAGGCTGGAACAAGGTTGGCAGTGGACTTTGCTCGGTCTTTGTTACCGGCGATGTAGGCTCGGTTCGCGCCGCCGTCGATGCCGGTGCCAGCGCAGCGCGCACGGTCGGCGAAGTGCAGAGCGTGCACGTAATCGCCCGCCCGAGCGACAACCTCAGCTCCGTATTGCCTAAGTAGCCGCAACCGGCGGAGCTTTTCCGCCGCGGCACACGAGGTGAGCCGGCATGTTTATAGCGAAAGTCATCGGTAATGTTGTCTCTACACAGAAGAACGCGAAGTTTCGCGGCATGAAGCTGCTGCTTGTCCAGCCCTACATCAGCAGGGATGGCAAGCTGCAGATTTCAGGGAGCAGCGTGGTCGCGGTCGATAGTGTGGGAGCCGGCGTCGGCGAGTGTGTGTTGTTCACGCAGGGCAGTTCCGCTCGTCTCACGCCCACAACGAAAGACACGCCCGTTGACGCGGTCATCGTCGGTATTGTCGATGCCCTCGAAGTTGAAGGCGCGCTTTTGGAGAAGCCATAAATGCCTATACAGGAACAATTAGTCGCGGAGATTGCTAAAGAAGTTGTTGCGCGGCTGCGCATGCAGTTGCAGCCGCAAATCTCCTCTGCCCCGGCCACCTACGCGGCACCTTCGCAGGACGGCGTTTTCGCGACCGTCGACGAAGCCGTAAACGCGGCCTACGAAGCGCAGAAGAAGGTCGCGGCCATGAGCCTCGACGACCGCAAGCGGATGACCGACATCATCGTGCGCATCTGCAACGATCGCCGCGAAGAGTTAGGCCGCATGGAGATGGAGGAGACCAAGGTCGGACGTCTCGACCACAAGATTCTCAAGCTCACCAACATGCGTTTTGTGCTTGGCGTGGAAGCCATGCAAAGCGAGGCCCGCAGCAACCCTACAGGCCTTTGCATCATCGAGCATGCGCCCTGGGGCGTCATCGGCATGATGCTGCCCGTCACGCATTCGGTGCCCACCATGGCGTCGAACGCAATCAACATTCTGGCTGCCGGCAATACGGCGGTCTTCGGCCCGCACCCTTCCGGCCAAAAAGTCGCGCGCTATGCGCTGCAGTTGTGGAACCGCGAGATCGAACGCGAACTGGGCGTCGCCAACGTCTTAACCACAACTTCGGCTGCCAGCATTGAAGCTGCCGAAGAAATCTTCCACCATCCCAAAATCGCCTTGCTTTGCGTCACCGGCGGAGCGGCTGTTGCCAAGGCTGCGGCCATGTCTGGGAAACGCGTCATCGCGGGCGGGCCGGGCAATCCGCCGGTTGTCGTCGACGAAACCGCCGATCTTGACCACGCGGCAAAATGCATTATCATCGGCGGCGGGTTCGATAACAACCTGCTCTGCACCGGCGAAAAAGAGATCTTCGTTGTCGCCTCGGTTGCCGATGCCTTCATCGCCGCCATGCGCCGCGCAGGCGCCTTCCAGTTGGACCGCGACGCCATCGAGCGGCTCACCAAAGCAGCCTTCACCTTTGACGGCGCCCACGCGCACGTTCAGAAGGCTTTGGTTGGCAAGGATCCCGCGGTGCTCGGCGAGGCCGCAGGCGTTCGCGTGCCCCCCGGAACCGAATTGCTCTTTGGCGAGACTGAAGAGAATCACCCGTTCGTCTCCGTAGAACAGATGATGCCCTTCGTTCCTGTTGTCCGCGTCAATTGCATCGATGCAGCCATTGCAGCCGCCGTCCGGGCCGAGCACGGCTTCCATCACACGGGCATCATTCACACCAGAAATGTCGAAAATGCAACCCGCATGGCACGCGCCATGAACACAACACTTCTTGTCCAGAATGCTCCTTCGGCGGCCGCGCTTGGCGTCGATGGCCCTGGATATTTCAGCCACACCATTGCCACTCCAACCGGCGAGGGAGTTACCACTCCGCTGACCTTTACCCGTCAGCGCCAGATGATTGTTGGCAGCGCACTTCGGATTATCTAACCATGTTTCTTGCGCGTATTGAAGGCACGGTCGTTGCAACGGTCAAACATCCCACTCTGGATGGTTGCCGGTTCCTGGTTGCGCAGCGGCTTGAAGCCGATGGCAGCGCCGCCGTCGAGCCTATCGCAGTGATTGATTGGCTGGGCGCGGCCAGCGGAGCCACGGTCCTTGTCTCAACAGATGGAGACATTGCACGGGGAAAGCTGGGCAACACTACGCCGGCGCGCATGGTCGTTGTTGGAATTGTGGATTCGGTACAGTCGCCCGCAAACGCGGCAGGAGGGATCGCATGAGGTTCGGCATCGTTCGCGGACACCTTACGCTCAATCCCGCCGTTGAATCCTATCGCGGCAAAACGCTCTTGGTCGTCGAGCCGATAACGATGGAGAACCTGCGTGCAAAGAATGGCAAGGGCGGAGGAAAGGCTTTGATCGCCGTGGACGAACTCGGCGCCGGAGAGGGCCAGATCGTCGCCTTCACCGAAGGCCGCGAAGCCTCCAATCCATTCTGGCCAACCTCTGTGCCGGTCGATGCGTATTGTTCCTTGATTGTGGATTCAATCGACATGCGGAACTAAGCGATTTTCATAACAGCAGTAAGCAGTTTTTATAAAGGATATGAGGTGGGGAAGTGAACAACGAAAAGAAGAGTATCGATATTTCAAGCCGCAAAGTAGTTGCGATGCGTGACGTGCAGGAAGCTGCCTCAGCCGGCGCAACCAGCGTCGTCATTGCCGAGAACTGCGTGCTCACTCCTTCGGCCAGGGACTTCCTGCAGCAGCGCAATATCGCTCTTGTGACTGGCGGCCCAAGTGAAGCGGCAAGCGCACCGGCTCCAGCCCCGTCCACCTCGCCCGCTGGCGCGCCCGCAACTCGTAGCGCCGCCAATGCGCGCCTCTATTCAACGCCTGAAGCTGAAGCCATCAAGAAGGAGATTTGCGCCGTAGGCCACAAACTCTGGATGCGCCAGTTTGTCGATGGCAATGGCGGCAACATCTCCTTTCGCATCGGCCCCAATGAAGTCCTTTGCACGCCGACCCTGATGAGTAAATTCGACTTGACCCCCGAAGACATCTGCCTGGTCGACCTCGATGGCAATCAGATCGCGGGCGCCAAGCCGCGCACCAGCGAAATCTTCCTGCATCTTGAAATCTACAAAGCAGTGCCGGAGGCAAAATCCTGCGTTCACTGCCATCCACCGCATGCCACCGCGTATGCGATTACCGGAAAAGTACCGCCCAATCTCGTCATTCCCGAGTTCGAAGTCTTTGTTGGCAAGGTCGCCATCTCGCCTTACAAGACGCCCGGAACCGCCGAGTTTGCCCAAACCGTCATTCCCTACGTGAAGGACCACAACACGGTGCTTCTCTCGAATCACGGAATCATCTGCTGGGGCGACACGGTCACCCACGCCGAGTGGTACGCCGAAGTTCTCGACACCTATTGCTGGACCCTCATGCTGGCCTCGCAACTCGGTGTGCCGATCTCTCACATCTCCGAGCAGCAAGGCGAAGATCTGCTCGCCATCAAGAAGAAACTGGGCCTGCCCGACAGTCGCTTCGATACGTCGCGGATGAAAGAGTGCCAGCTTGCCGACCTCGAGATGCCTGGAGGGATCGCAGTCTCGCCAACTCCCTGTGACGGTTCCACCGGTAAACCCGCCAGCGCGGGCAGCGATGCAGACATTGAGTCGCTGGTAAAGTCCGTCACCGATGCGGTGATGGACGCAATCGGCACGAAATAGACAAGTCTGCTCTCAAGAGCAGCAAGTGCCGTTTGCTGAAAGATAATTTGCTAGGACCTCTGATTAAGTCGATGTTTTGAAAGGGCACGGCTTTACAGGCTGCGGAAAAACTCTCATTGAGCGACTGTTTTGAAAGGGCACGGCTTTAGCCGTGCCGTAAACGCTTCAAAATGATTGTGGGCTTTAGCCCCTGAGGGAATGCTCAACGTGGAATCGAACTTAGTCAGAGGTTCCCTAGCTCTGCCCGGTACTGCATTGAGAAACGATGAAAGCTGCTGAACGGCAAATCAGAATCCGCCAGATGTTCGAGTCTCGGGACTTCCTCGATCTCGAAACTCTTTGCCGCGAATTGGACGCGTCTGAGTCCAGCATCCGCCGCGATCTGGATATTCTTGAAGCAGAGAAGGCGCTTCGCCGTGTTTATGGCGGCGCCGTCTCTGTGCAGCAGCCCCCAGCCCGCACGTTTGACTACGCAACGGAGAGCGTGCGTCTGAGCGACGAGAAAGATCGTATCGCACGGCTCGCCGCGGGGCTCATTGAAGACGGCCAAACCGTGATCCTTGACGGCGGTTCAACGGTAGCGGCAGTGGCTCGCGAGCTAGCGTCGAAATCGTTGCATATCGTCACCAATTCCCTGCCCATCGCCGAAAGCCTTGAAGCGCAGCGCAACATTGAGCTGACCCTCACCGGCGGTTATCTCGACCCGCGCCACCGCGTCATGCTGGGTCCGTTTTGCGAGCAGATGCTGGGCGCCATCCGCGCAGACGCCGTCATCATGGGCATCGGCAGCATCACAGAGTCCGGCTTCAGCAACAACAACACCCTTGTTGTTGGCTCAGAGCAGAAGATGATCGAAGTCGCGGGCAAGGTCATCATCGTTGCCGACCATACCAAATTCGGCCGCGGCGGCATGATCCCCGTTGCGCCGCTTTCCGCCGCCAATGTCGTCATCTCCAACAAGGAACTTGCTCCCGAATATCAGGAACTACTCAGCGCCAATGGCGTCGACCTGATCCTCGCCTGAACCGCTCCGTATCGACCTCGCGAGTTCAACTTTGAGAGAATGAATGTGCCGACGAAGTTGTTCGGCAAAGAAGGCCTGATGCGGATCGACGCACACGACGTCCTCATTGTCATCGACGTGCAAAACGACTTCTGCCCTGGCGGCGCGCTTGCCGTTGCCAACGGGGATGCTGTGATCGACTCCATCCATCGCATTGCGGCCTTGTTCGAGCATGTAGTCCTCACCCAGGACTGGCATCCGACAGGGCACTCTTCTTTTGCCACAGCTCATCCCGGCAAGCAGCCTTTCGAGCAGATTGAACTCAGCTACGGCCTGCAAACCCTCTGGCCCCCGCACTGCATTCAAGGCAGCAAAGGCGCGGAGTTTCATCCGGCGCTCGATCTTCCCCAGGCAGAACTTGTTCTGCGCAAGGGCTTCGACCCAAACATCGATTCCTACTCCGCCTTCTTTGAGAACGACCGCGTAACGCCAACCGGTCTGGCCGGCTATCTTGAGGAGCGCAACCTTACTCGCGTCTTCTTCGCCGGTCTCGCGTATGACTACTGCGTTGGCTATTCCGCTCTCGACGCGCGCCGCCTGGGCCTGCCCGCATTCGTTCTTCGCGATGCCTGCCGTGCTATCGACCTGAACGGTTCCGTCGCGAAGATCGAGGCCGCGTTTGCGAGTGCCGGCGTCGCGGTCATCGAGTGCTCTGCGCTTTCAGGCAAAGGCCTATCCGCGTAGAATCGCAGCAGGTTTCGCGGATCGTGACCGAATCTATGTCCCGCAACTTCTACATTCTGGCTGCCTCGCTTCTGCTCTTCGCGGTGGTTTCGGGGGGTATGTCGCTCGTGCCTTCGAACTTTCAGCCGGGCCTTCCGGCCAACGCTTCACTTTGGCGCACCGTAGCCATGTTTCTGCTGCTTTTCGGGCTGATTTCGGCGCTCATCGGCGTGATGAGCCACCTGTTCGAGCAGGTGGACCGGCGCAGCGAAGAAGCCCGGCAGGCGGCTCGGCGAAAACGCCGCGACGGGCACGATCAATAAAGCTGCGCCTCTTTTCGTTAAAATGGGGTGTGGGACACTTTCCCGCACAGGATCGAGCAGACGCCGATGTATGAAGTCACCGTGGAGGCAGGTTTCTCCTCCGGACACTACCTCCGAAATTACAAGGGCAAGTGCGAAAACCCGCACGGGCACAACTACAAAGTCCGCGTCACGCTGGCCGGAACCGAACTCGATGAAGCCGGCCTGTTGCTGGACTTCAAACTGCTCAAGCATGTTCTGCGCCCAGTCATCGACCGTATAGACCACACGATGCTCAACGACCTGGAGCCCTTCACGGTGCTCAACCCCTCGGCGGAGAATATCGCCAAATATTTTTTCGATCTGACCAGCAAACAGCTCGCCGAAATGACCGCCGGCCGTGTGCGTCTAAAGGACTGCACCATCTGGGAGACTGACACCTGCACGGCCACTTACTTCGAGTAGCCAGGCGGTGGCTCAGTTCATCTGCCCTGATTTCGACTGCAGATACTTGTCGAAGGGAATCTCGAAGTAGAACAGTTCCTTGCCATCCGCATTACGCAAGGCGTGCAGGTGCAGCTTGGCGCCTCGCAGCGGATGGGAGAGGTCCGACACATCGTAGAACAGGAATCCCGCTCGCGTGGTGTGGGGCTCGACGACCAGCGCCCCGTATTCGAAGTTGTCGAAGTCCTGCTCAATGTCCTTGTCGCTTGCTTTCGGTTTTAGCTTGATTTTGGGGAGGGGGCCTGGCATGGGGATGCTTTTTCCCTCACGCTCGTTGCGCGTCATGAGGCGCTCGACATCCTCCGGTTCGGCGGCCTGGATTCTGTCTCCGGCGGCGGTCTGAAAGAGGATGCGCGCGTCTCGCAGCGAGATGGGCTTGTCGCCCTGGTTGGTCACGATCAGCCGCACGGGCATAACGCCGTGGCTTAGGTAATCGACGCGGAAGATGGACTCTTTTTCCTTGGTATCGTAGGGTTCAGCGGCAATGGCCACCTTCTCGTCCGGGTGCACCTCGACGGCGGCAAAGGTCGTGGCGGGCTGCACGGGAGGCGGGGTGTGGTCGGTGGCCAGAGCCGGCAGAGCCAGCCCTAACAGCAACAGCGGAATTGCCCCTGAGATCCTCACCGTGCTCGACTGTATCATTCTAGATTGGACTGCGGAAAGGTTTGTCCGTCACGCATGATTCTGTTCTTCTACAACCTCGCTCTGCTGGCGACCCTTGTGGCCGGCGCTCCCTTCTGGTTGTGGAAGATGGCGACGACGCACAAATACCGCAAGGGACTAGCGGAGCGGCTGGGCCGAATTCGACCGTTTCCCGATAGGCGCGGCAGGCCCGTGATCTGGCTCCATGCCGTCTCCGTGGGCGAGGTGCTGGCCGTTAGCCGGCTGGTTGGCGAACTGGACCGGGCTTTTCCGGAGTTTTTGCTGCTTATTTCGACGACCACACGCACCGGCCAGGAGTTGGCTCGGCAGCGCTTCGGAGCGGACCGCGTCTTCTACTGCCCGCTGGACTTGCCCTGGGCTGTGCGGGCCTATCTGGAGGCGCTGCAGCCGCGGATGCTGGTGCTGGCGGAGACGGAGTTCTGGCCCAACCTGCTGAGCGGCTGCTTTCGCCGGCAGATTCCGGTGGCCGTGGTAAACGCCCGCATCTCTGACCGGTCGTGGCCGCGCTACCGGCTTCTGAAACGGCTTTGGCGGTCCTTCCTCAGCAGGGTTTCCCGGGTGCTGGCGCAGAGCGAGACGGACGCCGAGCGGCTGAAGGCTATCGGCTGCGCACCGGAGAGAGTTTCAGTCGCGGGCAATCTGAAGTTCGATGTGCGGGCCGCGCAGGAAGCAGACGCGACGCGGCTGTTGAAGGCTCTGGCTCCGGGGCTGAGAATCGTCGTTGCCGGCAGCACGCTTGAGGGCGAAGAGGCGGCGCTGCTGGAAGCATGGCCTCGGATGCTGGCTGTAGATCCCAAGCTCGTGCTGGTACTGGCTACGCGCCATCCGGAGCGGTTCGCCGCTGTCGTTACGCTGCTGGAGCAATCGGGGATTCCGTGGGTGAGACGCTCGGAGTGGCGAACGCAGGCGGAAGGCTCGATTGAACAGATCCGGCCAGGCCAGATTGTTCTGCTCGATACCATTGGAGAGCTGGCTTCGGTCTACTCTCTCGCTGCGGTTGCTTTTGTCGGCGGCAGCGTGGTTGCAGCGGGCGGCCACAATCCGCTGGAGCCGGCGCAGTTTGGGGTTCCCATCGTGATGGGGCCCAATTACGTGAACTTCCGCACGATCACCGAGGACCTGCTTGCCCAGGACGCTCTGCGGATTGCGGCGCGCGAGGAACTGGCCGCGACGCTGATTGAGTTGCTCAAGGATCGGCAGGCTGCCCAAGCGATGGGCGAGCGTGCACGGCGCGTCTTCGACCAGCAGGCTGGGGCCACGGAGCGGTGCGTGACGGCGATTCGAAAACTGCTTGTGGCGCAGGAGCGTGCGTCATGACGCGGGCCACTTCTGCTCGCGGGCTTCTGCTGCCGCTGGTTCCGCTCTACAGGCTGGCATTGGCGCTGCGTGAACTGCGGCTTGGCAGCGGGCTTGAGCCGGTGCGACGGCTGCGGTTTCCGGTTGTCAGCGTCGGAAGCCTTTCCGTGGGCGGATCGGGAAAGACGCCGTTGACCATTGCATTGGCGCAGGCACTCACGCGGCGCGGGCTGAGCGTCGATGTGCTCTCGCGCGGGTACGGACGGCGGAGCAAAGAGGCGCTGCGCGTTGACCCGAACGGCGCTGCCGAAGAGTATGGCGACGAGCCGCTGCTGATTGCGCGCGAGGCAGACGTGCCGGTTTATGTGGCCGTGCAACGGTACGAGGCGGGACTGTTGGCCGAGGCTGCGTTACGGGATTCGAATGGCCGCGTCGTACACCTTCTCGACGATGGGTTTCAGCATCGTCAGCTCGATCGCGACGTAAACATTCTGTTGATGGACAGCCGCGATTGGCAGGATCATTTGCTGCCCGCGGGAAACCTGCGCGAGCCGCTTGCGGCCATGCGGCGCGCCTCGGTGATCGCCATTCCAGCAGAGGACGTGGAACTGGAGATTGTGCTGAAGGCCGCGGGCTGGCGAGGTCCGGTCTGGCGGCTGCGGCGGCGCATGGAGGTTCCGCCCGTTGACGGTCCGGTTGTGGCGTTTTGCGGGATCGCGCGGAGCGAGCAGTTTTTTGCCGGGCTCGCAGAGGCGGGTTTGCATCTTGCTTCGCGGATCGCATTTGCCGATCACCACCACTACAAGACCCACGATCTGGACTGCATTCGGGACGCGGCGCGCAGCACGGGAGCGAAGGCGGTTTTCACAACGGAGAAAGATCGCGTTCGGTTCGGCAAGTTGGGCGAATCTCTTCCGCTCCAAACGGCGCGGCTGCGGATTGAGATTGAGAACGAGGCGGAAGCTTTCGATGGGCTGGTGAAGGAACTCAGCTTCTAGTTCTCAGCTCTCGCCGGAGCGGATGCGGGAGACGCGCAAAAGTGCCTCGTACCCCCGGTAAAGGGTCGATTAGCCTACAAAAGAGCGATGAAAAGGCTCGTTTTTTCGTTTTTTTGCAGGATAGTTTACTGATTAGTTACGGGTACTGTTTTGTATCCTATTGATTATGAACTAGTTAGAAATTTTGTGCACCATAATCGGTGCAATTGACGGGGAGGGGGGAGGGGGTCCGGCCGGGGGGTTCGGGCTGGGAAGATGCCTGATCCTGCTTCGGAGATTGGAGGGGGCTCATCTCTATATTCTGCTCCGATGGGCGTTAATTCTCTGCAAGACGTCGACGCGCACCTTCAAAAGCCCGACTGATTCAGAGGCTTGCGCGGACAGAAGCGGAAGATTGTTACCGAGGGGCTTCGCGGTGCATCTATACCTGCATGAGTCTAGAAAAGGC
This sequence comes from uncultured Occallatibacter sp., assembly GCA_964419175.1. Classification (GTDB taxonomy): domain Bacteria; phylum Acidobacteriota; class Terriglobia; order Terriglobales; family Acidobacteriaceae; genus Telmatobacter. The sequence continues at coordinate 60,370 of CAYQOQ010000001.1, read as the reverse complement.
GACATTCGGGGCGGGGTGTTTCTGGGGAGTGGAGGTGGCGTTTGCGGCCATTCCCGGAGTGACGGCGACGGCGGTTGGCTACGAGGGCGGGCAACTGGAACGGCCCAGCTATAAGGATGTGTGCACGGACCAGACCGGGCATGCAGAGGTGGTGGAGTTGGACTTCGACTCCGCGCTGGTGAGCTATGAGCAGTTGCTGGACGCGTTCTTTGCGCTGCACGATCCGACGACGCTGAATCGGCAGGGGCCGGACTGGGGCACGCAGTACCGGTCGGCGATCTTCTACCACTCACCGGAACAACAGGCGCAGGCAGTTGCCAAGATCGAGCAACTGGCGGCGGAAGGGCGCTTCAAGCCGAAGCGCATTGTGACGAAGGTGGAGTCGGCGCAGACCTTCTGGCTGGCGGAGGAGTATCACCAGAAGTATCTGGAAAAGCGGGGGCAGGGGAGCTGCCATATCTAGAGCAGATTCGGAAATGGTGTAGACCGATGGGCTTTCCCTCAGGGGCTAAAGCCCGTTGATTTTATTGGTGTTTTGCGGCACGGCTAAAGCCGTGCCCTTTCAAAACCGGTCTACACCAAATGCAAAAATGCTCTGCTGGCTCAGAACAACGGCAGATTCCACCACCCCCAAGCTCCACCCCAAAGAGCAAAAGCGCTCTTTGGGGACCCCGGAAAGCGCTTGGGGCCCGGTTCGCTCAGGATAACAGGACTCTTATTTATCAAGTATTTACACGATACCTATATGTCGATACAGCCTAGGAAAGACTCGCGGGTTGAATGCATTGCCATCCCACCCTAACCGCCAAGAACGCGGTTAGGATGGGGCACCCAGCATTTATTGGATCGTGAGCGGCGCACAGCGGTTCTTTGCTGAGGTGGCTACTTCTGCTGGTCCGTGCTGATTCCATCGGCTTCGGCCGAGGGTGCTTCTACGGCTGCTGGAAGCCCTGCGGCTGAGTCGGGGCCGGGTTCGTTGATCCAGAGGCAGGCGATCCACCAAACCAGAACAGCGATGAACAGAACGCTGTTGGCGTTGTAGAGCTTCTCCTGAATGCCGAGGACATGTTCGTACTCCGCCTGGGTTTGGGGGGCGGCGTGGAGGGCGATTTGCTGCCAGATGCCGCGAACGCCCATCTGCGCAATGGCGGCGGTGGAGAGGCCGATGACGATTTGCTGGGTGTGGCTGCGGAAGCCGGCGTTAAAGCGGCGGCCGAAGAGGACCACGAGCAGGCCGACTCCGACCGTGAGCACGTCGGAGAGGAGACTGGTCTTTTGCGCAACCAGTTGCGTAAGGCGAAGCACGGTCATGGCGGAGTCGGCAGTGATGGCCTTCCAGGCGGGCCAGGGGCCCCAAGTGGCCAGGACACCGGCTCCGACGGCCAGCAGGGCTAATGTGCCGGTGATCCAGGCGCGGCGGCTGGCGCCCCCAAAAGCGCGCCGGGCGATTTCAATCGCTACCAACAGGCAGACCAGCGCCTCGACAGCGGCGAGGGTGAGGAAGATAGAGCTCGTGGTGAGCTGGGGCATTCTCCCGAAGAGCATTCTGCTGGCGAGCAGCCGCACCGCGGTGAGCACCATGCTGGCGGTGAACCAAGGAAAACGGCGCGCACGATCGCGGCCCAGCAAGACTACGAGCAGGACCAACAGCGCAGCGAAAGTCAGAGTCCAGAGAATCTGGACAGTCGTAAAACCGAAGTTGAGGTGCATTTGAACCTTGTCTGGGCCACGCGTAGCTTGCAGTGCGGGCTCTCCCTATAAGTCTAGAGCAATTCCAGGATTACCGTACCATAGCGGAATTCATGCGAGGTTGCCGCTCCCTGATGGTCGCGTCAACGTTGTGTCTATCCTTCGAGGTATACCAAGCCTGGAATTGCTGTAATCGCCCAAAGCGAATCCGGGGGTCTGCTGCCATAATTCCAATATGTTGATTCTGGCCTCAGCCTCACCGCGCCGCCGCGAGTTGCTTCAGCAGGCGGGCTTCTCGTTTGAGGTGCACCCCGCGCATATTCCCGAGGAGCCGCTGGAGGGCGAGGATCCGATTGCCTACGTGAGCAGGCTGGCTCGCGAGAAGGCGCAGGCGGTTTTTCGTGAGCTGACGGGGACCAATGGACGACTGGACGGCCAGTCCCTTGCGGTGCTGGGCGCTGACACTACGGTGACTTTGGATAAGCACATTCTGGGCAAGCCGGAGGATGCGGCCGACGCCGCGCGCATGTTGCGGCTGCTCTCAGGGCGGACGCACCGCGTGATTACAGGCGTGGCGCTGGTGACGGCGGAGCGGGTTGAGGTGGCGGCCGAGTCCACGGCAGTTCGTTTTCTGGAGATGTCGGACGCGGAGATTGCGGCTTACGTTGCGACGGGCGAGCCTATGGACAAGGCGGGGGCCTACGCCATCCAGGGGCGGGCGGCGCGCTGGATTCCGCGCATCGAGGGCTGCTACTTCAATGTGGTGGGGCTGCCGCTGGCGCTGGTTTCAAGGCTGCTAGAGTCGTGCGGCTTATAAGTGCGCATGTCTCCGCCGTCACATATGGGTGTGATATAGACATGATTTTTCCTGGTCGTCACTGTTTCGGGGTTAGACTTGTCGCTATTCCGAAATAAAGGACAAACCTATGCGGGCCCGTAGTTTCGCTTATAGTGCACTCCTGTTTCTTGTCTCGACATTCTCAACTCCGGTGATGGCGCAGTTCCAGCAGCCCACGGATGAAGAACTGAAGATGACCGCCGACGCGAAATATCCGGGGGCGGCCGCGGTGTACCTCAATATTGAGGAGATCGCCAACGATCCGCTGCACTATGAAAGCTTTTATGCGCGGATCAAGGTGCTGACGGAAAAGGGCAAGGAACTGGCGACGGTGGAAGTGCCCTACCTTCGAAGCCGCTACAAGATTTCCGACATCAAGGCGCGCACAATTCATGCGGACGGGACGGTGATTCCGCTGGCTGGAAAGCCGGAAGATCTTTTGGTCTCAAAGAAGGGCGACCGGCAGGTCGATAAGAAGGTGTTCACGCTGCCGAGCGTGGAAGTGGGCAGCATCCTGGAGTACCGCTACGACTTGCGCTACGACGACAATCACTTTTCATCGCCCTTGTGGGAGATTCAGAGGGACTACTCCGTGCGCAAGGCGCACTACCAGTTCACGCCATTCCAGAACTTCATGCCCGGCACCCACGCGACGACCAGCATGTACCTGACGGATGCGAAGGGCAACACGGTCAACACCTTAATCTGGTGGATGAATTTGCCCAAGGGCACGACCATCACGACCGATGCCACCGCGGGAAGTTACAACCTGGATGTGACGGACATTCCTCCAAGGCCGGATGAGGAGTGGATGCCGCCAATTCAGAGCCTGTTGTACAAGGTGTTCTTCTACTACAAGAGCGCTTCGAACGCTCAGGAGTTCTGGACGAAAGAGGCCAAGGACTGGTCGAAGGATGTGGATAAATTTGCCGAGCAGTCGAAGACGATTCATGAGGCTGTGGCTGGCCTGATTGCGCCTACGGACAGCGAGATGGTGAAAGCGCAGAAGCTCTACAAGGCGGTGGAGGCTCTGGACAATACAGACTATTCGCGCAAGAAGAGCGAATCGGAGCTGAAGCAACTGAAGCTGAAAGAGGCCAAGCACGCCGAGGATACGTGGAAGCAGAAGAGCGGCGACAGCGAGGATATTGCACTGTTGTACCTGGCGATGGTTCGCTCGGCTGGGCTGACGGCCTACGCGATAAAGGTGGTGGCGCGGAATAAAGGCGTGTTCGACCCGACGTACATGGACTTGGATCAGCTCGACGATACGGTGATTCTGCTCGGGATCGACGGCAAGGGCATGCTGGTGGATCCGGGCGAGAAGATGGCGCCCTTCACAACGTTGAACTGGCGGCATTCGGATGCAGGCGGTCTACGGCAGAGCGCCGAAGGCCCCGGATACCAGGCGACGCCGATTCAGGCTTACGCCGCGAACGCAACTATTCGTACCGGGGACATCCTGCTGGACGCCCATGGAGAAATAACGGGGAACATCCAGATTGTGATGGCGGGGCAGGAGGCGCTTCGCTGGCGGCAGACGGCGCTGAGGAACGACGAGACCGAGGTGAAGAAGGAGTTCGACAAGGAGTTGGAAGGCATGGTCCCCGACGGTGTCGAGGCGCATGTGGATCACTTTCTGAGCCTGGGCGACCCGGACACGAACCTGATGGCGATCGTCAAGGTGAAGGGAACGCTGGGCACGGCGACCTCCAAGCGGCTGATGCTGCCGGGGTTCTTCTTTGCGGCGCAGGGGCACCTTCCATTCGTGAAGGAAGAGAAGCGGCAGATAGCCGTGGACATGCACTATGGGGAGCGGGTGAGCGAGCAGATTACGTACCATCTGCCGGACGGAGTGACGGTGGAAGGCGCGCCCCCGGACGCCAACATTCCCTGGACGGGGCACGCGGCCTTCGTCACCAAGACGGTATCGACGGCGGGCCAGGTGGTTGTGTCGCGTACGCTGGCGCGCGCATTCACGCAGGCCAAGCCTGAGGAGTACCAGGACCTGCGCGGTTTCTATCAGAAGGTGGCGGCGTCGGATCAACAGCAACTGGTTTTGACCGCGGTATCGGTGGCGGCGAAAGGCAACTGATGATTGCGAGAACCTGGGGCTCGATGTGCGATGTGGTGATTTTGAGTTGCCTAGCGGCTGGCCTCTGCGCAATGCATGCGACTGCCAGAGCCAAATCTCAGCCCGTGCCGCAGTGGGGTCTGGACGCAGCCAAGACACCTACTCCGGATTACGCGAAGGACGCAGGCTCAATCATTCTCTACGACGAATACGTGGAGACGGTTGACGCGCAGGGCCGCGCCGTGGAGCGCGAGCGGGAGGCGATCCGCATTCTTCAGGTGCAGGGACGCCACACTTCCTGCAGAACCAGATACGACGTGGATGAGAAGATCAACTACTTTCGGGGTTGGACGATCACCGCGGATGGAAAGCAGTTTGAGGCCAAGGAAACGGACTTTACCGAGTCGGGCGACACCAACATCCCCATCATGCTTTTCACCGAAAAATCCCGATTAGTGCACCCTCCCGCGGCGGATGTGGGCGCGACCGTGATCTGCGAGTCGGAGGAGCTGATGGCGCCGTATGAGCAGGAGAAGATCTGGCAAATCCAAAGCGGCATTCCGATCGTCTTCGAGGCGCTTGAGGTTGACCTTCCCGCAGGTCAGGCGCACACCGAGTCCTGGCATCGATACCAGCCGGTGAAGCCGGTCGAAGTGGCTCCAAACCACTGGCGCTGGGAGATCAAGGACATGCAAAAGCTGGATCTTCGAGACGTGAAGGCCAGTCTGGAATGGGCGGCTCTGGCCGCGCGCATGTCAGTTCACTGGGGCGATGGCGCGGTGAGTGGAAAGGACAATCAGTGGCGGGCACTGGGACTTTGGTGCACGCATCTGGAGGCGAACCGCCCCGATCCGTCGCCGGAGATTACAGCCAAGGCACAGGAACTTGTTGCCGGCGCGCCGGATTTCTACACAAAGCTCAAGAACATTACCGAATACATTCAAAAAAATGTGCGGTACTTTATTGTCGCGCGCGGGATCGGCGGTCTTCAGGCGCACTTTGCGGCTGACATCTATCGCAACCGCTATGGCGACTGCAAGGACAAAACGACGCTGGTGATTTCGATGCTCGAGGCCATCGGCATCCGGGCGTACTATGTGCCGGTGGATGATCGGCGTGGGGTTATCGATCCCGAGGCTCCGTCCTTCTACGGCGACCACATGATCACGGCAATCGAGATTCCGGCGGTGGTGAAGGACGCGCGGCTTGAGGCGGTAGTGACGGCCAAGGACGGCAAGCGGTATCTGATCTTCGACCCGACCAACGAGCGGACGCCGGTGGGCAATCTGCCCTCGTATCTGCAGGGCAGTTATGGCATTCTTGCGGCGGGAGAGGCGAGCCAGATTGTGGCGCTGCCGGTGCTTGGTCCGGAGGCCAACGGCACGGATCGGAAGGGATCGTTTACGCTTTCGCCGGAGGGCGCGCTGGCCGGAACAGTGGATACCTCGCACGACGGTCCAGAGGGAGCCGATTTGCGACTGTTCCTGAAGTACACAGACGAGAAGGAACGGCGCGCATACTGGGAGTCCATGATTGCCCGGGATCTTCAGGGCGTGGCGCTGGACGCGTTCCAGTTTGTGCAGCCGCCCTCGCTGGATAAGCCTCTGGAGTTCCATTACAAGGTGACGGTGCCGCAATACGCTCATACGGCAGGCTCGCTGTTGTTGGTGCGGCCTCGCGTGGTGGGCGATGACGCTGTGCCTTTCGACGATAAGCCACGCACGCTGCCTATTGACCTTGAGGCGACGGGCCGCTGGCGCGATAGCTTCGACATTGCGGTGCCCACGGGCTACGTGGTGGATGAGACGCCGGACCCGGTGAATGTGGATGTGGAGTTTGCCAGCTACAAATCGGCGGTTTCGGTGAAAGGGAATCTGCTGCACTACGAGCGTGAGTATGTGGTGCGGCAGGTGGAGATTCCGGCCACTAAGGCTATGGATTTCCGCAAGCTCGAGCGTGCGATTCTTGCCGATGAAAAGGGTACGGCGGTGCTGAAGAAGCAGTGACGGCGGGTGTCATTGCGCCTTCAGGTGCGCCGATGCGGTGGGCTTCACTTCGGCGAAATGCATCCGTTCGCGCTGAGTTTCATCTATTCTGCAGGCCCTTTTCAAATCCACGGCCCAGGAACCAGAGCGCGCATTTATGAGCCATCCGCTTTTTTCCCCTTTCCAGCTTCGTTCGGTCGAGTTTGCCAACCGCATCGGTGTTTCGCCGATGTGCCAGTACTCGTCTGAGGACGGCTTTGCCAACGACTGGCACATGGTCCACCTGGGCAGCCGTGCGCAGGGTGGCGCGGCGTTGGTGTTGCTGGAGGCGTCCGCAGTTGTGCCCGAGGGGCGCATTTCGATTGCCGATCTGGGCATCTGGAAGGACGAGCACATTCCGGCGCTCAAGCAGATCGCGAGTTTTATTCATTCGCAGGGCGTGCGGGCAGGCATTCAACTGGCGCACGCCGGACGCAAGGGCAGCATGAGTGCACCGTTTACGGGCGAACGGCTGCTGGGGCCAGGCGAGGGTGGATGGGAGCCGGTGGCGCCGAGCGCGGTGGCGTTTTCAGAGAGCTATGCGCTGCCGCTGGCGCTGGACAAGGCTGGGATCAATGGTGTGGTTGAGGCGTTTAGGCTGGCGGCGCGCAGGGCGCTCGAAGCGGGGTTCGACCTGATTGAGGTTCACGCCGCGCACGGGTATCTGCTGCACCAGTTTCTTTCTCCGCTGGCGAACCGGCGCACGGATGAGTATGGCGGCAGCTTTGAGAACCGTACGCGGCTGGCGCTGGAGGTTGTGGACGCCGTTCGCGGCGAGTGGCCGGAGCATTTGCCGCTGATTGTGCGCATTTCGGCTACGGACTGGGCGGAAGGCGGATGGAACGCGGATGAATCGGTGGCGCTGGCGCGGCTGTTCGGCGAACATGGGGTGGATCTGGTGGATGTTTCGACAGGCGGCCTGGTTCCGAACGCGAAGATTCCGGTTGGTCCGGGATTTCAGGTGGAGTTTGCGGCGAGGATCAAGCGCGAGGCAGGGATTGCCACGGCAGCGGTGGGGCTGATTACCGAGCCAGAACAGGCCAATAGGGTGATAGCCGAGGGGGAAGCCGACATGGTGCTGCTGGCGCGGGAGCTGCTGCGCGATCCTTACTGGCCGGTGCACGCGGCGGCGACGCTGGGCGAGCAGGCCAGTTGGCCTAACCAGTACCTGCGCGCGGCGCCGCGGCACTCGGTTGCGCGGGTTGCAGTTGGCCGTCCGGAGAAGGGCTGAGCCCCGGCAAGGCTGGTTTTTTCCTGAGTTTTACTCATCAATCTGGTGCAGGGCCGCGATTTGCTCCACAAAGAGTGCAAATTGTGGCCTATACTGCGTGTAGAGCGAGGCTCCAGCCTTGGTCGCGGCTGTTTGCCCACGATAACTATGGCAACGCAACTATCCCGGAAGCGCGCCTTCGAAGCACCCACAATCCCCGACCGTCTCTATTTCAAGATTGGTGACGTTGCCCGCATCTGCGAGGTAGAGACCTACGTTTTGCGTTTCTGGGAGACGCAGTTTCCACAACTGAAGCCCAACAAGAGCGGCACGGGCCAGCGGCTTTATCGCAAACGCGATGTGGAACTGGCGCTGGATATCAAGCGCCTGGTGCATGCCGAGGGCTACACGCTTGCCGGTGCGCGGCAGACACTTGAACAGCGGAACCGGAGGCGCGATCCAGAGCCAAAGCTCACGGTGGCCACGAGCGACCCGAGTAAGCGGATGGATGCCGTGGCGGCGACCATTGGACACGCGCGCGCCGAATTGAGAGAGATTCTTGGACAGCTGGCTGTGGAGCCGACACCGCCCGCGCCACGCCGCCGCGCCAAGGTGGCTGCCTTTGTGCCGCAAACGGGTTCGCTGTTTCCCTCCTAGGGCAGTTCACTTCATGGCGCAGAAGAGTTTCGCATGCTGCTTGAAGAAGAGGGAGCACGGCTTTAGTACAGCAAAACTCCAGCAAAGAATCAGATTATCTAAAGGCCCAGTGGACTAAACAGGCTGCGGAAAAAGGCCTCATTTTGGATCAAAGGCCCGAAAAGCATACCTCAGGGGCTAAAGCCCTATCCATTCCATTGCACTTATACCGGGGATAAATCCCCGGCCTACCGCCCGGAGAAGTTTTTCCGCAGCCTGTGAAGGCCTGTGCTCCCTCCATTCAATTGCACGGCTCTACGTCAATATCAATATCTGCAGACAATTGAGGACTGCTATTGTTGCGCGGCTGAAGCGCCGGGTTCTCCGGCTTCAGGCTTTGCATCTTCGTACTGGACTGGACCGGCGGAGGGCTCGATGCCGGAGTTCTTCATGATCTGTTTTGCTTCGTCGGGCCAGTTGCCGTCGACGACCAGATGATCGTTGAGGATGAGGTCGTTCTGGTAGTTGGTCCATAGGCCACCGACCTTGGCGCCGTCATGCCAGTTATCGGCGGCGGTGTTGTCGGGAGAGATGCGCAGCGGATAGGCGCTGTGCGCAGTGTTGATGTTGAGCCACTCGCAGTCCTTGCCCTCGACTACATTTCTGCGCACGGTGATGTAGCGCGATCCTTCATCGAGATAGAGGCCGATCTTGCTGCCGTTGTCGAAGATGTAGTTTTCCGTGATGAGCGTGCCGGGACTGGCCGAGAGATTGTAGATTGCGCCGCCGTCGTGGAAGTACCGCTTTGCGCCATGAATGCGATTGCTGGCGACGACGACATCGCGATGCGTGGTGGGGGTGTCGTAGACGAGATTTTCTTTCCAGTCGTAGCCGTGCATTCTGACCCGGTAGTTTGGATTGCCGCCGGCATCGTGCATGCCCCAGCCGTAGCCGATGTCGATGGCGTCGTAGGGGACGTCGGAGATGTCGTTGTGGAGGATGACGGCTCCGAGCACGTAGGTGCTGAGAATGGCGCTGTTGTCGCGATAGTCCTTACTGACGGAACGAATGCGATTGTTGCTGACGATTAAGGAACGGTTGATTTGACGGGGATTGTGGGGGTGGTGTGCGTCGCGCTGCACGCCTCCGGCGAGGATGGCTCCGCCGGCAAGATCGGTGAAGACGCAACGAGTGACGGTAATGTCGCTCGCGCCAAGGTCCGCTCCGGTGATGTTGGCATTGGCGTCGTTGCCGATGCCGAGGGCGTATTGGCCGAGATGCGCGAAGATGTCGCTGTCAAAAGTGATACGCTCAGCGGCTGCGACTTGGATCGATGCCGGCATCTGGCTCCACTCATTGCGGCGGGTTTCAAAAGCAGGGCAGCCGAATTTGCAGTTGGCGAGAGGGTTGGCAGGATACGCGGCGGCGCGGCCTTTCAAATAGGAGCCGCTCTGCTGGCTGGCGTAGCCTTCATCCGTTGCGGGTCCAAGCCACGTGGTGTGCGAGAACTGGATTCCGCGAAATGCTAGATCTTTCACAAGCGCATCGAGGCTGTTTCCGATTGCCAACAGAACAGTGATGCGGGGGAGTTCGACATCCATATGTTCGATGCTGGCTCCAGCAGGTGGGCAAAGATAGAGCTTTCCCTTCGAGGGATCGATGTACCAGTCGCCGGGCTTGGAGATGAAGGCCAATGAGTTGAGCAGGAACAGATGTGAGAGTTCAGGATGATAGGGGCTGCTGATGGCATCGTAGCCCCAGATGTTGTTGTTCCATGCCGGCTGCTTCATCAGAATTTGGCGCGCGGAGATTTTTTCTACGGGCGAAAAGCGGTCGGTGAAAAATCCTGTGGACTCCAGCTCGAGACGATTTTGGTCCGGGAGTGTTGCGAGGTAGTCATATTTGGAATCCTTCCAACTGATTCCTTCCGGTGTGAAAGTAACATTGGCACGGGGTATCTCGATGGCGCCACGAGTTACAAGTTTGTCGTCCACCCATAACTGGCGTGCGTCGACGCCAACGGGCACGTCGGCAACATAGATATGCCGGGCGGCGTCAAAGAGTTTCCAGCCTGTAACAGGGATTGCGCCGGAGAGGACGGGCTTTGCGCCGGGCGCTGCTTGCCAGACGACATGGTGCGCATTGCGTCCACCGTCGAGGGATGTGAAGAGGAGAGGGGCAGTGAGGCGATAGGTTCCGCTGGCGAGTTCAACGGTGACGTTGCTGCCGGCGTTGTAGGCGCGAACCGCGGACTGGGCGCGTTGCAGCGACTGGAAAGGCTTGTCGCGGGTGCCGGGAGCGTCGTCGCTGCCGAGCGGAGATACTGCGATGGTGACATGGTCTGGTGCAATGCCCGCAGTTGGTTGCTGTCCGGCGCAGAGGGCAGGAAGCATCGCAATCGCTATGGCCGCGTATGCGGATAGTCCATTCATTCTCATAACTCGACCTACTGTTCCTATTGCTGGAAGGCTGCTCTCTTCGGTTAGCCACGGCGAAGTATTCGAACCAACTTCTTCGCCGATCAACGATTGGGGTTATTCACAGAATCAGGCTTTCTCAAAGAGTACGGCCATGTAAGGTTTGCCGCTGAGCTCGATCTTACTCTTGCCGCGGAAGGATCCAGGCAGCGGTGTTTTTGTCATTGCCCACGGGTCAATCATGGTTGCTTTGAAGGTTACTTCTTCCGGCAGTGGAAACTCGTACTCGGCGACGCAGTGATAGTCGAAGTAGTAGAGGATGCGCTGTCCGGGATTACCCGCGTTTGCGTAGTAAGGCTCAGTGGCCGCGATCAGGCCGGTGGTTCCGGTGCTTTCGAGCAGCTTGCGCAGAAATGTGATGCGCGGTCCACTGCTGCCGTGAAGCTTTCCCGCATCGGACCAGACAGGGTTGCCGTCCGTCTCCTTATACGTTTCGCCGTGGGTTGCGTATGTGCCGTTGATGATGGCGCGCCAGAAGCGGTGTGTCATCTCTTCGGGCGAAAGATTTCCCCACCGGCTGGCGATGTTGCCTTCGTATTGAATCTCGTCGTAGATGATCGGCTTGTTCCATGCCTTCAAGCGCTCGGCAGATTTTTCGAAGTCGTACTCCTGCAGGCTTGCGTGCGTGCACCAGGGCTTGGAGTGGTCGTAGACAACCCGGCTGTGATGAATGGAGCGCAAGCGGCCGTAGGGGTCGGATTCTTCGACAATGCGGAAGAAGCGGTCCCAATCTTTCATGGACTTTGACTTCACCAGGTCGTATTCATTTGCGATGGACCACCAGACATTCCGGAATGCGGAAAGCCGCGCGACAGCATAGCGCAGATAGCGATCATCCGCTTCCTCGCCCATTGCAGAAAAACCGTGAGCGTCGTAGGGATTGAAGAGAATGACGTCGGCCTCGATGCCGGCGTCCATCAAGTCTTGAATTCGCTGTTCAATGTACTGGAAGTAGACGGGATTCGGACGCGACAGGTTGAAATGCTCGTTGATGTTCTTGCGCTCATCTGCTTCCGGGTTTTCCGGGCTTGGCGCGGAGCCAATGCGGTCGAAGGGCATCGCCACAGGTTGCCGCTTCGCTATCGACTTGGGCAGGAGGCACATGCGCACTTTGTTGAAGCCGACGGATTTCAGATCTTCAAGCGTTATGCGGTCAAGGGGCTCGCCAATAAAACCGTAGGAATAACAGGTGGTGCCAAAGGGGAAATAGGGTGTGCCGTCGGCGTATTGGAAGTGGAATTGATGAGCTGTTCCAACGGGACCTCGATTGCCGGCCTTCGGCGCGATGCATTCAAAGGAACCGGTTTTGCCGGAGAGTTCCATCACGTTGGAAGTTGTCTCAAAGCTCCAGTGTCCTGTTGCGTCCGGAGAAAAGCGGACCTTGTATTTGCCGTCGCCATCATAGAAGCCAGTTACGTCGACGTTTCTGTGACCCAAGGTGAAGCGGGCGCCGAAGCGAACATCGTCGAACGGATTTCCGCTCGATGGACCGGCGGCGGCAATTTGGAACAGGCCCCATTGTTCAACCGGACCGGTTCGTTCAGTTCCGGCAGCAATGGCTGGCATAGCCTGGGTTGCTGGTGCGGCGATTCCGGTAACAACAGCGCCGGCGCCCAACTTAATCAAGTCTCTCCGATTCATACATCCTCCGTGCGCGAGTTATTCGTTGAGTGCTTACAGCATAGAAGGAGCGATAGCGCAAGTACGAAAGTGGAATGTGCTGGCAGGTATGTTTTACATAGCTTCAGCTTGAGTGTCAATTGCATCATGAAGGCAGCGGCAGGGAAATCATAGTCATTGCGCGTGGAGAAAAACTATTGGAGTTGAGCCCCTGCGGCCGCACGAGGGAGGCGGCAGTTTGCCGGCGAAAGCCGTGTTTGGCAATACGGCAGGTAAAGGGGTTTCATGAAAGGATTTTCGGCGAAAAGCATATTTATGCAGAATAAAGATTTTAATTGACACTTCATTTATGCCCTCCTAGAATTCGGCCAGCGTCAGAAATGGGTACGCGCAGTCTGTCTATTGCGCCAATTGCTCAACGTGCCGCAACGAGGCTGCTCGTTCGGGGGGTGGAGTTCGCTCTGGGATTACGGGAAAGAGTGAGACACTCCGCGGCGGTAGTGGGCGGCTCCGCCGCAGTCCATGCGTGGAGGAAACTCTCCTCACATCCGGCAGGGTTGCTGCGTTGTGGACGTATTTCAGTCGACGCGCGCCGTTACGTGCGACGGCGGCATTTGGCGGACTGAGAAGCGGCACCAGCGAAATTCGTTTTAACCCATCGCGAAATTCAAATCGAGTTTCGCCGTTAGCTTCAAAGGAGGGTGACAATGACTACTAACATCCGCACTCGGCAACCGGAGCAGAACCCAGATTCCAGCCGGCTGCAAAAGGCGAGCAATCAATCGTCCATCGCCACTGCGCCAAGCCAGCCTGTTGGCTGCCGCTTCAACGCCACTGCGGGGCTGCTGTTATTGCTCCTGCTGATAGGCACGATATTTAGCGTGCCCGTTGCGCGCGCCCAGGGTCTTGCGAGCATCGTGGGTACGGTGACTGACTCGAGTGGTGCAGCCATTCCGGGGGCAAAGGTCGTCGCTGCTCAAAGTGCAACCGGTGTGCAGACCGTGGTGGTGACCAATGCGACCGGCGGCTATGTTTTTCCGGTGCTACCCCCAACAAACTATGACCTCACAGTTTCTGCCAGCGGATTCGCGTCTTCGACGCAGCGCGGCATCGTGTTGCATGCCGACCAGGCAATTACTGTCAGCGTTTCTCTTCAGGTAGGCGCGGCCAGTTCTACGGTGACCGTAACTACTGAAGTTGCGCAGGTGGACACAACAACAGGCACGCTCTCGCAGGTGGTCGATTCCGAGCGCGTGAACGAGTTGCCGCTGAATGGCAGAAATGCGGCGTCGCTGACAACGCTGACGGCAGGCGTTAGCATCGCACCGAACATCAACTCGATCGATCAGGGCAACACCAAGACGTTTCCTGTTGTCGTGCTGATTTCGGCGAACGGAGCCCGCACCAATCAGACGAACTACCTGCTGGACGGCGGCAATAACGTCGACGAATATACGAACGTGAACGCACCGTTCCCATTCCCCGACGCACTGCAGGAGTTCAGCGTTCAGACGAGCAACTATGCGGCCGAGTACGGCCAGAACGCGGGCGGTGTCACGAATATCATCACCAAGTCTGGATCGGACCGGTATCACGGCGACTTATTCGAGTATGTACGCAACCGCATCTTCAATGCGCACGATCACTTTTCGACTGTTGTACAGAACGGCGCCCTCGTTCCCTATACCGATCCTCTAAAGAGGAATCAGTTCGGCGCCACCGCGGGTGGCCCGGTCGGCATTCCCCACCTGTGGCGGATGCAAAGAGGCTTCTTCTTTGGCGGCTACCAGGGCAGCCGCTGGCGCGATACGGTGGCCACCAGTTCGAGTAACGCTTCGCTACCATCCACGGCCAACCAAACGGGACAATTCACGTTTACTTCAGCGAACACGCCAACCACGGCCACCTGCATCGTGGACCCGACGACAAAGGCTTGTTTCCCCTACGTCAGTGCGGGCGGAAACAACTACGTTGCGACAATTCCAACGACTCGTTTCGACAAGGCTTCAGTCGCCTTGTTGAATTACATTCCGGTGGCTGCTGCGAACGGCACGCCCTTCTCGTACCTGCAAAACAACTCTCAGAACTACGACGAGTATGTTGGCAAGTACGACCAGGAATTGAGCGCCAAGGACCGCATGACGCTGCGTTATTATCTCGACAAGTTCCATTTTGTCGGAGTCCTGGATCCGAAGAATTACCTGACCTATCAGGACGAGTCGGATATTACCTATCAAAGCGCGCTGCTGTCGGAGACACACACATTCAGTGACCATCTGCTCAACAGCTTCATTCTGAGCTACCAGCGCGAGGGCTCGGTGCGCGGACCGCTCGCGGGCGGCATCGATGTGGGCACACTGGGCGTGAACATATGGCAGCCGGCATTCCCATCGTTTCAGTCGGTCAGCGTATCGGGCAATTTTTCATTTGGGCAAAACCCGTGGGCAACCTTCAAGCGTTCGAATATGACGCTTGCCGAGGATATGCACTGGGTGAAGGGCACTCATAACGTCTCCTTTGGATTCCACGGGGAAGCCAGCCGTCTGGAAGTCATCAATATGAATGGCCAACCGGGCAGCTTTTCCTTTACTGCAACAACAACGAATAGTGCGATGGCGAGCTTCTTCCTTGGCTATCTGACATCGTTCAGCCAGGCGTCGGGCAGCTTCCAGAACGATAACGGAAAATTCATCGGGACGTATGTTCAGGATAGTTGGAAACTGAACCGCCGGCTAACGCTGGATTACGGCGTGCGCTGGGAGCCGTTCATTCCGCAGACGGACGACAACCGTATGGGACAGTTCAACCCTAGCGCCTATGCGGCGGGACGGCACTCGACGAAGTATCCGAATGCTCCAGTGGGCCTGCTGTTTGCGGGGGACGATGGTGTTCCGCCGAATGGCGTGCGCAGCAATTACAAGAACTTCATGCCGCGGTTCGGATTTGCCTATGACGTCTTTGGAGACGGAAAGACGAGTTTGCGCGGTGGCGGCGGCTTCTTCTACGACACGCGTATGAACGACCTGTTCAACAATGCGTGGATTGGGAGCATTCCGTTTGTGCAGTCATATTCGTCGTCCAATACAAGCGCAACAGACCCGACAGCAACATTCAGCAATCCGTACGGTAAGGCGACGAATCCATTCCCGGCGACGCTGCCCCTGCCCTCGACAGTAACCTTCTCTACGCCGATGGCGGTGATTGCCTTCGATCCATCGGGCAACTTCAAGACTCCGCTGATGTACAACTGGAACATTGCCGTGGAGCAGCAGATTACGCCGACGCTGAGTTCGCGTATTGCTTACGTGGCCTCGCACGGATCGCATCTGTTTACCTGCCCGGAGATCAATCCGGCGGTGCAAGGTGGAAGCACGGACACGACGGGCAACGAAAATGCCCGCCGGGTCTATCAGGGGTACACCTCGATTGCGATCTCTACGATGGGCGGGAACTCGAGTTACCAGTCCTTGCAGGCTACGCTTTCGAAGAAGGTGTCGCATGGCGTCAGCGGAACTCTCAATTACACCTGGTCAAAGAGCCTCGACAACATTCCTTACCAGACCCCGGTGACCAGCGCAGGAAACGGCGCCGGCTACGTGAAGCCGTATTATCTGCCAAACCACAAGGCGCTTGATTACGGTCCATCGGTATTCGACCACCGGAATAACATCAACCTGTCTTATGTGTGGCAGCTTCCAAAGGTAACATCTGCGCCGCTGGCGCTGCGCGAAGTGATTAACGGATGGCAGACAACAGGCATCGTAAGCGTTCATAGCGGTGAGCCGATGGATATTACCCTGGGTTCGGACGTTTCTCTTGCCGGCCTGGGCACGGGCGTGGATGTGCCGAACAGAATCAGCAACAAAGGGTACGGCGGCAGCGCATGCACATATGGGACAGCTGCGACAACGACCTGCGTTAGCTATCTCGATCCAACGGCCTTTACGAAGCCGGCGAATGATACATTCGGCAATGTGAAGAAGGACTCGTTTGTCGGACCGCGGTATGTCGACTGGGATAGCAGCCTGACGCGCGACTTCCCAATCAAAGAGCGGACCAGGGTCCAGTTCCGCGCAGAGTACTTCAACCTGCTTAATCATACTGACCTTGGTACTCCTAACCTCAGCGAGACATCCGCAAGCTTTGGGCGAATCACATCGGATATTTCGCCACGCATCGCGCAGCTCTCGCTTAAACTGTTGTTCTAACCCTCGGCAAGTCAGGAAGACGAATGGAGGCCCTTGCGGCCTCCATTCTTTCGATTAACGCAATTAGCCCGAGGCCCGCGTAGAAGGGCAACTTATTATGGTTCAAATGAATCGTCGCGAAATGTTGAAGATGGGTTCGGCTTGCTCTCTGGCTGCGCTTGCGACCGCTACGCCCTCTGGCGCCTCCAGTTCCACAACTGAAAGCAAACACGCATCCGTGTCGCGCTGGGAGGTGTTTGAGCTTGCACTGACAGGACCTTCGACGGGAAATCCATTCATCGATGTTGAGTTTGCAGGGACGTTTACGCTCGAACACCGGACGGTGAAGGTGAATGGATTCTACGATGGGGCTGGAGTCTATAAGCTGCGCTTCATGCCCGACGCGGAAGGCGAATGGAACTATTCGACGAGCAGTAACGTGGCGGCGCTCGACGGCAAGACCGGGCGGTTTGTGTGTACGGCTGCGCAGTCGGAAGCGCATGGACCAGTCACGGTAAGGAACGAGCATCATTTTGCCTATGCCGATGGAACGCCGTATTTTCCGTTCGGGACCACGTGCTATGCGTGGGTGCACCAGAGCGAGGAACTGCAACGGCAGACGCTGGAGACATTGCGCACTGCGCCGTTTAACAAGATGCGCATGTGCGTGTTTCCGAAGAGCTACGAGTTCAACCACAACGAACCGGCCCTCTATCCATTTGAGAGAGACTCGGCGGGGACGAGCGATTACACGCGCTTCAATCCGGCTTACTTCGCGCACATCGAGCAAAGGATTGGCGACCTGCGTGCGCTGGGAATAGAAGCGGATCTGATTTTGTTTCATCCCTACGACCGCTGGGGCTATGCAAAGATGCCGGCCGAGGCGGACGACAGATATTTGAAATATGTTTTGGCGCGGATGTCGGCTTACCGGAATATCTGGTGGTCGCTGGCAAATGAGTTCGATCTGATGAAAGAGAAGTCAGTGCAGGACTTCGACAGATTCTTTCATATCGTTGAGCAGTGCGACCCGGTGAGCCACTTGCGGTCTGTTCACTACTCCAACGTTATGTACGATTATTCGCACCCCTGGGTTACGCACGCCTGCATGCAGACTTCAAAGTTTGAATCGGCGCCGGAGTGGCTGGAGATGCTGCGGAAGCCGATCGTATTTGACGAGGTTCAATACGAAGGGAATCTGAACAGGCGCTGGGGGAATCTTTCGGGCGAAGAGATGACGCGGCGGTTCTGGCTTGGCGTTATGGGCGGCTGCTATGTGAGCCACGGCGAGACGCTTCTGGATGCGGACGGAGTGCTTGACGAGAATACGACTCCAACACTGTGGTGGGCGCACGGCGGGAAGTTGAAGGGAACGAGTCCGGCGCGCATTGGGTTTCTGCGCAAGCTGGTGGAAGAGACCGCGGCCAGGGCAGGCAAAGATGCGAAGCGCACCGGGCTTGAAGCGCCGGTTCGGCCTTACTATTTGAATGCAGTGAGCCTTGACTCCGCTGGGACGTCAACGCAGGAGATTCTTTACTACATGGATTTCCATCAGCCGGTGTTTTACGAGTTTCCGCTGCCGGCGGGGAAGTTCAGTGCAGAACTCATCGATCCATGGGAGATGAAGATTACCGCGCTGCCGGGGACTTTTGAAGGAAAGACAAAGCTGAAGTTGACTGGGCGTCCGTATCAGGCGTTGCGGTTACGGCGCGTGGGATGACGCCCATGCCTGGGCTTTCGAATTGATTGTGGAGATTTGCCTGGCGGAAATTGTTGCCGGGAAAAGTTCGAAGTTTGCTGAAAAAGGAAGGGTCAAGAAAATGCTTAAAGGAATTTCACCGGTTCTGAGTCCCGAGTTGCTGAAGGTTCTTGCTGAAATGGGTCACGGGGATGAACTCGTCCTTGCCGACTCGAACTATCCGGGTGCGAGCAATGCCAAGCGGCTGGTGCGCGCGGATGGTCATTCGGTTTCGGCTCTGCTGGAAGGCATTGCGCCGCTGTTTCCGTTTGAGACCTACGCCGCCCCGCTCATCATGATGGAGGTGGTTGCGGGCGACAAGCTGGACCCGGCGGTCGAAGCCGATTTCATGGACGTAATTCATCGCTCTGACAGCAAGGTTCCGGCGCCGATTCGCATCGAGAAGTACGCGTTCTACGAGCGCTCGCGGAATGCGTATGCAGTATTGATGACGGGGGAGACGCGTCTCTACGGCTGCCTGATTATCAAGAAGGGCGTGATCGCGTAGCGAAACTGCGAGTGCACTGCCGTGCGGCAGTGCTCCGACGCTTTAGAAGCTTGATGCGGTGCGATGTTATTCCGTCTCATTCAGGAGAGCCTCGGCGGCGCGCAGGTCGGTGATGAGTACATCGATCCAACGGCCACGGAGCGCAGCCAGGATGGCACGCACCTTGCGCCGTCCTCCGGCAACGCCAACCACGCGGTTGGCGCGCTTCAAGGAGGCGGCTTCAATGCCGATGACGCGCTGCATGAGCGGGGACTTGATGGCCTCTCCGTTTTCGTTGAAGAAGCGGAAGCAGATGTCTCCGACCGCGCCCTGGCGGATGAGCTCGGCACGCTCTTCGGGCGAGAAGACGTTTCCGCTGCTGGCGAGCAAGCGCGAAGGCTCCATTGATCCGATGCCGACAAGGGCGAGATCGAGATGCTCAAAGAGTTCGGAGGCTTCGCGCATGGAAGGGTCGCGCACCAGCACGCGTCGAGCTTCGGCCGAGCCGACGACGCCAGGCGCCTGGAGCAGCACAGCGCTGGCGCCGATAAGCGCCGCAAGGCGCTGGGCAAGATACATGGCGTGATGTTCAACGCCGGCGTTGCCGACGCCGCCGAGGATCTGCACGACCTTTCCGCCATGGCAGTAGTCGCCGGGATGCAGCGCCTCGACCATGGCGAACAACGAGCGGCTCCATGAAGAGATGCCGATTGTTGTGCCGGGTTTTACGGTGGTCTCGACGAAATAGCCAGTTGCCGCGCCCAGGTCGCGCACCATGGGCTCTTCCTCGGCGGGACAATCGACAACCATCGCGTCTTTCAACTGGAACTTGGCCACGAGCTGGTCTTCAATCTCCGCAAAGATGCCGGGAGGCGTGGTGACGCTGAAGCGTACGAGGTTGGCTTCGCGCGCGCGCTTCAAT
The DNA here is from genome assembly GCA_964419175.1 of uncultured Occallatibacter sp. Taxonomy (GTDB): domain Bacteria; phylum Acidobacteriota; class Terriglobia; order Terriglobales; family Acidobacteriaceae; genus Telmatobacter. The sequence goes on along the minus strand of CAYQOQ010000001.1, from coordinate 40,468 downwards.
AGCCGGGAAACTGAAGATTGGTGAATCTGCAACCGCTCGGTAATGCCCTGCTGGCGAATGCCCTGGACATAGTACATGCGAGCAATTTTTGACATCAGGCGGAGTTCGTCCAGTCGGGCCATACAGGGTATTCTCCCATAGTTAGGCCGATGGGATGCAAGTATATTTAACCAAGCAAGATTATGATCGAGCGCTGAATCGCCACATCAACCGGGCCATTGGCGCGCTGCGAACGCGGCGCGCCAATGGCGGAAGTTTGCACTAGAACCTGCCGGGAATCGGGGGCAGGCCGGCGGGGCGGTTGTGGTGATAAGTGTCCCAGCCCATATAGCGGCCGAACGCTTCAGCGACTGCCGTGGCGCAGTGAGTGCGGTTCATTGCGGCGTGGTGTTCAAAGCCGTTCTGACAGATGACATGCATCAGGCTGGGCAGAGCGGGCACCTTGACCACGGCGCGGGTGCCGAAGGTATTGAGCGGGTCGTTAGTGAATTCGCCCTCGCCGACATAGGCACAGATCCTGGCGTTCAAATCATCTGTGCTGACTCTGCCGAAGGTTACGGGGCCGGCGTTGGTGCGGCCTTCGAGAGCGCCGAAGGTGTTTTCTTCGCCGAGGGTGGTGCCCAGGATGGGCGCGGTGGCGATGCGGACTTCAGGGAGGAAATCCTTGGCCCAGTTGCCGCAGTGGAAGAAGACGCACTTGTCGGGGTCGTTTCCGTAGTTGTTGTTCCAATCGACCAGCGCGCTGGGCCGTCCACCGGCAAGCTGGAGCGCATACATGCCGACGACGCCGGCGATGTCGACTTCGCAGGCCGAGGGCAGCATCTGTTCGCTCATCATCGACATAATGGTGCAGACGTTGACGCCGAAGTTTTTCTGCAGCGAACTCCAGCACTGGATGGCGGTGGCCGTAATGCCGAGAGACTGCATCCAGTCATCGACGACGAGGGCGAACTTGGCCATGCGCAGGATGGCTTCGTCGGGAGCGGCGGATGCGTCCGCGTAGGAGCGAATCTGCTCGATGCGCTGGCGGACGCGCGGGTCATCGGCGGCAATCCTGCCCGCATCGCCGAAGACTTCGGAGAGATCGATGGTATTGACGGTGATGCCGGAGGCTTCAAACAGCTTCTCGCTGAAGCGGGTGGTGTTGAAGGCATTGGGGCGCGCGCCGACGGCGCCGATGCGCACACCCTTGAGGCCGCGCACTACCTTGCAGGTGCCGATGAAGCGGAGAAGGTCTTCGCGGAAACGGCGATCGTGGATGGCGACAGTGTGGTCGCGGGTGAGGGTGTACTTGATGCCGTACTGACGAAGGTTATTGCAGACCGAGATCTTGCCGCAGAAAGCATCGCGGCGGCGATCGAGGCCGAATTGATCGAGGTCGTCGGGACAGGCCTGGACAAGGATGGGCAAGCGCAGATCGGCGATGCGAATGGAGTCTGCCACGCCTTTTTCATCGCCGAAGTTGGGCAGACAGACGAGGATGCCGTCGAGCTTTGCGCGGTTACGGCCCAGCAGTGCACCGCACTTTTGCGCGTCGGCCCAGGTTTCGACAGCGCCGAGCTTGGTTTCTTCCGTCGACAGCCAGACAGGCTCGATGGAGAGCTCGGCGAAGAGTTTGGTCAAATCCCGACGCGCATCTGCGATGAGAACGTCGGGAAAGAAGTCGCGGTTACCTACGATTACACCCAGTGTTGCTAGAGTCGTCATTTCAATTCTCCCGGCCTTTCGGCGTTGAATGAATCCGTACGATATTCCGCTGTGTGCGCGGAGCTGCCTGGCCCTACGTTACAGACGCGAGTAGGTGATGAGCACCAGGCCTACCACATAGCAGAGAAACATTGCGCCGAGCAGCCTGCTTGTTCCGCGCGGTGCAGCGGCAAACTCTTTCCAGACGAGGACGCCCCAGAGGATGGCTACGACCGGCGCGGCATTGCTGAGCGCGTAGGAGACGGCTGGGCCGGCCGCGCCAACAGCAATAAAACTGAGCGTAAGGCCGATGCTCCAGATGGCTCCGCCGAGCACACCGGTCAGATGCGTGCCCAAGCTGCCTTTCCAATAGTCCCCGAGAGGCACCGGAGCGCCCTCGACAGGGTGCCGCATGAACACAGTGTTGAAGAGGAAGGTGGTGAGGAATGCGCCGAGCGAAAAGAACAACGCGGCGGTGAGCGGCATGAGCTTGCCGGAGCCGCCGGAGACAAACTCCGGATCGATGGACTTGACGGTGAGGCTATAGAAGAAGGCGATCAGAATGCCGGCGAGGACGGAGAGGAGGATTCCTTTCGCGCTGGGCTTTTTGACGGCGCTGACCAGTTGCCCGTAGGCCTTCATGCTGAGAGCAATGGCCACGGCGATGATGGCCACGCCTGCGAAGAGTACGGTTGAGTTTCCGGGATTGACACCGCCCTCGACGATGACCAGCACAAAGCTGAGGACAATGCCAAGGACCCAGGCGATGCCGCCGCCTACGGGAAAGCCGACAGCCATGCCGGCGACGGCGATGGCAGCGACGAGAAGCAGGTTGCCGGCGTTCCAAACGGCTCCGCCGAGCATTGCCCATCCGATGCTGGAGAGATCCGCCTGGCTGAGGTCGGCAAGGAAGGTTCGCCCGGTGTCGCCCATCGAGCCCAGGGTGAGAGCCGCGAGCAGCGATGTGAGCAGCAGCCCCGCGACGAAGTCCCAATAGAAGAGCTCAAAGCGCCAGGTGCGCGCGGCGAGCTTTTGCGTGTTGGCCCAGGATCCCCAACAGATCATGGTCAGGATACAGAGCACAACAGCAACTGGATAACTGTGGATCGTTACCATCTTTGGCTCCCTTGCAAGCCGGTTTTCGCCGGCCTTCTTTCTCAACATCGATCTACATTTGGCGGTGCTTTTTCATACGTTTCATGCTGTCCCCTCGCGCAGCCGGGCACGGCGAACGGCGAGACGCCAGGAGGCGCGCAGCCTTTCACGCTGTTCGGCGGACATGGCGGGTTCAAAGGTCTGGACATCTCTGGGCAGCGCGGCGAGTTCGTCAAGCGACTTCCACCAATCCAGCGCCATGCCCGCCAGCATCGCCGCGCCGAGGGCCGAAAGGTCTTCTTGCGTGGAACGATGCACGGGGCGGTCGAGGATGTCAGCCTGCATCTGCATGAGCGAGTTATTGCGAGTGGCGCCGCCATCGGCGAGCAGCACGGGCAATCTTACGCCGGCAGCCTGCTCCATGGCTTCAAGGACGTCGGCTACCTGAAAGGCGATGGCATCGGTGGCGGCGTGGGCAAAGTGGGCGGCGGTATGCGCGCGTTCGAGATTGGCAACGATGCCGCGCGCGGCGGAGTCCCAGTGGGGCGCGCCGAGGCCGACCATGGCGGGAACTAGGATGACACCGGCCGCATCGGGCACGGTTGCGGCCAGGGCTGCTGCGTCTTCTACCGGATGCGGCAAACCGAGAAACTCGCCGACCCACTGCACTGCCGCGCCGCTCATGGCGATGTTGCCTTCAAGGGCGAACTGCGTTTGGCCGGCGGAGGACCAGGCAATGGTGCGCGCCAGGACGCCGGTATGGCCGACCAGGCTCGGCGTGAGCATCATCAAAGAGGAACCGGTGCCGTAGGTTGCCTTGACCGTACCCGGCTGATAGCAGCCATGACCCACGATCGCGGCGTGCGAGTCGCCAATCATGGAAACGATGGGGACGCCAGCCAGACCGGGGATTGCGGTGCATTCTCCAAAGACGATGGACGAGGGCCGCACCTGGGGCAGAACCGAGCGGGGAATGCCAAACAAGCTCAAAAGGCGATCATCCCAGTCGAGCGTTTCAAGACTGAGCAATGCGGTGCGCGAGGCGTTGGTGTGATCGGTGGCGTGCACGCTGCCACCGGTGAGGTTATAGAGCAGCCATGAATCCACGGTGCCGAGGAGGAGTTCTCCGGCATCGGCCGCCGCGCGCAGTTCCGGCCGGTGTTCGAGCGCCCATGCCCACTTGGTAGCGCTGAGGAGCGGATCGAGCGGCAGGCCGGTGACGGCTTGAATGGTGGAAGCATGGGGGCGGAGGCGCTCGCAGACGGGCTCAGAGCGGCGGCACTGCCAGGAGATGGCGTTCAAAAGAGGCTCGCCGGCGGCCGGTGCATTGGGCGCGGCGCGCCGCCATGCGAGAGAGGTTTCACGCTGATTGGTGATGGCGATGCCCGCGATGCTTGCGTTGTTGCCGGCGGCGTAGCGTACGCACTCATCCATGACCAGGCAGACGGATTGCCAAAGCGCGAGCGGGTCCTGCTCCACATAGCCAGGGCTGGGCAACAGGAGTTCAAGGGGCGCCGAAGCGCGAAAGACAGTGTGTCCCTGCCGATCGACCAACAGCGCTTTAGTGTTGGTCGTGCCCTGGTCGATGGCCAGAATCCATGCGCTTGCCATCTATCCCTCGTTCTCGAACAATTCCAGCGCGGCGCGCTCGATCCCCGCCGCATTCAGTCCGAAGTGGTCGAGTAGAAACTCTTCTGTTCCGGTCGGTGCAAACACATCTTTGATGCCGAGGATACGCATCGGCGCCGGATGCTCTTCAGCCAACACCTCGGCGACGGCGCCGCCTAATCCTCCGGCAGCCAGGCTCTCTTCCGCAGTGACAATGCCGCGGGTGGAGCGCGCCGCATCGATGATTGCCTCGCGGTCCAGGGGCTTGACTGTGCTCATATTGAGAACACGGGCGGAGATGCCGCGCGCGGCAAGCAAGCGCGCCGCTTCGAGCGCGCGCCCCACCAGCACGCCAATGGCAATCAGCGTAATGTCGGTGCCTTCACTCAGCAACACAGCGTTGCCCAGCTTGAATTCGTAATTGTCGTCGTGAACCTTCGGCACCATCATGCGGCTGATGCGCAGATACATGGGCCCTTGATGCACTAGCGAGTATTGCATAGCCGCCGCGGTTTCGATCGCGTCGGCGGGAACGACGATGGTCATGTTGGGAAGAATCCTTGTCCAGGCTATGTCTTCAATCGCGTGGTGCGTCGGGCCCAGTTGGCCATAGGCCATGCCCGGCGACATGCCGCAGATCCGCACGTTGGCTTTCGAGTAAGCCAAGTCCACCTTGATCTGTTCCATTGCGCGGGCAGTAAGGAAGCAGGAGGCGCCGCATACGTAGGGGATCATTCCGCCGTTTGCCAGCCCGTTGCCCACGCCGACCATATTCTGCTCGGCAATGCCGACGTTGACGAAGCGATCAGGGAACTTTGCCTTGAAGCTCTTCAGTTTTGTGGACGAGACCGAGTCGTTAACAACGGCACAGACGCGAACGTCCTGCGCTGCCATCTCTTCGAGAGCGCTCGCATAGGCGTCGCGGCAATCGACGAGCGTGGCTTGCGCTCCCTTAGAAACAACACTACTGACCTGCGCACTGTTCACCAGCCCACCTCCACGCCGAGTTCCTTTGCCGCCATGACCAACTGCTCGCGGGTCGGCACGCCGTGATGCCATGCCGGCTTGTTTTCGGCAAATGAGACGCCCTTGCCCTTTATCGTGTGGGCAATCAGGCAGGTTGGTTTGCCGGGTTCGATGGGCAGATTCCCAAGCCGTTGAAGCAGCGCGGCGTGATCGTGGCCGTCAATTTCCTCGACCGCGAAGCCGAAGGCTCTCCATCGCTCCGCAAGAGGTTCCATGCGGATTGTATTCTCGGTAAAGTCGCCTTGCTGAATCATGTTGCGGTCGACGATGACGGTGAGGCTGTCGAGGCCGTAGTGCTGGGCGGTCATGGCCGCTTCCCAGTTTGAGCCTTCCTGCAACTCGCCATCGCCGGTGAGGACAAACGCGCGCCATGACTCCTTGCGCATGCGGGCGGCCAGTGCAGCGCCAACCGCGATCGGCAAACCGTGGCCGAGCGGGCCAGTGTTGGCCTCGACGCCGGGTAGTTTGTTGCGGTCCGGATGGCCATTGAACATTGACAACGGATCCATATGCGTCTTGAGGTCGTCGATCGGGAAGAAGCCCCGCAATGCGAGCGTTGAATAGAGCGCCGCCGAGCAGTGCCCTTTGGAGAGGATGAAGCGGTCGCGCTGCGGCCAGAGGGGCTGGCTGGGATCGAGATGGAGGATGCCTCCCAGATACAAGACGGCAAGGATGTCAGCCGCCGAGAGGTCGCCACCTGTGTGTCCCAGGTGCGCATGGTGCGTCATGGTCATCGCGCTCATGCGTATCCAATTGGCTTTTTGTTTCAGCCATTCGGCCCGTTCCAGGGCAGGCGCCAACTCGTTGATTCGCAATTCGCTCATTCCTGCATTCATCGCCACTTCAGTCCCCAGTTCCGTCCGACAAAAAGCAATAGCGTTTCACTATGCAAACTCGAATCGCGGGCCGGCCGGCTGGATTTGCCGGCAAACCGTTGCCGTTAGAGCGGATTCGATTCAAGTGCTGCCCTTTGAAGATCATGCGAGGGGTCATTTTCTTGAGAAAAATGACCCTTGGCGTCTACGTTTCTGTAAAGAGCAGAATCGAAACCGCTGTAGTTGGGCCGCTCATGACGATAGGCTCATACGCGGCGAAGCTGCGAGAGCATGAATATCTTCATCATCATGCCGTACTTCAGCATTGTCACCGATAGTACATATATAGGTCGGCGGAGTCAACATAAACGATCTAGTATGAATTTATATGCAGGACGTATCGTTTCTCTTGCAATCTCCTGGCGAGGTCATGTTTTTTTTGAGCAATCAGTGACTCTTTACGACCGATTCGGCCAGCGCTTGCCCACCATCAGCTAAAGGCTGCCGGATCTCAGGCGCAACCGGGCCACAACAGCTTTTCGGAGTTGCAGGGTTATTGCCCAGTGGCAGCGAAGGCGAGCCGCGTCGCCGATCGCGCTTTGCTGCTCGCGAAACGGTCGTTCGAAAATCGGTCTTGATCATTCCGTCACTCGGAATATACTCTACTCGCTGAATGGGCCGGTATCCGAGGAGAAACTGTGAGCGATAGCGAAGAGAACGAGCAGTTCGACGGGGTCGAGCATCATGCTAAGGGCGGACGCAACGGAGACCGCAACGAGTCGCAGACCGTGTTGCGCGCTTGCGAGGTGTTGAAGGCATTTCACCATCTCGGCGAGGAGTTGCCTCTGGCGGGCGTGATGGACCGGACCGGGCTGCCGAAGACGACGACCTTCCGGCTGCTGCGGACGCTAATTCATGGCGGACTGATCGAGAGAGTAGGCTCCGGGATCTACCGGAACAGCTTTGGGCCGGTCACAGCGCGCCCGTTCCGGATTGGGTTTGCGACGCAGGGAGAGACCGAGTTTTCGCGCGAGGTAACGCGGAGCGTGGAAGCGGTGGCGGCGCGCGAGCACATACACCTGATCTCGCTCGACAACCGTTACAGTGCGCGGGCCGCTCTCCGTAACGCGGATTTGCTGATTCGCGAGGGCGTTGACCTGGTGCTGGAGTTTCAGACCTACGAGCGGGTTGCCCCGGTGATCGCCTCGAAGTTTCTGGCGGCCAATACGCCGGTGATCGCGATTGAGGTTCCGCACCCCGGAGCCACGTATTTCGGCGCGGATAACTACAAGGCAGGGCAGATGGGCGGCAGGGCGCTGGGGCGCTGGGCACGCGAGAACTGGAACGGCAAAGTGGACCAGTTGGTACTGATCGAGTTGCCGATCGCCGGCTCACTTCTTGAGTTGCGCCTGGCCGGGTTGGTGGACGGGCTGAGGGCGGATATGCCCGGCATTCTTGAAACGCCGATCGTGCGCCTGAACGGGCGCGGCAGCTTTGAGCAGGTTCTGGATGTGGTGCGCAAATATCTGCGGCGCAGGGGGGCCTGCCGGACACTGGTGGGCACGGTCAACGATATTTCCGCGCTGGCGGCGCTGCGCGCATTTGAGGAGGCAGGCGCTTTGCAACAGTGCGCGGTGATGGGGCAGAACGCGCTGCGCGAGGCACGCGACGAGCTTCGCCGCCCTGGAACCCGTCTGATTGGCTCGGTGGCCTACTTTCCGGAGCGCTACGGCGAGGAGTTGATTCCGCTGGCCCTTAGCATGCTGCAACAGAAACCGGTACCCTCAGCCGTCTTTGTGAAACACCAATTGCTGACGCCGCGCAATGTGGACTTGATTTATCCGCTCGATCGACCGTCCTCGGCGCATTCCAGCGCGGCGCCGGTTGCGGCCCGGCGCGTGGAATCCGCGCCAGAAAATTCCGCACAGCGGAATGCACGACTTGTTAACAATTGAGTTTCAGCATCGTTTCGCGAGGTGAGACCCTGAAGAGCGAAGAGAGAGCGAGTTCGCGATTATGAGCACCTCCTTATCACGCAGGGAGTTTTTGGCCGGCGCCTCGGCTGTTGCGCTGGCGGGGGCTGTGCCGTCCCGCGGGGCGAGTCCGGCTGCGGATTCTCTCGTGGAGTTCGACTACTGCCAGGTGCAACTGACCGGCGGGCCGCTCAAGCGGCAGTACGACCGTATCCAAAGTGCCTATCTGGCGCTGGACAACGACAGGCTGCTGAAGGTCTATCGCGAACGGGCAGGCTTGCGTGCGCCAGGAACTGCCATGGGCGGATGGTACGATGCCGATGGTTTCGTGCCCGGCCATACTCTGGGCCAATACATCTCCGGACTGGCGCGGCTGGGACGAAGCACGGGCGACGCGGCATGCAAAGCCAAGGTTGGCGAGCTTGTGGAGGGCTTCGGCGAGGCGCTCGAACATGGAGATCACGTATTTGCCGGGCCGAACGCCGAAAAGCTGTGGCCTTGCTACATTCTGGACAAGCATCTGGCGGGGCTGATTGACGCCTATCAACTGTGCGGGCTGGAGCGGGCGCGGGCGCTGTTGCCGCGTGTTTATCGCGACGCGCTGCCGTTTATCCCTGAACACGGGCGCGATCGTGTCGGCAAGAAGGACCCGCCCTACGATGAGACCTACGTCTTGCCGGAGAGCCTTTTTTCGGCGTATGCCGTCACGGGCGAGCGCGTCTTCCATGACCGCGCCGCGGCTTACATGCTGGACCGCGAGTTCTTCGATCCGCTGGCGCGAGGCGAGGATGTGCTTCCCGGCAGACATGCTTACAGCCACGCGATCGCGTTGAGTTCGGCGGGCAAGGCGCGGCTGGTGCTGGGGGATGAAAAATACCTGCGCAGCATGGAGAACGCGTGGGAGTTTCTCGCCCGCTGGCAGCAATATGCCTCTGGCGGCTGGGGACCAAATGAGACCTTCATCGAACCGCACAAGGGCCAGCTTTACGAGAGCCTGAGTTCGACGGTCGATCACTTCGAGACGCCGTGCGGCAGCTATGCGGCCATCAAGCTGGCGCGTTATCTGTTGTGCGCCACCGCGGACGGACGCTATGGCGATGGGCTGGAACGAGTTCTGTACAACGCCATTCTGGCGGCGAAAGATCCGGACCACGACGGCGATTATTTCTACTATTCGACGTACAGCGCACAGGCACGGAAGGTGTATTACCCGAAGAAGTGGCCCTGCTGCTCCGGCACGCTGGTGGAGTGCGTGGCCGATTATGTGAAGAACATTTATTTCCGCGCGCATGATGGGGTCGCGGTGAATCTGTTTGCGACCTCGAGTGTGAAGTGGAGTCAGGATGGCGCGGCGGTGGTGCTGCGGCAGGAGACAGATTATCCGCTGGGGCACGCCGTCAAGCTGAGCGTCGAATGCGCGGCGCCCGTTACGTTTAGTTTGTCGCTGCGGGTTCCAGGCTGGCTGGAGCGGACGCCGGCGCTGCTGGTGAACGGCAAGCCTACGCGAGTGGAGACACGGCGCGGATTTGCGATTCTGCGGCGGCGCTGGCAGAAGGGCGATACGGTGATGCTCGAGTTGCCGCAGAGTTTTCGCACCGAGGCGATCGACGATCTGCATCCGGAGACGGTGGCGGTTTTGCGTGGGCCTCTGCTTTATGTCGAATTGAATCCCGCAGAGCAGCGGGGAAGCCTGGCGCGGCTGGATGCGCTGCAGCCTGTGAGCGGGACACCTGGGGTGTTTGGCGCCAAGGCTACTGGTGGCCAGCGCATGCACGTTCCTTTTTACTTTGTGCACGATGAGACTTACACAACTTACTTTGAAAAGAGCTAGAAATCATGCTGCCGATGAACGATAGAGTTCCAGATGAAAGTGCTGCGAGCGATCGACTTCAGGCTCGCTACTGGATTGAGACGGCGTTTCCGCTTGCCGATGCCGCGGCGATGATGGCGGGTGAGCAATCGACGGGGACTTTTGTGCGCGTGCCGGGCGAGACGGATGAATTGCGCGAGCGGTATGCGGCGCGGGTGGAGCGAATTGAAGAACTGGGGACCGTGGACGCGCCATCGCTGCCTGGGTCGGGTTTGCCGAAGGGACATGCAGGTCCGGTGGTTCGCCGCACGGCGGAGGTTACGCTTTCGTGGCCGCTTGCGAATATGGGGACATCGCTGCCGAATCTGATGGCCACGGTGGCCGGGAATCTGTTTGAGCTGAAGCCGTTTTCCGGACTCAAGCTGCTGGACGTGACTTTGCCGCCGGCATTTTTGCGAGCCTACCAAGGACCGCAGTTTGGCGTGGAGGGAACGCGGCGGCTGACCGGCGTGTATGGGCGGCCTGTGATCGGCACCATCATCAAGCCGAGCGTGGGCATGACGCCGGAGCAGACGGCCGCACAGGTGCGGATGCTGGCCGAGGCGGGTGCGGACTTTATCAAGGACGACGAACTGCAAGCAGACGGGCCGCATTGCCCGTTCGAGCAGCGGATGGCCGCGGTGCTGCGGGAGCTGAACGCATACGCGGATAAAACCGGCAGGCGGCCGATGTATGCGGCTAACATTACGGGTGAAATTGACGAGATGCTGCGCCGCCACGACCAGGTTGCCGTGGCTGGCGGAACGTGCGTGATGGTGAGCATCAACAGCGTTGGATTGCCAGCAATGACGGTTTTGCGGCGCCATTCGCAGGTGGCGATTCACGGCCACCGTAACGGCTGGGGCATGTATAGCCGCTCGCACGCAACAGGGATGAGCTTTGTTGCTTACCAGAAGTTCTGGCGGCTGGCCGGTATCGATCATGTGCACGTGAATGGATTGCGCAACAAGTTCTGCGAGACAGATGCTTCCGTGATTGCCTCGGCGCGCGAGTGCCTGACGCCGATGTTTCCCGCGCCGTACAAGGGATGCGAGATCATGCCGGTTTTTTCTTCAGGCCAATCCGCAAAACAGGCTCCGGACACCTTCAAGGCTCTGGGGTCGATGGATCTGATCTACGCCTGCGGCGGAGGCATTCTTGCGCATCCGGCGGGGCCTGCGGCGGGCGTGAGGAGTCTCCATCAGGCATGGGAGGCAGCGGCGAATGGTATTCCGCTGGCTGAGTATGCCCGCGAGCACGTTGAGTTGCGTACCGCCATGGAGGCGTTCGCGGGCTGATGAAAAGTGCACAAGCCAAACCGCTCTACGCTTACTATGGCGACGACTTTACCGGCTCGACCGACGTGCTGGAAGCGCTGGCGTTGCATGGAGTGCCCTCGGTGCTCTTCACGCATGCGCCGGAGAAGCAGGATCTAAAGGCATTTGCGGATTGCCGCGCCATCGGAATTGCCGGGGAAAGCCGCAGCCGCAATCCGCAATGGATGACGGACAATCTGCCGGCTGTTTTTGCCTGCATGAAGAGACTTGGCGCGGCGGTCAACCACTACAAGGTTTGCTCGACATTCGACAGCGCGCCGCACGTGGGCAGCATTGGGCGCGCTATGGAACTGGGCCGCAAGACGTTTCACGCGGAGTTTGTGCCCGTAGTTGTTGGCGCTCCGCGGTTGGGGCGATACGTGGCCTTCGCGAATCTGTTTGCAGCCGCCGATGGCGCGGTCTACCGCATTGATCGGCATCCGGCGATGCGGTTCCATCCGGTTACACCCATGAATGAAGCAGACCTGCGTGTACACCTGTCGCTGCAAACACGGTTGTGCATGGGGCTTGTCGACCTGGCATCGTTCCAGGAGAGCAGGGCCGAAGACCGCTTGAAGGCTGAATTGGCGGCAGGAGCGGACGGGGTTGTCTTCGACGGCATTGACGATTCGATGGCCGACGAAACCGCGCGCCTGCTATGGGTGCGGGCGCGCAAACAGCAGCTTTTTGCCGTGGGTAGTTCCGGTTTGACGCATGGTCTGTTACACCACTGGCGCACGCTTGGATTGATCGGCGAGGCGCGAGAGCCGGAGCCTCCGGTAGCGACGGACCGGCTGCTGGTGTTGAGCGGCAGTTGCTCGCCGGCTACCGAAAAACAGATTCGCCGCTCAAAGCTGCAGGGCTTTGCGGCGTGGCGGCTGAGCGGTCCCGCACCGTGGGGTCCAGAGACGCGCGAGGCTCTTGAGGCGCTGGCGCAAGGACAGAGCGTTGTGCTCTATACGGCGCTGGGGCCGCAAGCGAACGACGGACATTATGGAGAAGAATTTGGCGCGGCCCTCGGCAGTCGGCTGCGCGAATTGCTTCTGCTCACGGGCGTACGCAGGGTGCTGATCGCGGGCGGAGATACTGCAACGCATGCGGTCAAGCAGTTGGGCCTGAACGCGCTTACGTTTGCCGCGCCGCTTGTTCCGGGCGTGCCGCTGTGCCGCAGCCATGCGCCTGGTTCGCCGCTCGATGGGTTGGAGCTTGTTCTGAAGGGCGGGCAGATGGGGCCGGAAGATTTCTTCAGGCAGGTGCGGGATGGAAGCTAGCAGTCACTTTCGCAGTGGTATTCCCGCGGGGGTTAAACCCCCTTGCCTTTCGGTTCATGAAGGTAAGGGCGGAAACTACGTTGAGCAGTCCGAGAACGTTGTGCCGCTGCCTCAATCGCCGACCTCCACCGCTCCGCCTTGCAGTAATTGGAATTGCGCAAAGCTGCCTTGCACGCAAGCCCCGGTATGATACAAGGACTTCGGATGAACTACTTATCTTCAAAGAGAATTCTGCAGTCGGTTCCATGGTTGTCGAGCTTGGTCTTTGCGGCCATTGCGCTTGTGGCCATGGGCGTTCCTGTGGCGGCCCAAGCGGCTGATTCGGCAATTCCATCGCTGCTGTTGGGCTCGGCCTGGTATCCCGAGCAGTGGCCGGAAGCGCGCTGGGATCACGACCTGCAGTTGATGGAAACAGCGCATCTGCACGTGGTACGCATCGGCGAGTTTGCGTGGAGCACGATGGAGCCCGCCGAAGGCCGCTATGAACTGGATTGGCTGAAGCGTGCGGTGCGGCTGGCGGAGAAGCATCACATCGCGGTGGTGCTCGGCACGCCTACGGACGCGCCGCCTGCGTGGCTGACCAGGGCGTATCCGGAGACATTGCGCGTGGATGCGGCGGGACGGCTTGCGGAGCATGGAAGCAGGCGCCAGTTCAACTACGCCGACCCTCACTATCGCGTGCTGTGCGCACAGATCGCGGAGCAACTGGCGCGGCGCTTCGGCCACGATCCGAACGTGATTGGCTGGCAAATCGGCAATGAGCTTACCGACGAGTCGTTCGATGCCGCAACAAAGCGCCAATTTCAGGACTGGCTCAAACAGCGCTACGGCACGCTGGATGCGCTGAACAAAGATTGGGCGACTGCGTACTGGAGCCAGACCTACGATCGCTGGGATGAGATTCCGTTGCCGGCGGCAGGGGGCAATCCCGGACTGCTGCTCGAACACCGGCATTTCGTCAGCGATACGTGGCGGGATTTCGAGCACGTGCAGGTTGAAGCGATCCGGAAGTATGCCGATGCACATCAGTTCATTACGACGAATCTTGGCGGCCTGGGCTGGTCCGATAACTTCGACCACTACGAGATCAATCGCGAGCTTGACCTTGCTTCGTGGGACGACTACGTGGGCGAGGGGCACTTGAACGTGGAGCGCAATGCGCTTATGCACGACTTTGTGCGCGGATGGAAGCGGGCCAACTTCTGGGTGATGGAGACGCAGCCGGGGTCAGTGAATTGGGCGCCGGTGAGCACAACACTCGATCGCGGCGAGACGAGCGCCATGGCATGGCAGGCGATTGGTCACGGCGCGGATGCGGTTCTCTACTGGCAGTGGCGCAACGCGCTCAACGGCCAGGAGCAGTATCACGGCGCACTGGCTGGGGCGGACGGCGAACCGTTGCCGCTCTACGACGAGATACGCACGCTCGGCCGCGACTTTGAACGTGCGGCTGCCGCACTGAAGGGAACCAGTCCGGCGGCGCAGGTGGCTCTGCTGCATAGTTACGACAGCCGGTGGGCCATCGATTTTCAACCGCACAATCGGAACTACGATCAGTTGGAAGTGCTGCTTGGCTACTATCGTCCGTTGAGCGAGCAGCAGCTTACGGTGGACATTGTGAATGCGGATGCGGCGCTCGACGAATACAAGTTGGTGCTTGCGCCCGATCTCAACGTGATTTCGGAGCCGATGGCGCAACGGCTGCGCGCCTACGTGGAACAGGGCGGGCATCTGCTGCTGGGGCCGCGTTCCGGTATGAAAGATGAACACAATTCTTTGAATCCACAGCGTCAGCCAGGGCCGCTGGTGGAAGCGCTTGGCGGGCGCGTGGAGCAGTTCTACGCGCTTGATACACCCGTTCCGCTGAGCGGATCGCTGGGCGCGGGGACGGCTACTTTGTGGGCGGAACAGCTTTCAACACGGGACGATGGAGATGAAGTGTTGCTGCGTTATGGAAGGTCGAATGGCTGGCTCGATGGACAGCCCGCGATGATCTCGCGCCACCTGGGCAAGGGCCGCATTACTTATCTGGGCGCTGTGCTCGATCCGGAGTTGATGCGTCGCGTTGTGCAGTGGGCAACGGATGGCGCACAACTGAAAGCGGAGTTTGGCGCGAAGCCGGAGAGCGTCGAGGTGTGCCGTCGCGTGGACAAGGGGCGGACAATTTTCATTCTCATCAATCACGGCTCCGCGCCCGCAAACGTGACGCTGCGCGGCGCAATGCGCGATATGCTGCACGAAGGACGCAGCGTTCATAGCGTTGCGCTGGAGCCGCAGGGAGTGAGCGTGCTTGAAGACGGTACGCGTTGAGGGTTTCGTCATGCTCGAACCTTGAGCGATCCACAAGTTGGACTAAGCAGGAAAGGGAATTGACATTTATGCCATTCGATAGCTGTACACTCGTAACGCGCCGTGACCTCTTGAAGACCACTGGTGTTCTTGCCAATGCAGCGGCGATTCACTCGCTGCTGCCGGGCAGGCTCTTCGCGCAGCATGGAGCCCCCGCGGGCGCGCCGGATGCGTATGCCGTTCCGAGGCCCGATTTGGCGGGTCCGGTGCTCCCCAGTTGGCAAAGCGTGCGCGATTGCTATCACGTGCCGAAGTGGTTTCACGATGCGAAGGTTGGCATCTTCATTCATTGGGGCTTGTATTCCATTCCTGCGCACAAGAGCGAGTGGTATCCGAAGTGGATGTACACGACGGACGTGGATTGGCACACGCAGCACTACGGCCCGCCCGACAAGTTCGGTTACAAGGATTTCATTCCGCTATTCAAACCGGCGAAGTTCGATGCGGATGCCTGGATCAATCTCTTTCAGCGCGCGGGAGCGCGGTACATGTGTCCGGTTGCGGAACACCATGATGGATTTGCGATGTGGGATAGCGCCATTACTCCGTGGTGCGCCGGCAAGATGGGACCGAAGCGCGATTTGATTGGAGAGCTGGAGAAAGCGGCGCGCAAGCAGAATATGGTATGGGGCTGTTCGACGCATCGCATGGAGCACCACACGTTCATGTATCCCGCGCCGGGGGTTCCTAACGACCAGTTCGATCCCGAGAATGCGGGCTTTTATGGGCCACCCATACAAGACGTCGACATGAACGGAGCCAATGCGAGCGCGGCATTCCAGGGCGATTGGCTGGCGCGCATTCAGGAACTTACGGACAAATATCATCCGGAGATTCTCTACATGGATAACGGCGTGAATCCGCGGGAATACGATCCCATCAAGCTGCGCGCCGCTGCCTACCTGTTCAACCGCGCGCATGAGGCGGGCTACGAGACAACGATGTGCACCAAGCAGTGGGCC
Organism: uncultured Occallatibacter sp.; assembly: GCA_964419175.1. Taxonomy (GTDB): domain Bacteria; phylum Acidobacteriota; class Terriglobia; order Terriglobales; family Acidobacteriaceae; genus Telmatobacter. The sequence goes on along the minus strand of CAYQOQ010000001.1, from coordinate 24,518 downwards.
TATCTTTTCGGCACGATTCAAACCGCCGAGGGCATGGGCGGATCGCCGCAATGGATCTACCCCGGCGCGTGGCAGTGTGACACCTCGATTGGAAACTCGTGGGGCTACGTTACCGGGCTGCGCGTGCTGGATGGCGCGGCGCTTGTGCGGCAACTGATTACGATCGCAAGCGTCGGCGGCAACTACATGCTCAATGTGGCGCCGATGGCCGATGGCTCAATTCCAGAAGACCAGCAGAAGTCGCTGCTGACCATGGGCGAGTGGCTGCGCAGGAACGGTGAGGCGGTTTATGGATCGAAGGCGTGGCTCAGGCCGGGCGAGGGACCGGGCGTTCCCGACGAGGCTCCGCAGGAGTGGCGCGGCTGGCCCACGGGCATGGGGCTTCCGGGGAATATTCACAGCCACTATCCACTGCCGCCCACAGCTACAGATTTTCGCTTCACCGTTAACAAGGGGAATCTTTACGCCACCGGGCTGTTGCCGCCGGAGAATGGCGGCGCGGGTTTTGAAGTCCGGCTTGCAAGCTTCAGGAAGGGGAAAGCGAATCTTCAACGCGTCACGCTGCTTGATGGAGCCAGGCCGGTCGAGTTCAGGGAGACGGATGAAGCGCTGGTTTGCAATGTTCCGGCGCGGGATGCTGCTGTTGCTGGATTGCCGTATACGTTGAAGCTGGAAGGATCGATGAGTTCGTTTGGGGGGTAAAGGAGTTTTGCGGGGTGAATAGATGAGCGGGACGGGCAGATTTGAACTGCGGAGGACCCGGCTTCCCACCTCGCGGATATGGACCCGTCCGTGGGGCTCCGGCCTTGCCTCGCACCCCTCGCAGGCGATATAGGCGGCATCCGCTGGTACGGTTGCCGGATTGGGGTACTCGCGGATCGGCAGTGGAATGCTGATTCTTCGAGCCCAATGAAATCCGAGGGGTAATTTAATGGTCGGGACGGGCAGATTTGAACTGCCGACCCCTCGCACCCCAAGCGAGTGCTCTACCAGGCTGAGCCACGTCCCGACACAATCGAGCCGGCTCTGGTGAGCCGGCTGCAGGGTCTTGAACAGTTTACACCAGCACGGCCCCCATGCGCTTGACTCGGGATTTGACCCGGAAAATCTGTCAATTGCACGTGAGCCGGACGCTGTTGGTTGTTACTGCGCGGGTGGAACGAATTCCGCGGGCAGGGCCGAGCCGGAGCCGAAGAAAAAATCCTCCATCTGCTCGACCAGAAATTGCTGCGCCTGCGGGGTCCAGGGTTGCAGACGGTATTCGTTGAGCAGCATTCTCTGCCGGTCGATCCATTCGGCCCAGGCCTCCTTGGAGACGTTCTTGTAGATCTTTTGACCGAACTCCGAGTCGAAGGGCGGCTCGTCGAGGCCCTCCATCTCCTTCTTGTTGCGAACGCAAAAAACGGTATGCGCCATAGCGATTATGAACTCCTTGACTCCAGTATTAATTGTATTGGATTGAGGGCGGGGCCGGTGCGTGGGTGCTGCGGCTTTTGGAGTCCTGGGGTTGGGAGGCATCCGTGCCTGCGCCAGGGAATCAGGTGGATGGCTCCCCTTTGCAAAGAAAAGACTTGACAGGCCGCATCCCCAACGATTCCTCTGTTGACATTCAGCTTCACCCTTTTCTCCACTCTGTGGCTTGAACCGTTCCCCGTCGTCAGGCCTCATGCACGGAGCGGAGAGTTTACCTCCTGAAAGGAGCGATTATGTCCGAACCGAATCAGACCGGCCTCAGCGACAATGCGGCCGGCGCTATCGCGTACATCACCATCGTCCCGGCAATCGTGTTCCTGGTTCTCCCGCCTTACAATACGAGCCCCTTTGTGCGCTTCCACGCATGGCAGTCGATCTTCTTGAATCTTGCGTCGATTGTTCTTGCCATTGCGTTGAGCTTTTTCACGGTGTTCAGCCTGATGTTTGGAGCGTTTTTCTTCCTGCTCGTCACGAGGCTGGTCTGGTTGGCGTGGTTTGTGGTTTGGCTGGTTTGCGTATTGAAGGCCGTGAACGGGCAGCGCTATAAACTGCCGGTGATTGGCGACCTGGCCGCAAAGCAGGCGGGGATCTAGCGCCGCCTGCCCTTTTTGCCTAATTTTTTGCGGGCTTTGAAGGAACGGCCCGGGGCGCTGGTCGCTTTCTTTTTCTTTGCTCTGGGGGGAGTTTTTGGGGCCTTTTTCCCGGTCAACGGCAGACCTTCTTCAACGATCGAGAACTGAAGGCGGCGCTCCTGGACGAGGATGCGGTCGAGGATGACCTGGACGTGGTCTCCGGCGCGGAAACGGCGGCCGGTGCGCTCGCCGATGACTTCGTGGGTGTTTTCGCGCCAGGTGTAGCGGTCGTCGCGGAGCGAGTCGATGGGGACCAGGCCTTCGACGAAGAGATCGGTCAGCTCGACGAAAAGGCCGAATTTGGCGGGGTTCAGGACCAGGGCAGAAAATTCTTCGCCGACGCGGTCCTGCATGAAACGGACCTTCTTCCACTCGACCAGTTCGCGCTCGGCCTCGGCGGCGCGGCGCTCGGTCTGGCTGGTTTCCTCGGCGATCTGTGCGAGTTCGGCCTCGGGGATGGGGGGCTCGATGGCTGGATTGTGTTCACTCCCAGGTGCCCAAAAGCGAGGCACCTGGGGCACCCGCCCAACATTTTTTGAACCGGTTTCATGCGATGCATGTGGGTTGAAAGACGCCGTTGCCGGCAGGGCTTCGTTGGGGTGGGTCCAGGGGGAGTTTTGGCGGCCTTCTTCTATTGAGCCTTCGCCCAAAATGCCTTCGGCTAGCAGAGCCTTGGTGATGCGGTGGACGATTAAGTCGGGGTAGCGGCGGATGGGCGAGGTGAAGTGGGTGTAGGTGGGAGCGGCCAGGGCAAAGTGGCCCTCGTTGATCTCGGAGTAGCGGGCCTGGCGGAGCGAGCGGAGCATCAGGTAGCTGAGAATCCGCTCCTCGGGTTTGCCTTCGATGCGGGCAGCTAGCTTTTGATACATGCGCGGCGTGACGGGAATGTCCTCCGGGACCTCGTAGGTGCGAGGATTGCGGCCGCTGCCGCGTAAGTCGCGCCGGTCGCCACGGGTTTGGATGCGCTTGACGGGCAGTGCGCCGAGTCCGAGCGAGTAACCGAAGCCGGCGGCAAGCTCCTCGAATTGGACGACGCGGCGGGGCTCGGGTTTCTCGTGAATGCGGTAGAGGGAGGGGACGCCGAGGTCCTCAAGCCAGGTGGCGACGCACTCGTTGGCTGCGAGCATGAACTCTTCGATGAGGCGATTGGCCCAGGTGCGCTCGGACTTGGTGACGCCGCGCATCTGGCCATGCTCGTCGAACTCGATGACGGGCTCGGGCAGGTCAAAGTCGATGCTGCCACGGTCTTCGCGGCGCTGGTTCATCAAGCCGGCGAGATGGCGCATGCGTTCAAAGCCGGGGACGAGGGTGGTGTAGCGGGCGCGGGTGTCGGCGTCGCCTTCCAAAATGGCGTGGACCTCGGTGTAGGTCATGCGGGCGGCGGAACGGATGACGCCCTCGACGATTTCGTAGCTCTCGATGCGGCCGGTTTCGTCGAGTTGCATGATGCAACTGAGGACCAAACGGTCTTCGCCAGGACGCAGGCTGCAAATGTTGGTCGAGAGCTCCTGAGGCAGCATGGGAATGGCGCGGTCGGGGAAGTAGACGCTGGTACCGCGGAGGCGCGCTTCGAGATCGAGATCGGTTCCGGCACGCACGTATTCAGCGACATCGGCGATGTGGACCTGCAACTCGTAGCCGCCGCCGGCGCGCTCGGTGACGAGGACGGCGTCGTCGAAGTCGCGGGCGGTTTCGCCGTCGATGGTGACGATGGGGAGCGAGCGAAAATCGCGGCGGGTGGCTACTTCGGCCTCGTCGAGATGGGCCACGCTGCGCGCTTCGGCCAGCACTTTTTCAGGGAAGATGCGCGGGAGTTGATGCTTGCGGATCATCATCTCGACGTCGACGCCGAAGTCGTCGGGGTCGCCGAGGATTTCAATGACGCGGCCGACGGGCGGGCGCGTGGGCGTGGGCCAACTGGTGATTTCGACATCGACGACGAGGCCTTCCAGGTTGTCGTGTGTGGCGGCAGCAGCGGCTTCCGAGCCAAGGACGCGATGGGGTGTGGCAGCCTCGCTGACGGGTGGCACTTCCTGGCCCTCCGGGATGAGGATGGGTTGGGTCATGCGTTCGTCGAAGGGGACTACGTGACCGAGCGATTTGTCTGACCGAGCGTAGTGCGATCCCGGCGACGAAGACCTATCGCTGGGGGCCCCGTAGTGAAAGATGCCGACGACGGTGGGGTTGTGGCGTTCGAGGACGCGGACGATGCGCCCTTGGCGTCGGCCGTCGGACTTGGGCGGCTCGACCTCGACGAGCACCTGATCGCCCTGCATGGCGCCGTTGATCTCGTTGGGAGGAATGAAGATATCTTCGGTACCGGATGCCTGGCGGGCGTTGGGGCGGACAAAGCCGAAGCCGTCGCGATGCAGGTCCAGGCGGCCGGCAGAGAGGTTTTCTCGCGTGCCGCCGGCGCCGAGCGGCTGGGGAATGCTCCAGTGCTCGCGGTCGAGCTTGGCCAGGGTGCCGCGGGCGGTCAGGCGTGCCAATTGCTCCAGCAGCAGGCGGCGCTCGCGTCCGCCAGCCAGGCTTAGTTCGCGGACGAGTTGCTTGTATCCGGCTTTTCCGCCGGCGGAGCGGGCAATCCGCGCCACCAGTTCACGATCGGTCATACGCTTAGAGTAGGCTATTGGCGGCCTGAGATACAGCAATTACGGCAATCCGTGCATCCAAGCGTTGCAGGTGATCTCTGTGTTTATTGCGTTGCAGGGCATTGCCATTGTTGGCTACAGGAGGGTGCTCAGCGTGCTGGCACTCGTCGAGCAGGCGGGTAGCGTCTTAGAATAGCGGCAACGGAATTGTTCGAGCGGACCGCAAAGAGAAAAGATTCTGCTTGTGACCGCAGGTAGCCGCCAGAATGGGATTGCCCGGCAGTTCGCATTCTTAAATTTTTTGGGGCATACGGCAATTGCCCCGCCTTGGAATCCCCCCGTCCTTTCAGGACAGAAAAGGAAATATCTTGAGCGCTATGTGGAAACCCAGTCAGAACGGACCAGTTCACTCCAATCCAACACCGGAACCTCCCCGCCCCGCGCCAGCCTCACCCTCGTTTGAGGTCTCCAACCGTCCCGCCCCTGCCGCCGCGACCGGCGACCAGGCGACGATCGGCAAGGGCCTGTTCGTCAAGGGCGAAATCAGCGGGTCGGAGTCGCTCTACATCGACGGCAAGGTCGAAGGCAGCATCAACCTTCCCGGAAACCGCGTCACTGTGGGCCGCAACGGCCAGGTGGCGGCCAGCATCATAGCGCGGGAGATCGTCGTGCTCGGCAAGGTTCGCGGCAATGTGACGGCGACCGACCGCGTGGATATTCGCGCGGAAGGCTCGTTAAGTGGCGACGTGGCCGCGGCGCGCATCAGCATTGAAGACGGCGCGTTCTTCAAGGGCGGCATCGATATTCGCAAGCCGGATGGCAAGCCGGTTGCGCCTGGCGGAGCCCCGGCGGTGGCGGAAGTGACCAGGACCGTCCTGCCGTAATCGGAGTTCTAACAACTTTTGCTTGAGCGCATGCGCCTCTGCTTTGGCAGAGGCGTTTGTGTTTTTTGGGGCGCGGGAGTTAGAGCAGATTCGGAAATGGTGTAGAGGAATGATCATTCCCTCGGGGGCTAAAGCCCACGCTCCTAATGGTGAGTTGGATGTACGGGCTGAAGCCCGTACCCTTCAAAGCTGCCCGGCACCCATGGTGAAACTGATTTATCGCAACCCGAGCCGCCTCATGGCGACGCGGGGGAGGGCCGAACCTGATTTTTCCAGGACTACTTTCGTGACCGCCAGCCAGAGCGCGGTTCCGGCCAGGAGTACCGACAGATCGACCAGGCGGGTGTGGTGCAGCAAAGGAGCGCCGGGCACGTGGACGAGCAAGTGGTCGACAGCCCAAACGGCGATCCCGACTGCGGCGCCGCTGGAAAGAGCGGCAAACAGGCAACGGCCCAACTCGGCGTAGTCAAGGCTGGCGAGCGAGACCATGTGCCGCTGGTGGAGCAGCACCGCGACTACAACGGTCTGTAGCGCGATGCCGATGTCGGAAGCGATAGCAAGGCCGATGGCGCCGTGCATATGATAGAGCACGTAGTAGATGGGCAGCGAGACCAAAGTGACAGCGGTTCCCGCGATCATGGGGACCATGGTGTTTCCGGCTGCATAAAAGGCGCGCGCATAAATGGCCTGCGCCGACCAGAGAAACATGGAAACCGAGAAGACGGCGAAGTAGGCGGCGCAGAGGCGTGAGTCGGCAGCGGAGAAGCGGCCGCCTGTAAAGACCAGGTCGATCAATGGCAGGCCCAGCGCCACCATGCCCGAGGCGACAAGCAGGCCCAGCGCGGCGACGCGCGAGACCGAATCCGCCACGCCGACGGCGAATTCGTAGCGGCGCTGCTGCGACCACATGCTGGCAAAGAAGGGCATGGAGGCTGCTCCGGCCGCCTGGGCCAGCATGGCCATGGGCGCGGTAAAAAGCTGCTTGGCGTAGCTCATCAGCGAGACGGCGCCGCCGATCTTCGAGGCAAAGTGGCCGATGATCCAGCCGTCGGCGGTGACCAGGGAAACGCCGGCCATCAGCGGTAAAGACAACCGCACCCACTCGTACAGGCCATCGTCGTGCCAGTCGAGAATCATGTGGTAGCGCGTGCCGGCGCGCCGGGCAAAGATGGCGTTGAGCAGGAAGGGTCCGAAGAAGGCGCCGGCCACGGTGCCGATGGCGAGCGAGGAGACGCCGATGCGCTTCTCCAACAGCAGCCCGCCGACGATGGTGCCGAGTCCGTAGATCAGGGGCGCGACAGCCTGCACGCTGAACTGCTTGCGCACCAGCAGAACCGCGCCAAAGACGCCGCCGGCAAAGAAGCACAACTGCGCAGGCAGCAGGATGCGCGTGAGGCTTACGCAGAGGGCGGCCTTGTCGGCGTCGAAGCCGTCGAACCACCAGTTGATGTACCAGGGAGCAAAGATCTCTGCGAGCACAATGGCCGCGCCCAGCACCAGGTACATGGTGGTGAGGATGACGGAGAGTGAACGGTCACCCTCCTCCTCACGACCCTCTTCGCGATAGCGGGTGAGGATGGAGACAAAGGTGATGGAGGCCGCGCCGCCGACGAGGAAGTAGGAAATCATGTCGGGCAGGACGAAGGCGGCATTGAAGGCGTCAGCTTCGACCCCGCGGCCGAAGAGCCAGACGATGTATTTGACCCGGACCAGCCCGATGATGCGCGACAAAAAGGTGGACACCATGAGGACGATAGTGGCCGAGAAAACAGAGTGCGCGTGCGACGGCCGCAGCAGGGCAACAGCGCGCGCCCAGGGCGAACGTGGAGAAGGTTGGGTTGGAATCGCTTCTGCCACTAGTGTTGATTCTAGCGGGATGCCTCTGCTTTGCCGCACGGAACGAACCTCGAAGTGCAATCCTTCCGGGTATTCTGTCCAGTGGAGGCATTGCATGCGGCGGGTTTTTGGAACAGCAATTGCGACATTTGCGTTTTTGGGAGCGAGTTTGGCTGGCCAGACAATTCATGGGCGCGACGGGATTACGCTACCCGCTCCGCCTGCGGTGGATGCTGTTCCGGTGGCCGACAACTACTTTGGCACCAAGATTCTCGATAGCTATCGCTGGCTTGAAGACGGCAAAAGCGACCAGACGCAGGCCTTCATCGACGCGGAGAATGCCTACACGGGCCGCTATTTGAAGCAGGCGCGCATCCGGCAGCAGGTGGTGGACGACCTGGGCGATCTGGAAAACGTCTCGGCCGCCGGTTCGCCCTGGCAGCGCGGGGAGAGCTACTTCTTCAGGAAGCGGCTGGCAGGCGAGCAGCAGTTCTCGATTTATGTGCGTCAGGGCTGGGCTGGAAAAGACAAACGGCTGGTCGATCCGGCCGTGCTGAGCAAAGATCCGAATCTCTCGGTGCGCATCGAGGACGTTTCCCGCGACGGAAAGTTGCTTGCCTATGCGGTGCAGCAGGGCGGAGCGGACGAAACCAGCGTTCACGTATTGAATGTGGCCACCGGCAAGACGCTCGAAGATGAGTTGCCGGCGGCGCGCTACACCAGCGCGGTGTTTGCGCCAGACGGAGCGAGCCTCTACTATGCGCGCAACAACAAGGAGGGCACGCTGCTGTATCAGCACGTGCTGGGGACGCGGACTTCGCGGGACACACTGATCTTTGGCCGCGAGTTTCGCGGGGAGTTGCTGACCGGCAACGATCTGTTTGGCAGCACAGTGACCGATGATGGGCGCTACCTGGTGGTCGATATCAGCCGGGGTGTGCCGGCGAAGCGCGAAGACATCGTGTTCCGCGACCTGACCAAACCGGGCCAGCCCTTCGAGGTGCTGGTGTGGGGACTGGATTCGCGGTTCTCAACGATCTATGCCAAAGGTTCCTGGTATGTGAAGACCGACTATCATGCGCCGAACGGATGCATTCTGAAGGCCGACCCAGGGATCATGCCGGACGACTGGAAGACGGTTTTGCCCGAAGGGCAGAATGCGATCAACGAGTGGTCGATCGTGGGCGGAAAGATTTACGTGAGCCGGCTGATCGACGTGAAGACGGAGACCAGTGTCTACTCGCTCGATGGCAAGCCGGCGGGTGCGGTGTCCTACGACGGCATCGGCTCTCCATCCAAGATGGACGGGCGGACTACGGACCGGTATGGATACTTTCAATTTCAGTCGTACATTCTTCCGCCTACGCTTTACCGGCTGGATACGGTGACAGGCAAGCGCGATATTTTCTTCCAGCCGAAGATCCCGTTCGATTCCAGCCAATACGAGATCAAGCAGGTCTTCTTCAAGTCGAAGGATGGCACCAGGATTCCCATGTTTATCGCCGGCAAAAAAGGGCTGAAGCAGGACGGCACCGAACGGCTGCTGATGACCGGCTACGGGGGCTTCAAGGTGAGCGAGCTTCCGGTGTGGAATCCGCAATATGCGTGGTGGATGGAGCAGGGTGGCTGGTTCGCGATGCCCAACCTGCGGGGCGGCGGCGAGTACGGCGAAAAATGGCACGAACAGGGAATGTTTGAGAAGAAGCAGAATGTCTTCGACGACTGGTTTGCAGCGGCCGAATACCTGGTCGCCAATAAGTACACATCGCCGCAGCACTTTGCCATCACCGGCCGGTCGAACGGCGGGCTGCTGATGGGCGCGGCTATTACCGAGCGGCCAGATCTGTTCGCGGCCGTGCTGTGCGGCTATCCGCTGCTGGATATGCTGCGCTTCCAGAAGTTTCTGGTGGGTTCGTACTGGGTAACGGAATATGGTTCCTCTGATAGCGCAAAGCAGTTCCCGTATCTGCTGAAGTATTCGCCGTACCAGAATGTGAAGACGGGCACGGCGTATCCGGCCGTGATGTTCTTTACGGGCGACAGCGACACGCGCGTGGCTCCGCTTCATGCGCGGAAGATGACGGCGCTGTTGCAGGCGGCTTCGACCAGCGGCAGGCCGGTACTGCTCCATTACAGTACAGCGGGCGGGCACTCAGCCGGGGTGAGCGTCGATCAGCAGATCCAGGACGATGCGGACCAGTTGACTTTCCTTTGGACCGAATCGGGATCGCCGGGCGCTCAGCGGTAGGAACCTATCGACGGGGAACAGGTACCCAGGCCGACTGTTCTTGCGTAACCTTATGCCCGGCGGAGTTCCTTCCGATAAGGGAAGTGAGGAACCTATCCATCAGGTTAGGCAGATTCCTTTGTGTTGGCCGCAGCCGCGATCACTTATCGTGAAACGGCCGGTTCGGCTGTCCTTGGCCGTCTGGACTCAGGCAGCCATGGATGCCGCGGAGCTCGGAGACGATGTTGCTAGCTGAGATCGAAATCACGGAAATCGATCAGCCGCACGAGGATGCGCGGCTGGCCGCGCTTGCCGCAACGGGGATTCTAGACACGGAGCCGGAGGCGTGCTTTGACGCCATCACGCGGCTGAGTGCCGAGTACTTCCGGGCCGATACGGTGCTGCTGTCCTTTGCGGACGCAAGCCGTGTCTGGACCAAGTCGTACTGGGGCGAGGCCGTGGGGGAGCTGCCGCGGAAGGACTCGATCTTCGATATGGTGCTGGCGGCGAATGGGTCGGTGGTTGTCCCGGACATCTCAATGGAGCCAAACTTCGAAGGCGGTCGGCTGCTTCTACGTCGATTGGAAGTGGCTTCGTTTGCCAGTGCTCCAGTGCGCTCATCCGGTGGCGAAATTCTGGGTGCCCTGACGGTTTTTGGATGCCAGGCGCGGCGCAGCATGGCTCTGGACGAACTGCGGATGCTGGAGAGCCTGGCGGATATGGCGGCCAGCCAGTTGGAACTGCGCAGGCTGCGCAAGAATCTGGGTGGGCGTAAGTTGCGGCCGCACCACCCGGCAAAGAGCACTCCCGGAGAATGGCCGCGCAAGCCGGATCTTCGCCGCGCACTCGATCAGGGCGAGTTTGTTCTCTACTACCAGCCGGAGGTCGAGCTGGCGACCCGCAAGATTGTCGGCCTGGAAGCACTGATTCGCTGGGCACATCCGGAGCGCGGGTTGATTCCGCCGATGGAGTTTATTCCGCTGGCTGAGGAATGCGGGCTGATCCTGCCCATCGGCGACTGGGGACTATCCGAGGCGTGCAGTCAGATTCAGACGTGGTGCCTGGAGGATTCCGCACACAGGTCGCTGCGTGTTTGCGTCAATCTCTCCGCGCGCCAGTTTTCGCGTGTGGGGCTAGCCGACCACATCGAGGCGCTGCTGCGCCATACCGGCGTCTCCAGCCGGCAGCTTGGCCTGGAGATGACCGAGTCGAGCCTGATTCCCGACATGCGCACGGCGCTGGAGGTGTTGGGCAGCCTGCGGCGGCTGGGAATCACCCTGCTGATGGACGACTTCGGCACTGGCTACAGTTCGCTCAGCTACCTGCACTCGTTTCCCCTCGACGTGCTGAAGATCGACCGTTCGTTTGTGGGCCGCATGACCGAAGGCGAACAGCCGCTGCAGATTGTCCGCACCATCATTGAACTGGCCAGGGTGCTGGGCATGGATGTAGTGGCCGAAGGGATTGAGACCTACGAGCAGTACCGTCTGCTCCGCGAATTGGGTTGCCGCTACGGTCAGGGTTATCTGTTCGCCCGTCCCCTGCCTGTGGAGGAGATCACGAAACTGTTGCGCCTGCCTGGGCACATTCTTCCCGAGCCGTGCCAAGCGGTCTGAGCGCGAGGCTGTTGGCGACGCGCTCTCCGCCTGCTGGTTTCATTTTGGGAACTGTGGTTTGTTTTTCCGCTTGCGGGAAAGGCGAAGCGCGTTGCATGTGAATTTACTCAAGATTGGGGCTTCGCGGGCGCTATGCTCCATTCCATGCAGCAGACAGCCACAAATCAGCCCTCTCCCGCCGCTCCCACCTTTGCCGGGCTGCTGGCCGCGCTTGCCGCGCCAACGCCCAAGACCGCGTGGAACAACGACGACCTTGCAGACGACGTGGCTACCCTGAGCTATGAGCATGCCTTGCGGAACCATGCGCGCTACAAACCAGCCGAGCCGAGTGATTGGGGCTTTGCGCAGGCCGCGGATTTGGCGGCTGCCCAGGCGAAGCAAGCGCGCGAAGCAAGAGAAGAGCGTGACGCCAGCTCGGCTATTCTGGCTTCTCAGGCGACGAAGCCCATAGAGCAGGAGTGGAGCGAAGACGCCGCGCCGAAAACCGCGCAGGACGCCGTATCGATGTTTGACCGGAATCTGAAGTGCGCCAGCATTACTATTCGGCTGAGCAAAGCAGAGTGCGATCAGTTGAAGAACCGCGCGGCTGCCGCGGGGCTGACCGTGTCAGCCTATCTGCGTTCGTGCACTTTTGAAGCCGAGGCTTTGCGGGCCCAGGTAAAGCAAGCGCTGGCTGAGCTGCGGGCCGCGAGTTCTACTGAAGAGATGCCCAAGCCTGCCAAGGTTCGCCGCTCGCGGTTCGAGTGGCTGGTGCGGCTTTTGTCTCACGGTCATCCTGGTCAGCGCCTGGCGCGGGCCTGATTAGAGCGGTTTCGATTCAAGTGCTGACCTTTGAAGATCATGCGAGGGGGCATTTTCTTGAGAAAAATGACCCTTGGCGTCTACGTTTCTGTAAAAAGCAGAATCGAAACCGCTCTACTCGACCTCCAGCACCAGGCATTTCAGGTATTCGGTCTCGGGCAGATTCAGTACTACTGGATGGTCGAGTGAGGCGCCGCGCCGCTCAAGCAGGCGCACGCGCCGCGAGGCATCGACCGCGGCTGAGGTTACCGCACCTTCCAGCTCAGTCCAACTCACGTGGTGCGAACAGGAGCAGGTTACCAGCAGTCCGCCGGGATTGAGCATTTTCAGAGCGCGCAGGTTCAGCTCCTTGTAGCCACGCAGAGCGCCTTCGACGGCACGCTTGGTTTTGGCGAAGGCGGGAGGATCGAGAACGATGGTGTCGAAGCGCTCGCCGGCATCGGACCAGTCGCGCAGAATCTGAAAGGCGTCGGCCTCCACCCAGTCCACAGGGGCGGTAAGGCTGGCGCGGTTGGCATCGAGGTTCCGCTCTGCCACTTCGAGCGAGGCGAGGGATGCGTCAATGCCCGTGACCTGGCTGCAGACCTGCGCCAAGTGGAGCGCAAAGCCGCCCTGGTAGCAGCAAACGTCGAGCGCGCGGTCAGTCGTGCCAAGTTTCTTGGCCCAGTCTCTGGCGGCGGCGTAGTTGGTCCGCTGATCGAGGAATGCGCCTGTTTTCTGGCCGGCGTTGGCGTCGTAATGGAAGACGAGTCCGTTGAGGTGAAACTGCGTGTCGAAGGTAGCCTTTGCGGCTTTATTGACGTAGAGAGGCTCCGCCTGCGGCGCCGCAAGCCCTTCGAGCTCGCGCATGCGCGGGTCAGGGCGTTCGAGGATTGCATCTGGAGCGAGTTCTTCGCGCAGCACACGCACACAGGTCTCGCGCACGGCGGTCGAGTCGAGGCCCTTGGCCAGCAGTTGCAGAATGACGAGTCCAGCGTATTTGTCCACGATCAGGCCGGGCAACTCGTCGGCTTCGCTGAAGCAGAGCCGGCAAGAGTCGTTGTCGCCGTCGAGCAGCGGTTTGCGCCTGGCAATGGCCTGACGCAGCCGTTCGGCCAGCAGGGTGAGCCATTCCGCCTCGCTGAGGGCCTCGCGGGAGACCATGCGCAGAGCGATCTGCGACGCGGGGCTATAGAGCGCCGAACCCAGCAGCAGGCCGCGGCTGTCGGCCACGGGCAACAGGGCCGGCGGCGCTCCTGCGGCAGCCTCGGGCAGTGAAATGGACTCGATATCGGAGGCATAGACCCAGAGGTAGCCTGTACGCAGCCTGTCGGAGGCGCGGCGAGTGACGATGGCTCCGGGCTTGCCGGTGGTGCGGGGATTGCCTGCCGTGGCGGGCTGGCCTTCTGGACGCGGCTTGGCTTCCGCACGAGGCTTGGCTTTCACGACGGGATTGCGTACCGCACCGGAAGCTGCCGTGGTTCGTGGAGCGGTCTTACTAGCGGGGCGGGCGTACGGATTGGAGGTGGCCGCGGGCTTGTCGGCTCTGGGCGCATTTCGTTTTGTCGCTGGTCTTGGTTCTTGTGGCTTTGCCATGGGGCTCCCTGGGGGTCTCATGCCGGGGGCATTCGGCGCCGCCGGCTGTTTCCTGGCCTGCATCGTCCAAAGGCGGCGGCTCAATTTGCTGATTCCGAGCGCTCATTCCTTGGGGCTGGCCTGGTTCATCTTACCAAGGACAGGTCCCCGCAGCAGCATTACCGGCGTGCCGTGCGCCGAAGCGCATTCGAAACACTTCCGAAACCTTCCAGGGGGGCTCGAAGCACCGCGAGCAGCGGAAGCAGCCTATAATGAAGCATGGCGACTGTCCGGCAACCCGTACCGGAAGAAGTTCCCAGCGCGTCTCCGGCTCCCCCGGAGAACACGCCGGTTGAGCTGCGCGCCGCCGAACCGCCTCTGAACCCGCAACGTCCGCCCCATGAGCCGCTCCTTATAGACCCGATTTCCATCAACAAGCGTTTTGAAGCCCTTCTCCGCCGCGTCCAGGCGAATCGTTCCACTGAAGATCTCTCTTTGATCCGCAAGGCGTGGGAGTTCTGCGTCAAGCATCATGAAGGCCAGATGCGTGCCTCCGGGGAACCATACATCATTCATCCGCTGGAGGTGGCCGAGGTGCTGGCGGAGATGAAGATGGACGCGACCTCGATCTCCGCGGGATTGCTGCACGACTCGGTTGAAGACACGCCGGCCACCAACGAAGAGATTGCGGAGATGTTCGGCGACCAGGTTGCCCACATCGTCGAGGGCGTTACCAAGATCGACAAGATTCAGTTTGCCAACCGCGAGGACCGCCAGGCCGAGAATGTGCGCAAGATGCTGCTGGCCATGGTGTCCGATGTGCGCGTGGTGCTCATCAAGCTGGCTGACCGGCTGCACAACATGCGCACGCTGGAGCATCTGAAGCCGGACCGGCAGGAAGCGATTGCCCGCGAGACTCAGGACATTTATGCGCCGCTGGCGCACCGGCTCGGCATGGGCAAGGTGCGCGGCGAGCTTGAGGATCTGGCGTTCCGCTATACCGATCCGGTGAGCTACGAGAAGGTGTCGGCGGCTGTCGAGGCGCGGCGCATCGAGGGCGAGCAGTTTTTGCGCGGCGTGGAAGAAACATTGATCGAGCAGTTGCGCGAAAACGGCATTGAGGCACGCGTCGAGTGGCGCATCAAGCGGCTCTATTCCATCTTTCAGAAGATAGAGCGCTCCAAAGTTTCGTTCGACCAGGTCTACGACCTGCTGGCGATTCGCGTGATCACGCAGGATGTGGCTGCTTGTTATGCGGTCTTCGGAATGATTCACACGCTCTGGCGGCCGGTGCCGGGGCGCATCAAGGACTTCATCGCTATTCCGCGCGCCAACCGCTACCAGTCGCTGCACACCACGGTGATGGGCGAGGGAGGCCACCAGTTCGAGGTGCAGATCCGCACCGAGGAAATGCACCGCATCGCCGAGGAAGGCATTGCGGCGCACTGGAAGTACAAGGCCGGCGAAGGCGTGGTGACGGCCCGCGATGAGGAGCGGCTCAACTGGATTCGCCAACTGGTCGAGTGGCAGAAGGAGATGACCGACCCGAACGAGTTCCTTTCCAGCCTGAAGATGGATCTCTATCCGGATGAGGTCTACACCTTCACGCCGAAGGGGAAGGTGGTTGTGGTTCCGGCCGACGCCACGCCGGTCGACTTTGCCTACACGATTCATACCGAGGTGGGCCACACCTGCGTGGGCGCCAAGGTGAACAGCCGCATGGTGCCGCTGCGGACCAAGTTGCGCACGGGCGACATTGTCGAGATTGTCACGCAGAAAGATCACAGGCCGAGCCGCGACTGGCTCACGTTTGTCAAAAGCCCGCGCGCGCGCAACAAGATCAAGCATTGGCTCAACGAAGACCAGCGGCGCAGGGCGGTGGAGATCGGGCGCAAGCTGCTGGAGCGCGAAGCGCGCAAGTACAAGGTGCCGATGGCGCAGATCGGCGACCAGGACCTGGGCCGCATCGCCAATGAGTATGGAGTGGCGACGGCGGCGGACCTGCTGGCCACCATGGGCTCGGGCAAGCACTCGGCGCACCAGATCCTTAACAGACTGGCGCCGGGATACGCGAAACTGGCTGACGCCGAGGCAGGCCCCGAAGTCAAGCCGGGGACGGGCGGCGAAGCGGGCATGTCCGATGCGGTGCGCAAGCTGCACCTGACCGGCTCCGACTCGCTCCAGGTGGAAGGCCAGAACGATCTGCTGGTTTATCGCGCGCGATGTTGCAATCCCATCCGTGGCGAGGAGATTGTGGGCTACGTGACGCGCGGCAAGGGCGTGGCCGTTCATGCGCGCAGTTGTCCCAATGTGCAGAACCTGCTCTATGAGAGCGACCGCCGCATCGCTGTCGAGTGGGGGCGCGTGGGCGATCAGTCGGCGGGCAAGGCGCAGCGCTACCCGGTCAAGATTACCGTGTTCTGCGACGACCGCACCGGCATGTTGAAGGAGCTGACCGCGACCATCTCGGACGACAACACGAACATCCGCGGGGTGGAGATGCGCCGCGATGACGATGGGGAAGTCATCATCGAGTTTGTGGTTGAAGCCGAGGACGTGCGCCACCTGAACCGCATGGTCCTTGGCCTGCGCCGCGTTGCCGGGGTGCGGGCGGTGCAGAGAACTCAGAAGATTTAAAGACAGCTTTTGGCTCCTAGCCCTTAGCTTCTAGTGTCCCGTCTCCGAAGTTCATACCATAATTGCGGCTGTCATTCTGAGTGAACGGGGCCCCAAACGTTTCTCAGTTTGGGGGTGGTGAGCGAAGAATCTGCTTTTGCATTCCCCTGATTCCTACAAGAACTTCTGAGACACGACACTAACTCGTTTGTTCGCCAAGGGCAGTTCAATCATGTCCAATGCCGGTATCGGCTCCCCACAGCCCTACCTCGAAGACAATTTTGCGCAGAAAACCCTCTCAGCGTCGATACAACAGCTGGTCTGAACTGCTCAGACTCTTGTCGCTTGTCGTGTAAGGCTTTCTAGGTGTGCGAGATTATGCGCTGAGGAACGGAATCGAAGCTCGCCTCGGCGGCGCGCAGCATAGATGGGCTTCTGGGCGGCCGGACCATCTGCAGGATGAGGTCAATTCGATGCATAGCGTAACCAGCAGGCCTTTTGATGTACCAGCGTTTCTTGCGACCGAAGGAACGGGAAGAAGTATCCACCGTCAACCGGCACGGCAGGCCATCTTTCGTCAGGGAGGCCTGGCTGATGCCGTGTTTTATCTCCAGAATGGCCGGGCGAAACTCACCGTCGTGTCCAAAAGGGGGAAGGAAGCAACGGTCACGCTGCTTGCCGCGGGAGACTTTTTTGGTGAGGAATCGATGGCTGGAGCGGAACCGCTGCGAACGGCCACGGCGACGGCTGTTTCCGTTTGCCTGGTCCTCAGGATCGAAAGGGAGAGCATGCTCCACGTCCTGCATGACGAACATGCGTTCTCTGACTTCTTCATGCAGTTCATCCTGACCAGGGGCGTCCGGACCCAGGCGGATCTTGTCGATCAACTCTTCAATTCCAGCGAAAGACGCCTGGCGAGGATTCTGCTATTGATGGCGGATTTTGGGAAAGATGGTGAACCGGAGCCGTTGATTCCTCCCGTAACGCAGGAGACACTTGCTGAGATGATTGGGACAACTCGCTCGCGAGTCAGCTTCTTTATGAATCGCTTCAGAAAGCTCGGTTACATCGAATACAACGGTCGCATCCGGGTTCACACCTCGCTGCTCGATATGGTTCTGCACGATTCGCTGCCCGAGGAGAACGCGCAAAGGCCAAAGCTGCTGGATCCTCCGCCCAGCAAGGCACGAACTGCCAAGCGCGCCAGTCTGGTGTGAATTCCCGGCTCCGTACCCTCGTCCGCAAAACCGGGCGCGCAATTGCATGATCGCTGATCAAGGAGACCTCATGTCGTTTGGACTTTATTCTGCCGGGTTCGCAATCGTCATCATTGGACTGGCATACGCCGCGCACCTGGTGCACATGCCAATGCACTGGATTGTGGTGGGCGCGGTTGTCATGGTCGGCATTGGAATCTTGTCGGGCGTAAAGGCTACGCGCTCGAGAGACTCCGCACGCTGATTGTATTGCGCGTTCCGATTTGCGCCGCGGGCGGTAACATTTCCTCATGGCAGAAAGAATTGGCGATCGCGCATCGATCCTGCGTGGCATTCATGTCATCGACGGCGGGCTGGCTTCGGAGCTGGAATACCTTGGCGCGCGCATTGACGGACCGCTCTGGTCGGCGCATGTGCTTGAAGACGAACCGGAAAAAATTGCCGCTGTGC
Organism: uncultured Occallatibacter sp.; assembly: GCA_964419175.1. Taxonomy (GTDB): domain Bacteria; phylum Acidobacteriota; class Terriglobia; order Terriglobales; family Acidobacteriaceae; genus Telmatobacter. The sequence goes on along the minus strand of CAYQOQ010000001.1, from coordinate 6,621 downwards.
ATAAGGCCTACATTGAAACAGGCTCGCAGTGCATCGCCTCGTGCAGCTACCAGGTCTCGCGCATGGGCTATGCAGAGGTGGGTCTCGCGCCCGGTCGCGCCGATGCTGCGCTGCTGCGTTCGGTTGCGCTGGCTCGGTCAGTAGTCGCGGAGTTTCCCAGTCGCCGCGTTCTGGTCGCCGGCTCGCTCGGGCCCTACGGCGCGGCGCTGCACAACGGCGGCGAGTATATGGGCGACTATGACTGTACCTATGCCGATCTGGTCCGGTTTCATCGCGAACGGATCGAAGTGTTTGCGGACGCTGCTGATTCGCAGTCGCCCGACCTGTTAGCGTTTGAAACTTTTCCTTCGCTTGAAGAAGTTCGCGCGGTGGGTGAGGCGCTGGCTCCGTGGCCGGAACTGCGGGCCTGGTTCAGCTTCTCCTGCCGCGACGATAAGCATGTTTCGCACGGCGAACCGCTTTCCGAGTGCGCCGCCTTCCTTGCTACTTTGCGGCAGACGGTGGCGATCGGCGTCAACTGCATTCCACCGAAGTGGGTGCCGTCGTTGATAGGCGAATTGCGCGCGGGTTCTGATAAGCCGGTGCTGGTTTATCCGAACTCCGGCGAAGGATGGGACGCGAAAGGGCGCTGCTGGATCGGAAACAGCGATCCGGCGGAGTTTGGGGCGATGGCGGCGGAGTGGTTCCGCGCCGGTGCGCAGATTGTGGGCGGCTGCTGTCGGACCCGGCCCGAGCATATTCGCGAGGTGGCGCAAGCGGCGACCCAGAGTTTTGAGCGGAGTTGAGGGCCCTACCCGACCAGCGCCAGGGCCGCGGTTCCCTTGTGGGGCGGGACGAAGCGGTCGGCGCGCGAGGCGATGGAGAGCTTTTCGCGGCTGAGGAGTTTGCGAATCTGGCCGCGCGCGTGATCAGCCCAGGGCCCTTGGTTGTCGAGCCGCACATAGGCTTGCCAGTGGCGCAGGGCGTGGCGGTGCGGACCTTTACGCTCGTAGGCCAGGGCCAGGTTGTAGTGGGCGTCGGCGTAGCGGGGCGAGAGGGCGACGGCCTGTTTGTAAGCGGCGATGGACTCGTCCAGGCGCTCAAGTTCGTCGAGCACGTTGCCTAGATCGAAGAAGGCGAGCACGTAATTTGGATCGGCGATGGTGGCGCGGCGATAGAACTCCTCGGCGAGGGGATACTGATGCATGTGAAAGTGGAGCGTGCCCAGGTTGATGCTGGCCGGCGCGTAGTCGGGATCGATCTCGAGAATCTCTTCGTAGAGGGCAATGGCGCGCTGCTTTTCCCCGGCTTCCTCGGCCTGCACGGCGGCCAGGAAGCGGTCCTGGATGCCGCGTGGCCCGGTTGCGGAAGCAACTCTGAGCGGAGCCGGCCTGGAGGCCGCGGACGAACAGTCAGGCTGGCCGGACCTATCGTAGCGCTCGAAGTCGAACAGAAGCTGGCGGCGGATAGGGTCTACGATGGCCCCGTGGTGGCGGAAGGCGAGCCGCGTCCCGGTGCGCACCAGGCAGGCCTCTAGCAGCGGGTTGGCCATGCCGGACACCGCCTTCATAGCCAGAATCGAATCCCGGATGGAGGCCGCGGGCACATCGTCTTCGCGCAGGATGCGCAGAGTTCTCAGTTGCCCCAGGTCCTGAAATGTGTAGGACTGTTGCTGGGGGATGAGTCCAGCTCGCTCCCACCCCTGGAGCTGGCGGGCACTGATTTGCAAGATGCGCAAAACGTCCTGACGGTTATAGCTGGCCACTCTTGAGTACTCCCACCGGTAGTGATCCACCCCAGCGACGAAAACCTGTTGCCGGGAATCCCGGTACGTACTGCCATGGGTTTTGAATTCCCGGTTCTGAACTCGTTCCCTGAACCGGAATTTCCATCTCAGGTTCCCGATGTAGCTCCTTGAGCGGTTACATAGAAACCACTCTTGCTGCGATTATGTCAAGAGTCGACGTGGATAAGCAGACCGGAACTGCCTCCGCAATAAAAAAAGCGTGGATAACGGGTGCCTGTCTTGGTTCGCGGTAAGCTGGAGAGGTGGTTGGCAACCAAAAAGGGCTGTTTTTTGGCTATGTTTGATAGATTTGGTTTCTTTTCCGCGTTTGACGAATTGGCTTCCCCGCTTTTCATATGGCGGGATATTATCGGCATATACGAAATTGTCTCCTTGAATTCGGAAGGGTATGACAGGGTCCCTGGTACAAGCCAAACTGCGGCTCGCGCTCGACGAGCAGCTCTCAGTGCTGTCGGTAGACGATTGTATCGGGCTATTGCTTGGCTTCAACGCCGAGGATTTTCTCACTGCCAGAGTAAGCCTGAAAGACCGAATTCATCCCGGCGACGCCGACATTGCCACACGGTTGTTTTCTCCGCAAATCGAGGACAAATCTGGTGTTTTCAATATCCGCCTTCGCCATGCCGACGGGCGGATTCGCTGCATCCGGGGGGAGTACACGAAGGAACCCGCCCCGCCCGGTGGTGCGGAGGTTCTCGATCTGCTGCTGCAGGACGCCGTGAGCCTCTATGCCCGTTCAGATGAGCCGGTCGAGCTGACGACGATCGAGCCGATGATGAATGTCGTTGGTGAGGCTCTCTATTTCAAGAACTGCAATCACGTGTTCACGGCGGCGAACCGCCAGATTCTGCAGTACTTTTTTCCCAACGCCGGCATAGACGAGAACGGTCTGCTGGGCCAAACCGACTACGATCTGTTTGCCGAAGAATATGCCGATGCCTATTACAAACTCGAAAAGGAGGTTTTTTTCGGGGTGCCTGATGCAAACGCGATCCTGGCAATGCCGGCAAAGAACGGAAAGAAACGCTATGCGAGCAACCAGAAATACGCGGTCAAAGACCAGGATGGCGAGGTCATTGGACTGTTGGGCGTAGTGCACGACGTTTCCGGACAGACGGAAATACTGGACAGGTTGCACGAGAGCGAAGAATCGCTGAAAGAGGCGCAAAGCATCGCAGGACTGGGCAGCTATCTGATGGATATCGGCACTGGTCTGTGGACAAGTTCGGATGTGCTGGACCAGTTGTTCGGCATCGGCAAGGACTACGAGCGCACCGTGGATGGCTGGTCTGAGCTACTTCATCCCGACGACCGCGCCATGATGGTTGCCTATTTTGCGGGCGAAGTTGTTGGCCATGGCAAGCCCTTTGACAAGGAGTATCGGATCGTTCGTCACTCGGACGGTGCGGTGCGCTGGGTGCATGGCCAGGGCCGGCTTGAATTCGATGCCCAGCGCCGACCGGTGAAAATGCACGGCGCAATCAGGGACATCACCGAACGCAAGCAAAACGAAATAGCGCTGCGCGAGAGCAAGGAGCTGCTGCAACTTTTTATCGAACATGCGCCTGCGGGCTTGGCGATGTTGGACCGAGAGATGCGCAACATCGCAGCGAGCCGGCGATGGCTTGAGATGCACTCGCTTCTTGGCCGGGAGGTGGTTGGTCGTTCCCACTACGAGGTGATGCCGGAGATTCCGGAAAGCTGGAAGGAAGAGCATCGCCGGGTGCTTGCGGGAGAGGCGCTGCCCGCCGAAGAACGGCGCCTGGAACGAGTCGATGGCTCGGTGCAATGGATAAAGCGGGAGGTTCTCCCCTGGAGGGCAGGCGACGGCGCCGTAGGTGGAATCATCCTCTGCTCAGAAGACGTTACTTGGCGAAGACAGGCCGAAACAGCGTTGCGTGAGAGTAAAGAGCTGCTGCAGTTGTTTGTCGACAACGCTCCTGTGGCGTTGGCCATGTTCGATCGCGAGATGCGCTATCTGGCCGTCAGTGAGATCTGGGCCAGGGATCACGGCGTGGACAGTCTCGAAATCATCGGGCGTTCTCACTACGAGGTCAACCCGGATGTTCCGGAACGCTGGAAAGAGACACATCGCCGCGGTTTGGCAGGCGAGCGTCAGCGGTCGGAAGAGGATCGGTACGACCGCGCCGACGGCAGCGTCCAGTGGATCCGCTGGGAGATCATTCCCTGGCGTACGGGCGATGGAGCCATCGGCGGCATCGTCATGTTCTATGAAGACATTACAGCGCGTAAGCAAGCCGAGGCCGCGCTGCGCGAAAGCAAGGAACTGCTGCAACTGTTTATCGAGCACGCGCCAGCGGCGCTGGCCATGTTCGACCGCGAGATGCACTACCTGGTCGCCAGCCGCCGGTGGCTGCAGGAATACGGCATTGCCGAAGGGGAGATTCTAGGGCGCGCCCACTACGATGTCGTTCCCGACATTCCGGAGCGGTGGAAGGAAATGCACCGCCGCGGAATGGCCGGCGAGACGTTGCGCGGAGACCATGACCGATTCGAAAGAGCCGACGGCACGGTGCAGTGGATCCGCTGGGAGGTGATTCCCTGGCGCGAGGCCAGTGGCTCTGTTGGCGGCATCATTCTGTTTGCCGAGGACATCACGCGGCAGAAAGAGGTCGAGGACAGGCTGCGCCTAGCCGCCAGTGTCTTTACCAACGCCTGCGAGGGCATTACGATTACCGACCCCACCGGCGCCATTCTGGAAGTGAACGAGATGTTTACGCGCATCACCGGCTACTCCCGCGAAGAGGCGCTTGGCCAGAACCCACGCATTCTCAAGTCGGGTATGCAGAGCGCGGAATTCTATGCCAACATGTGGCGTTCGCTGTTGCAGGAGGGGCAATGGTCCGGGGAAATCTGGAATCGCAACAAGAGTGGGGAGGCTATTGCCGAAAACCTGACGATCAATGCCGTACACGATGCCGGCGGCAATGTGCTGCAGTATGTTGCCCTGTTCTCAGACATCACCCAACTGAAAAAACACGCGCAGCAACTGGAACATGTGACCCACTACGATGGTCTGACGAACCTGCCCAACCGGACCCTGCTTGCCGATCGTCTTTACCAGGCCATGGCGCAGGCAAAACGGCGCAAGCAGATGATTGCGGTCGCGTCCCTCGATCTGGACGGCTTCAAAAGCATCAATGAACGCCATGGGTATGAAGCAGGCGACCGTCTGCTGACTTCGCTGGCCTTTGATATGAAATGCGCTTTGCGCGACGGCGACACACTGGCCCGGCTGGGTGGGGACGAGTTTGTGGCTGTAATCATCGACCTGGACGATGCCGGAGCCAGCGCTCCGATGCTGGCGAGGCTGCTGGAGGCGGCAGCCGAACAGGTGCAGGTTGGCGATCTAAGCCTGCGCGTTTCGGCGAGCATCGGGGTCACATTCTACCCGCAACCGGAAGAGGCGGATGCGGAACTGCTGCTGCGTCAGGCCGACCAGGCCATGTATCAGGCCAAGCTTCTGGGCGGCAACCGCCACCACATCTTCGATCCCGATCACGACCAGACAGTCCGCGGCCGGCATGAAAACCTGGAGCACATCCGCAACGCGCTGGCAGCGCGTGAGTTCGTCCTCTATTACCAGCCCAAGGTAAACATGCGCACCGGCAAGGTGGTGGGAGCTGAGGCTCTCATCCGCTGGCAGCATCCAGAGCGTGGACTGCTGCCGCCGGGCATGTTTTTGCCGGTGATCGAAGACCATCCTTTGGCCATCGAAGTTGGCGAGTGGGTGATCGACACCGCCCTTGCTCAAATGGAGTCCTGGAGGGCCGCTGGGCTCGAGATGCCGGTCAGCGTGAATGTGGGCGCCATGCAGTTGCAACAGCCGGATTTTGTTGACCGTCTGAGCAAGCTGCTTGCGGCGCACCCGGGCGTCAAGCCGTTCAGTCTGGAGATAGAAGTCCTGGAGACAAGCGCGCTGCAGGATGTGGTGCAGACCTCGCAGGTGTTAAAGGCGTGTCATGACATAGGAGTGTCGTTCGCGCTGGACGACTTTGGCACCGGTTACTCTTCGCTGACCTATCTGAAGCGGCTTCCCGCCAGCATCCTCAAGATCGACCAGAGTTTTGTGAGCGATATGCTCGAGGATACGGAGAACCTGAACATTCTTGAGGGTATTTTGGGCTTGGCCTCGGCTTTCCACCGCCAGGTGATCGCCGAAGGCGTTGAGACTGTGGAGCACGGAATGATGTTGCTGCGGCTGGGCTGCGAACTAGCGCAAGGCTACGGCATAGCACGGCCCATGCCCGCCGGCGACCTGCCAGGCTGGGTATCGGTGTGGCAGCCCGATCCACGCTGGGCCGAGGTGCCTAAGGTCCACTCCGGTAACCGGGCACTGCTCTCTGCCAGCGTGGAGCACGGGGCCTGGCTTGCGGCCTTTGATTCCTTTCTCCAGGGCAGGCGTCATTCGCCTCCAGAGCTCGATCCGCGCCGATGTCGATTCGGCGTTTGGCTTGACGCCGAGAAGCAGGCCGGCCGAGGCGAGCAACCGCAATACCAGCCTGTCGATAAGGCTCATCTGCAGTTCCACGAGCTTGCCTCGGCCATTGTGGCGTTACAGGCTCAGGGCAGGAGTTTGGAAGGCATAGGGCGCCTGGGCGAACTGCAAGGTCTGCGCGACAGCTTTCTTGAGAAACTGGAAGAGCTCATGCTGTGGTGCTAGGGCCTGCAAATTGCAATACGAAAATGGCCTCCATTCACAGGAGGCCATTCCGCGCGTCAAACTGTTCGTCTGAGCGTCTTTTGGGTGGGGATGAAACTGGAGCCGAAAGTCGGACTCGAACCGACGACCTGCTGATTACGAATCAGCTGCT